>CAZCBW010000005.1:0-7590 GCA_964497065.1 uncultured Candidatus Brevefilum sp. | reverse complement strand
TATTGGTGTTGTTGTTTTTGCATAGAACGTGAGCACCGGCCATTGCCCCTGCATCTGCCGCAGCCTGGACTGTGCGCCTGTTCATCATTGCTGCACCCCCATCTAAAATCAATGCAGCCATACCAATCAATGCCACTAAGGCAACCACGATAATGGGGATCGCCTGGCCAGGCTCTAATTTACGTAACAATCTTATGATTCTCATGAATGATTATCCTTTTGATTTCACGTATCAATTATCTGGTCATCGATACGATGTAGAGACCAAAATCAGCACCGCCTTGCCCGACGGCATCACCAGGCAGTGAATCCGGTTGAACAAAATAACCTTCCACGGCCAATGTATTATCCTTGATGTCTGGGTTGTGCTGTTGTGCAAGGTTAAAACCAGGACATGCAGACGTATTGCCAACAGTTTTTACGCATGTGGGGAAGAAGGGGACGAACCCAATCACATGAGCTACAGGGTACGCAGGGCTGCCCAGTGTCACAGTGTCTTGCTGACCCGGGGCCATGGGAAACCTTTGATGTGCCATGATGTCACATTCGGAGCCAGCGGAGGGATAATTATCGCAGATCCAGTTGAAAACAGGCACCCAAACAATTTCATCAAGACGGTTGTTGAACCTGGGGTACATCGAGTTAGCCCGATTACCCGGAATAAAGCTGAGCCAGGTGTGCGGGTTGAGTTCAGCGTCGACACCTTCGTCTATCCACTGCCAAAGGTTGGAGGTGCCGCTGCTTTCACCTGTGAGATTTAACCACCCGCGGGCACCGCTGCTGAGCTGGTATCGCCCATCATCGTCGCCAGTAAAATTACAATTCAGGTCTTCACCACAAATATTATTTGAGTCAACCACAATGAAAATTTTGTCACTATGAGCGGCATAAAGATCATCGCTGATCCCTTTTGCCTGTGCAGATGTCGGGCTTCCTTGCTTGGGGTCATAATTATAATTATTCGTCACAGCTTTGATCTCTGCCCAGGATAAGGGGAAATAATCACAATCCTGACTTACAGAATCACCAACTGGCAGACGACATGGAAAGGCAATGGGCAGGATGATACTGGGAGAATAGGGGAAGCAGCCAGCACCGGCAGTTGCCTGTGCCGTCAGTTGATCTTGGCCAAAAATCCTGCCGAAGAAGGAATCAATCTGTACCTCGGCAGTGACAACGACCTCACCCCTGGCTAACCCATCCGCATTCCCAACATTTTCAGCAGTCACCTGCCAGTCAATCAATGCCGCATTGTTTTCCAGCGTGGTGTATTGATGAATGGCACCATGAATCTCGTTCATATTGGTGTTGTTGTTTTTGCATAGAACGTGAGCACCGGCCATTGCCCCTGCATCAGCCGCTGCCTGGGCGCTGCGCCTGTTCATCATGATTGCACCCCCATCCAATACCAGGGCAGCCATACCAATCAATGCCACTAAGGCAATCACGATAATTGGGATCGCCTGGCCAGGCTCTAATTTAAGTAAATATCTTCTAATTTCCATGGTCCACTTCCCTTCTAACCTGATAAGCTCATCTTGATCCACCAGCGATTCGCATGGTGGATTGTGCAACTAAATCGATCCCTGTCCCGTTGCCTATAAGCTGTGCAATGCCTGGGGTTATTGGTATGAAAGCGTAGGTTGCTTCAATCGTAATTGATTGATTTGGATTATTGAGTGGACAGGGAATGTTGATATCTTGTTTGGTCAATGGGTTAGGTGTATTTGTTAAACCAAAAGCAAAATCCAAGACAACATCCTGTAAGATATTGTCGGCAGGGTTATTGCAGGCATCTTCAATGGCGTTTCGGTTAACGATTGCGAAGCGGGTTGCCTCGCGGACGGCATTGGTTAAGGATGAATAATAAAAAATTGCCCTGCCAATGTCTAAGAACCCCAGAAGCAGAAAGATCAATATTGGGAAAATAAGCGCAAATTCAATCATGGATTGACCGATATGATGTTTATTTTTTTTCATTGCACCATCATCCTGACTGAGCCGGTTAACTGAACAGGTCCGTTCAATAAGCCCAATAATTGGAGCACCCCATCGAAGACAAGGTCTACAGTAGTTGAAATGGTCACATTCACCGGTTGGCCAGCTGTGCAGCAGCCAGAAATCATCACATCAATATCTGCAAATTCAACATTTGAACCGTCCGCTTCATTTTGTATTGCGAAAAAAGTTTCTGTATACCCCTGATTTTTGTCTTCGGGAAAATATACCAGGTAATTTGCGCCTTCCCGGGCTGCATTGGTGATCACCATCTGGGTGTAAAACATCCGCCCCAAGTCCAATGTTCCCAAGATCAACAGAAGCAGAAAGGGTAGGAGCAAGGCAAATTCAATCAAAGACTGGCCTTTTCGTTTGTTTAAAATATTAATTTTGTCCTTCTTTTTAGATGGCATTGCGGTCCTCATCTGCATTTTTCTTCTTTGACTTATTATTCTGACTCAATGACGATCTTAAAAATCAAGTTTCACCTGTTTATTACCCTGATGAGAATTAACAGTTGATAAGACAATGAACATTAAAATAAAATTAATGGTCATTTTTATTTAATTAAATTATACGTGTAATGAGTTTAAAATCGGGCTAACGATCCTGCCCTTAAGGAGATATATGGCCCTTTATCAACCATCATGACCAGAGAGATAACCTTTGTTTGTTTATCCTCCCCCAATTCGGCTGTTAAGCGTGGTAATGATGAAATCAAACACACTTCTAATCTCATCACTTAAGAACATAAGTGCTGCAATCACAGCCACTGAAATCAAGAATACGATCAACGCATACTCAACCAGCCCCTGTGCTTTCTCGACTACTTTAATACTTCGCTGGTTGAACCAGGCCTTAGCCATGATCAATAATTGATTTAACATTTTCCCCTCCTTAGGTAAAGGGATAAAAAATATTTACCCATTAAGTAATTTCTAATCACCCAGGGCTGATAATCTGATTAAAATATTTAGAGATAGTATCTATTATCATGCCTGAATTTCTTAAGACTTAATTAGATTAAACAATAAGATCAAATTATATGATCCCAATAAAACCCTTAATCAAAAATGCTATTCAAACACGTACAAACTTGAAAAGAAATTTTATCAGAGACTTTGACGGTGGAATGATTCAGAAAGATATGGGTGTTAGTTGCCAGCTGTGCCGAGGGTGTTGGTGATATTTGTAAAAACAGCATTGATCTGGTCACCCAGCAGCCCGAGAACAGCAATGACTGCAATTGATACCAGCAGCACAATCAAAGCGTATTCAACCAGACCCTGACCTTCTTCTTGCTGCACTCCCATGGCTTTGATCCATTCTTTTGTATTTAAATACATTTGGAAGAACATACTAATTTCTCCTTTGCTAAAAATATCATTTGGACATTAACCTCATAATATCATTTTTAATAAAATTCACTAATGATTTTTTCACTTCTTTATTGTGAAAAATTCACATAACTTCTTTAAATCACTAAATTCTTGAAATTATTAAAAATTACCTCAGAATAAATACGATACACCTTTTCTAATCAGACTAATTAGGAGTGTCTTGTCAAATTGTGTAAATTGGATTTGCACCAGTCCAATTAAATTAAGAGTCATCAAAAAACCCAATTTCTTTTTTCGTCACTTAAAAATATGATTGCCGCGGTCAAACCCACTGAAATTAAGAATATGTCAATGCATACTCGACCAAGCCCTGTGCTTTTTTGGTCACGTTATAATGCCTCCCTGTGTGTCAGGCCTTTATTGTCTTTATAAGTAACTGCTCAGGTTGCACTGCAACTGAAAGGTCGGGGGTGTTGTGTGGCGGCGGAGCCGCCACACAACACCCCCTATAACTCCATAAGCTGAGTAGTAACCTTTATTATTTGATTTTAGATTGCCCTTTTGAAGTAATGAGATTGCAATAAATTACGCGCTGAAAAAGTTATCGCCATCAAATGTAGTAATCTGGCATAAAAAAATTCACGCTTTTATTTATTGTTATGCGAAAAAATCTAAAATAATATTAGGTTTAAATCATCCGATCTTTTAATTATTTCAAAAAAGGACTCATTAAAAAACACATAGGCGTTTAAACCAGCAAAGTCTCTTGTTATTGAGACTTTGCTGGAAGAATGATTGAAGCAGACAGGATATAATTATTCAGCAACTCCGGCACCGGCGAGGGTGTTGGTGATTGTCGTAAATACTGCATCAATTTGGTCACCCAGCAGCCCGAGGACAAGAATAACCGCAATCGAGACCAACAGCACGATCAATGCATATTCAACCAGACCCTGACCTTCTTCTTCCTGCACCCCCATGGATTTGAACCATTCTTTTGCCTGTACATACAATTGGAACAACATGCTTATTTCTCCTTTACTAAAAAAATTAATTTGAACTAATTATACAAAAGTGATACTGCAAATCAGTTTAAGTTTTCTACAAGAAGATTAACCAAGTGCATTAATGTTATTTTTGTCATAAATTGGTTAATTGGTTCTTCCAGCCATAAACTTGAACCTATGATAGCATTGGGAGTACTGCAAAATGGTATAACTATTTGCATATCAGGATAATAAGGTTTGAAATAAGGGTTTTTTACCTGGACAGATTAATTGGAAAAATCAATCATGATCATAGTTTCGATGTTTGCCGGTATTTTATGCGGCCAGCTGATCAATTATTTAGCTGATGTTCTCCCTGGTGCCCGACAGATCACAGAGCCTGCCTGCGGAACCTGCTTACAACCTTATGGTCTGATGGATTATCTCTTAATCCGGCCGTGCCCTGGCTGTGGACAGCATCGAGGAAGGCGAACAGGTGTAGTTCTAATTATCACAACGGTATTGAGCCTCTTGCTCTATCATTTTCCATTTTCTGTCTATAGTTATTGGGCATCCCTGCCGATCTTGGTCTTCTTTGGGGTGATCATGGTGATCGATATCGAACACAGACTGGTACTATTCGAAACCAGTCTGTTCGGGCTGGGGATGTTCTTGTTATACGGCTGGCTTGGGCGGGGTTTACGAAGTACAGCTGCAGGCGGGCTGGCGGGGTTTTTGATCATGATTGTGTTGTATCTGTTGGGGGTCGGGTTTACAAAACTTGTCGGGTGGATAAAGCACAAAAAGCTCAGTGAGGTCGCTTTTGGTTTTGGTGATGTGTTTGCGGGCACATTTTTAGGCTTACTGGCAGGCTGGCCTGCGATCGCAGGCGCGACTATCATTGCCATGCTGGCATTTGGTGGGTTCTCATTTGTGTATTTATTATTTTTACTGTTGACTAAGAGATACCAGGCATTTGGCAACGCGCTGCCGTTTGTGCCGTTTTTGGTCTTGGGGACCATCATGATTTTTTATTTATGAGATGTGCTGCTGAACCTGATCCTCTTTGGGTATAATGTCTGTGATGTATGAAAAAGAAACCGCCTCCAGCAGCATGGTGTTGTGGGAGGCGGCCAATATAAAGAGGGTTTATTCAATTTCGGCTTGGTTTAATTGATGATAAGCGGTAAGAAACACTGAAAACCGCTGCAGCTTTCACCGCCATCGGTAATCTCCCAGTTATAGTTTTCCAAATTTGAACGTGCTTCCGCACCATCGCAATAGCTAGTGCTGTCTGCGCTAAAGTGGACCCCGCTTTGGATTTTGGGGATTTGGCCTGCCCATCCCGTCAGGAGGGCATCGTAATTGGGGGTGGAAAGTGCACTTCCATCAAACATGGATGCTGCATTGGTCAGCTTTGACACATCCCAACCGCCCATATTTTGGTCAAACGCGCTTGCATTTGAAAACATTGAGGACATATTTGTGACGTTTTCAGTGTTCCAACTGCCAATGTCCTGGTTGAAAGCACTCGCACCTGCGAACATCGAAGACATATCTGTCACGCTGCTGGTCGTCCATTCGCCAATATCCTGGTTGAAAGCACTGGCACCCGCAAACATTGAAGACATATCCCTGGCGCTGCTGGTGTTCCAGCCTCCGATGTTGCTATTAAAAACTATTGCATTTTTAAACATGGAAGACATATCTGTGGCATTGGCGGTGTTCCAATTGCCGATATCCTGATTGAAGGTTGCGGCACCTGCAAACATTGAAGCCATATTGGTGATGGTTCCAGTCTCCCACCCCCCGATATTGCCATTGAAAGCGCTGGCACCGGCAAACATATGGCTCAGATCGGTGACGCCTGAAAGATCGGGGGTATCCGAGGCATTATCGGTAAGATTGGCACAGCCGTGGAACGCCCCTTGCATTGAAAACCACTTGCTCATGCCCCATTGTTCGATGGTGAGCAGTTTATCTTTATCGCCGCTGTTATTGAAATAGATGCGGGGAAAGCCGGTCAGCAAACTGGTGTTGTCTTTGATGCGAATTGTATTAATGCCAGGTGTGTCATAAGAACAGGTTACATCACCACTTACACCCGTGAACTCATTGGTACCATCATTATTACAATCTACATTATAGTCATAGCCTTCACCAATCGTTGGGATCGTGAACTGTTTATTAGTGGAGGGGTCTGTACTATCCGTATTGACGGTGATCACAAAGTCATGATGTGCACAATTCTTTCCACTATCATTAATGGTCCAGTTGTCGCTGTTGACCATATTTTTTCGTGCATCTTCAGCATCACAGAAGGTACTGCTGCCGCCGCTAAATGTGACCTTGGGTTGAAGTGCCCTGGCGTCCCAACCAGACAGAAGAGCATCATAATTGGCGGTGGAAAGGGCAACACCATCAAACATGGATGCTGCATTGGTCAGCTTTGACACATCCCAACCGCCCAGATTTTGGTCAAACACGCTTGCATTTGAAAACATTGAGGACATATTTGTGACGTTTTCAGTGTTCCAACTGCCAATGTCCTGGTTGAAAGCACTCGCACCTGCGAACATCGAAGACATATTTGTGACGCTGCTGGTCGTCCATCCCCCGATATTCTGGTTAAATGAATTGGCACCTGCGAACATCGAAGACATATCTGCAACATTGTTGGTGGTCCAACCGCCAATATTGCCATTGAAGGTGCTCGCATTTGAGAACATGGAGTTCATATCCGTGACGCTGCTGGTGTTCCACCCTCCGATATTCTGGTTAAAGAGAGCGGCACCTGCGAACATGCTGTTCATATTGGTGACATTGCTTGTAGTCCACCCCCCGATAGCCCCATTAAAAGCACCGGCACCAGCGAACATGAAGCTCAGGTCTGAGACACCTAAAAGATCAGGTGTATCCGAAGCGGTACTGGTCAGATTGGTGCAACCATGGAACGCCTCTTGCATTGAAGTCCACTTGCCTGTGCCCCATTGTTCGATCGTGAGCAGTTTATCTTTATCGCCGCTGTTTTTAAAGTAGATGCGGGGAAAGCCTGTCCCCAAACCGCTGTTGTCAATAATGCGAATCCTGTAGGTGCCGATGGAGTCGTAGTTGCAGGTATAGTCTCCTGTGCGTTCAGTGGTATCCAGCACTCCGTTATCTTCACAATCCACATTATAGTTATAGACTCCGACACTCGTTGGGATTGTGAACTGCAGATCGGAGGGATTGTCGATCCGGACGGTGATCACAAAATCATCAGGGAA
>CAZCBW010000004.1:0-109952 GCA_964497065.1 uncultured Candidatus Brevefilum sp. | reverse complement strand
TCCTGGTTATCTAATCTTTTGTATCTGTTCTTTTGCATACGAATGATTTTACCTCTTCATCCGTTGCACTAAATCCTTGATTCCAAGTTAATAAAAGTACAAATAATGAGTCTACTGAAAAAATAATGTTTTCCTCAATTTGATTGGGACAGTGCCCCACTTTATGGTACCAAATAGCTTATATTTTGGGATTGAACCTTCAAGAAGCGTATATTTTTGATGGTCATCCTCCACTTATTATTTGATAGTTACCTTATTGCAGTAGACTCAATAATATTATGTTGATCAACCAGACAAGGTAGGCTATCATATACATACCTTGAAGGCCACCTAATCGCCATCCCAAATGAGACAGCAGAACCACCCACGACCACATAAAAGGACGTCCTTGTTGGGATAAAGATGAAAAATAACCTGAGATCATACCCAATATTCCGTTAAAATCTGCCTCAATAGCAGAGGGAATAAACGTTAAATCATCTTCATATAAACCAAAACCAGAACTTAGGTAATACCTAGTAAACCAAGCCATACCAGCCAATAACAAAAACAATACGACCCATTTGATATTCGATTTATACTTGAATAAACCTGAACCCTTTACGTTCATATTAATCTCCGCACTTCATTTTGACCAATTTTCAACCAATTTCACGATAGGATTTATGAAAGACCTCTTTATTTATCGCTATTAAATCTGGATATCGATCTAACAAATCCAAAATTTCTTCCAGTGAGAAGTGATCTTGATTATGGAAATGTGAATAAATTTCCCGAACCAATTCTAAATCCTGCCTCGTATCAACTGTTAATCGATAATGACCAAGATCACGCTCGTCATCAACTAATAATATATCAAAACGACCATTTTTCTCATAAAAGTAAGGCATCACATGCTCTCGATGATAAGGCAGGGTTGCATTCTCCCAGGCTTGCGTCAATGCAGAGAAGCTGACCACTTCCGTATCCATGCCTATAGGTGTTGTGCGCTTCCAAGGCGGCGGTAGGCGATTGGCAGTAAAATCCACCTTGTTGAGAAAAAATGCCTGAACGGTTCGGTCTATTTCACCTGGGTCAATTAATGGACAGTCACCAGTCAAACGTACAATTATTTCAGCTTCAAACAATTTTGCTGCTTGAAAATATCGATCCAAAACATCTATTGGATCACCACGAAAACAAGGGTATCCATTCGCTGCACAAAGCTTGGCAACTGGGTCATCTTCTGGATTAACCGTTGTTGCAACAACAACTTGTCCAACCGTTTGTGCCCTGCGGGCGCGAACCACTACCCGATGCAGCATAGGTTTTCCACCTATATCAGCCAAGACTTTACCCGGCAGACGAGAAGAACCCATTCTGGCTTGCACAATGGCCACAGTGTGAGGATTTCTAATACTGTGCAATACTTCAGGCATCGATCAATCCGAAACTATGATTATTGAAGATACAATTGAATTAAATAAACCTATCTGGTTTTCAACAGTAGTTTTTTCTGCGATAAAACCAACAATGAACAATTTGCCAGCCTCTTTGAATAAATACGCTACCTGATATGCTTGCGGTCCAGTAATATCTGAAGTCATGATCAGGCGTAATGTATCCCGATTACCAAGAGTCAACCTGTCCTGCTGAACAATATTTACATCTTCACCTAACACCAAGCCAGCAACTGATCCAATCAAACCCAGCGGCATGAAGAAATATTCATCATTCTTTAACACGACGAAACTCACCGACGGAATCCCCTGCCCACCGGGCTCATAACCCCAAAAGAGAATATCTGCCTGATGGTTTTGAAACAGACGCTGCAGCATTGCAGCGTCTTGACCTGATTCGGATTGGAGTTCTCCAAGCAATGGTGCTAAATCAGACCCTGAACTTCCAATAATATAGGATCCAGGCACGGTTATTTCGACCCGTAAATCATCCTGAAAGCTGACCCCTGATCTCCCATCAAAAATGGTTCCACTTTCATCATTGTTTTCAATAACAGCAGGTTGACTTGTAAAAGGCAAAGAACAGGCTAGAGTAGAAATTATTAACATGGACAAGACTAACATTAAATTATTTTTGTTTTGCATGATTTTTCCTTAAATTCTTTTTTTACTTGCGGTTTTCTGAAAAGGATTCTATCGCGTAACTAGAAAATAGCCAAAGGAGTACTTATTTTAAATTGCCTGACAGGAAGTCTATTTTTCCATTGACATTTCGTAAGCATTGAGCAATTGCTGAAAATTTAGCTTCCAATCTGCTTTGGATTCGGCAATATTCCTAGCTTTTTTACCAAAGTTTTCGAGGTCAGGATCTTCAGCCATCTGGAAAATTTTTTGGGTGAGATCCGCTTTGTCACCAGTGTTAAACAATTCACCATTCACACCACCAACCACCCACTCCTGGTTACTGGGAATATCTGAGACCAATACCGGTTTTGAACATGCCAATGCCTCTATTAACGAAATTGATGATCCATCACAATAAGAAGGGCTGATAAATAAATTTGCCGCACAATAAAACCCAGGTAAGTCATCCAAACTGATATTGCCTGGATAAACAACTTTATCGTGAACAGAATTAAGGATATTTTGGATTACCCCTTCTTTTGGACCAGTGCCTGCTAATATCAAACGCAAATTGGGATCTTTATGAACAGCTTTAACAAAGGCTTTAGCCAGCAGATCGACACCATAAACCGGTGACCAGGAACGATTGCAAAAAATAATAAAATTATCCTGCCAACCTAAGGTTTGCCGTAATTTTTTTCCAGTGCTATCGCCATTAGTCAATGAGAAGTGCTCTAAATCTACGCCCCATGGAAAGGTCACCACAGGTTTCGATTTATACCCATATTTTTCAGCTTTTATGGCAACTGTCTTACAATCTGCTAAGAAGATATCTGTGTGATCTAATACATACCTGGTCGCGAATTGCATCCAAGGACTGCGTCTTGCACGCAATAAAATATCAGATCCCCATGACATGGTTAGGAGGGGATGAAAACCTGTCAAGGCCGTCACCAAGGCTGGGCCTTGGATAGGTCCCGCATGCACCAAGTCTGGTTTAATATTGCTGATTATTATCTTTAGCTGTTCAATACCACCCTGCCATCCCTGCCATGACATCCAATCAGGTTGTCCCTGAGGCCACTCAACACCGATAATGCCAACCACCTCTTCTGGTGAATAAGATTTTTGCCTCAAGGCATAAACCTGGTGCTTTGTTTTTCCCAATGCCACCAAAAACCGCCTGTCATGGGGGCTGTCAGATTCAGTAAAGTATAGGATTCGCATATAAAAACTAATCTTTAAGAGAATTCGATTTCATTTTCCGAATTGAGGCCAATTTAGATCCTGTCCTGCGGAAATCATCTGAAAAGATTTTAAACCTAATAATTGATCAATTTCATAAGGTAGAATTGCACCCGGTGTTGCGGGACGCAAAACATCAATCATGTCCCGAGTAATTACTTCACCAGTCTGAATTTCCCTGGCTGCTCGCAAGCAACGCCTTTGGATAACCACGGTTTCCTGTTCATTAGGTGTGACGAATTTATCCCCTGAGCCCATGGCCCGTTCTAATTGTCGTGTGGCTTTGACCATTTCTTTCCATGATTCAGGATTCATTGCAAATGGATGATCTGGGCCAATCCGGTCATTATCATCTGTGAAATGTTTTTCAATGACCCTGGCTCCTAAAGCCACCGCACCCAATACTGTTGCATGACCATGCGTGTGGTCAGATAACCCTAGTACCAGATCAGGAAACATATTTTTATAGGTTTGCAGCACGTTTAAATGGATATTGTCAAAGTTTCCATCTTCGGCTGTGTAATTGGTATTGCATTGCATCAGAATTAATTGTTGATTTATTTTTAAGATCGCATGTACCGCCCGCTGCACATCACCAATGGTAGAAGCGCCGGTAGCTAAAAGCAAAGGTTTACCCTTTTTGGCCATTCTTTCACAAGCTTCAATCCAGGTTATATCACCTGATCCGATTTTATAAGCTGGGACGTATGGATCCAGCATATCAATCGCTTCAAAATCATAGGGTGATGAAAAGTAATCAATCCCAGCTTCGTCGCAGGTTTTTTTAAGGATTGGGGTCCATGCATAGGGAATGGATGCAGATGCATATACTTCAGTGACAGACTTCTTCCACTTTGCCTGGTGAGATACCTGAGAATTCATATTTGTAAATCCATAATCAGAAACTATTTTTTCTGCCTGAAAGTTTTGAAATTTTGCTGCATCAGCACCTGCTTCTTTGGCCAAAAATATCAACCGCTTTGCCCGGTCTAAACTGGCATCATGATTTGCGGCAATATCTGCAATGAAATAAGTTGGGTAATCCAAACCGATGGTGTGGTGATTAATTTTGATCATTGAGTACTCCCATTGATTAGAAATGAATTATTGAGAAACCTGGTAGCTTTGCAGTGAATTTGGATATCCTTCAATCCACCTTTGATACATAGTCTTTATTCCTTCATCAACCGTTGGCATTTTTTTGTCTAATGCTATTTGAATCTTTTTTGGGTTAAGTACCAGGTTTAGCGAACGTTGAACACCATTTTTTATTTTTTTCCTCTGCGTTGGTTTGATCAAAAGGGGGTCAAAACCAAATTCTTTTGCTATCCGTACACCAAACTCATATTTGCTGATAGATTGAGGAGAAACCACATGATAAATACCTGACAAGTTTTCATTAAGTATCTTTAATAGTGTAGCTGCTAAATCCTCAACATACAAAGGAGAAAAAAAAGTATCTGTATACCCATCAACTATGTTTCCAGCCTGCAAATTATTAACAAAAAACTCAGAAAGACTGCGTCTGCCGGTCAGGCTCCAACCAAAAAAAACCACTCTCGCCACAACTGCGCTTTGATAAACATCAAGCACTGCTTGTTCACCTTCGAATTTAGTTTTGGCATAAACACTTAATGGGTTTGTGCTGTCTGTCTCTCGATAATTGCCAACAATGCCATCAAATACAGCATCCGTGGATATATGGATAAAAGGAATTCCCCATTCAGCGGCTGCTGCTGCTAATGCACCTGGTACCACACCATTTAATTTCTGTGTGAGCTCAGGATGCCGCTCTGCATAATTCAAATCAGCAATTGCTGCGCAATGAATCATCCCCTCAGGCCTGATCTGCTTGATTTTCTGAATAGCCTCTTTGATTTGTAATAAATCAACTTTCTCAACATTAAAGGGAACACCCTTTAAATGATTATTGTTGATTAAACCTGTCACATCAAAGCCTGATTTTTTAGCTGCGAGGCTCAGGTTCAGACCTAACAGCCCACTTGCACCCGAAACAACCAATCGCATTAAGAATTATTACCTTCAATTAATGCTTTTTCAAAAGGAGCAACAATTTCCTTGATGGCTTCCACAGACAACCATTCTTGATTATTTTCACTGGTGTAATTAAAACCATCTGGTAATGATTTACCTTTGCTCTCCCATTGACGGCCAAACCAATATGCTGCTGCAGGCTGCACTATATACTTTTCTTCGGTCTCTAGTGTCATCCTGGCTTCATCCTCAGAGATCAGGACTTCATGAAGTTTTTCACCTGGACGAATACCAATATATTTAATTGAAGCTTCTGGTGCAATCGCACTGGCCAGGTCAACCATTTTCATACTGGGAATCTTTGGCACAAATACTTCACCACCTTGCATCTCTTCAATACAACGGATAACAAATCGAACCCCCTGATCTAATGAAATCCAAAATCTCGTCATTCGATCGTCAGTTAGTGTAACCTCACCGGTTTCTCTCTGTTGAAGAAACAAAGGAACGACGCTGCCTCGAGACCCCACAACATTGCCGTAACGGACACAACTAAACCGGGTTACCATGCCACCTGCATAGGCATTGCTTTGTACAATCAATTTTTCTGCAGCAAGTTTCGTTGCTCCATATAAATTGACCGGGTTAACAGCTTTATCGGTACTTAAGGCCATAACCTTTTTTACACCAGCGTCCAAAGCTGCATCAACAACATTGCTGGTACCCAGAATGTTCGTCTTTACTGCTTCCATCGGGTTATATTCACATGCAGGTACTTGTTTGAGGGCAGCCGCGTGGACAATAATATCAACGCCATTACAGGCACGCTGTAATCTTGGCAAATCTCTTACATCGCCAATAAAATATCTTAGATTTGGATTATCAAATCCTTCTAACCGCATTTCATGCTGCTTGAGTTCATCTCGACTGAAGACGATCACTCGTTCTGGATGATACTCATTGAGCAGTATTTCGATAAATTTTTTACCGAAGGATCCGGTACCCCCAGTCACTAAAATATTCTTATTAGTCCAGTTCATATATTTTCTCCTAAAAACCATTAACAATGGAATTATTCTTTAGAAATGACAATGAGCGGATATTGCCCATTCCTACCAAAATATTTAGGGAAACGTTCTTCAAGCCAAAATAATAATTTTAACCAAAAACGACCACCCCAATCTTGATGGATTACTGTTCGTAAAAATTCGACACTGACGCTTCGCCAAACCAGAATTTTATAGGCCATTTTCCCATTCAATAACTCATCAAGCATATCAGCATCAACTTTCTTGACAAATGTGCCGATCGGGCTGGAATCCTCTATTAGTTTATCTTCATGTTGTACTTCAATTCTTGAGTTTCTTTCTACTGTATTGTGATTTTGTTTAAGAATGTTTCGTTCCCACCAACCTCTAAATCGGCGTATATAAGACATGATGCCTGATAAGCGTTTCATCAATCGCGCGTTTGTCCATCCTTCAACGACAACAAAATTTCTGCCTGGCTTCAATGTTCGAAAGAGTCCCTCATATGCATTGAGCTTTTCTTCCATTGGTATATGATGAATTGTATGCAGTGATACGATACCATCGAAATTATTCGATTTAAATGGCAGGTGGGCAATATCCCCCACAACGTAAAACCCATGAGTTTTTAAACGATGTCTTGCATCGACCAATGCTTGAATTGAAATATCCATACAGACTCTGGCTTGATAGCCAGATGAATATGTTAAATACTCCGGGTACTGAACAGGGCCTGATCCAGCATCTAATAAATACTTCCCCTTTGGTGTTAGGTGTCTATTCACCCTCATATGACACCGATGAATATACTCACTTGCAACTGGACGTAAATCCTCATAGCAGGCATTTTGATAATGCTCCTGATCTACCAATTGCCAACCCACCTGATTATAAAATTCTCTTACATCCTTTTTAATTTTTTGTCCACTCATTTATTTTCACTTATGTTAAAACTGCTCATAGAATTCTGTACATGATTAAGCAAATTAATAACCAATAGACCGTTTCATTAAAGAGCATTATAAACATCAATAATCATACCAATGATTACCAGTTAATAGGATTTCCAACCAATGCTTCAAAGGTTTGATGGTATTTTTCATCACCTTCTTTGCTTAGTACATATTTTAAAAGCCGCTGCCGATAATCATTCTTAAGTCCTACCAGATGCCAGGGGAAAGGCTGTGGAAACTCAAAAAAGAATAAATAGGCATATCTCAGGCTCAATTCGACTTGTTTTTTGCTTAACTTTGATTGGTGATGGTTGTGCATTAAGGTCTCTAATATCTCAAAATAGTCATCCCAAGTATTTGGATCAAAGGTAAACCCACGGTTACGATAGTGTGTATGCCCAGCCACAATCACCGGGATACCTCTCATTGCCATTTCAAGACCAACGGTTGTTGTGTAAACCAACCCAATACTGGTGAGACCCATCAGGTCATAGGTGTTGATTTTCTCATCTGGTTCGATCAGATGGATATGCTCTGGCAATTCTTTGACGGCGGCCTTAACCACATCGACCATAGATGTGCCATGTGTCAGCAATTCACCTGGATGGACGCGGATAAGTAATTGGAATTCGTTTTTATCAACATAGTATTGTGTTATTTTTCTAATCCACTCAGACATCGTCTTGCTGAAGATCTGCCGACCTAAAGTTAAACTATCCCCTAAAACATTTGTTGCTAATAGAATAATCGGGCGATCATCTAAGCCTAATTCCACTTTTACAGCTTCACTGCCTGCTGTTGGAACTTCTTGCCACTGCCGGGAAAAATTTTCCCAGGTAATTCCTGCTTCACGGGCATTGTAAAGTGTTTCTAGTTTTTTTATTTGGGCATTATTCAATGGCTGGTGTCCATGAGCCTGCCATAAATCATCCGTGTTTTGTCGCATTATTTGGTCATTTTTAGCAATCCAGATTCTTTCCCTTTGATCACCAAATTCAAATGTTACAGTTGGAATATCCAAATATCGGGCAACGCGGTATACAACCCCCATCTCTTGAATTGTGCCATTAGGCACGATCACTACATCTGGCTTCTCGATTTCAAATAATGCTTTTGCTGCCTGGGCAGCCTCAACGTTTCTTGCATATCTTAATTTATAGAGCGGTTCATCTTTGGCAACTTCTTCAATTTGCAAGGCATACTGAGTATCCATAACACTTACTTCTTCAACAGCTTCAATGATTTTATTAGGCAATCTAGAAGAGATAGTTTTTTTATCCAATAATGACCGCACCAACATCAATGAACAAGCTGGTTCAAGCGTTTTTCGGGTATATAGATCTTGTCGCCGAATGTCAAAAGCATTAATTTCTTCGTCCCAACTTGCATAAGGCAAATATGAGAGGGTTATTTGATGCCCTTTGGCTGCTAAAGCCAAACCTAATAATGCACAATATTCAATCCAATAATGTAATGCCGAAAAAATGAATACTTTTTTACCAGGGTCTAGATTATTTCTATAAGACTCTGCTTGAATAACTGCATCCGCTATTATGGATTCTAAAAATTCCAGATTATAATGCGCCTGCCAGGGCTTATGACGTTGGACCATGTGCCAGTATAGCTCGACAGAATAGGGTATCTGTCCAAAGACTTTTTTAATTTTTTGTCGACTCATCTACTTTCTCTCAATATCTTCAATTAACCAATTCAGCTTTGGCCTTACAGGACCCAGTCGTTTTTCTGGCCATTGCATACCAGGTGCCCCAATGGCATCCACAGTGAAAGTTAATGCTTTATCATCCTGGAAATACCGCTGAATTCGATAGACGCTGGCGTTGACACCTAAAATATATCGTCCTTCGTTCATTAAATCTGGTGGCATTAAGCAGCGGCTGATATAACGCCCTTTTAGACGTTCTCCATATTCTTCATATAATTCTGTATTATCAGTATCAAAAGATGTAAACACATATTCACCCCGGGTTGTCATCATATATAACCCGACACGTAAACCAGTAATCGATTCTGTTAATTCATATTCAATTTCAATATAAAACCCATCCGATGAATTGACAGTATCAACAACCTGGTTTTGCAGGTTTAAGATTCTTAAAGCGATTGGTTTGAAAGGCGAAGTAATATCAATTGTTTCCTCAGACCAATTTCGCTCGCCTTGTTTCGTTAACCCCATATTTAAATAATGATCCACAGCCTCTGCAGTGGGTGCGCGCATGACCAATTTGCCGCCATCCAGCACAATCGTCTCTTGGGTCAACCTTAGAATTGCAGACATATTATGACTGACGAATAACACCGTCCTGCCTTCTTGTGCTACGTCACTCATTTTGCCAAGGCATTTCCTTTGAAATTCAGCATCACCTACGGCCAAAACTTCATCCACCACTAATATCTCAGGCTCAAGATGTGCCGCTACAGCAAATGCGAGCCGCAAATACATACCGCTTGAAAACCGCTTCACAGGTGTATCAATGAACTTGCCTACTTCAGAAAAATCTACAATATCATCAAATTTTCGGTTGATTTCTTCCCGATGCATCCCAAGAATCGCCCCATTCAGGTAGATATTTTCTCGTCCTGAAAGCTCTGGATGAAAGCCGGTTCCAACTTCCAATAAGGAACCAACTCGTCCGTTGATTTCTCCATAACCTTCTGTTGGGTCTGTCACTCGTGAGAGAATTTTTAATAATGTGCTTTTCCCTGCGCCATTGCGCCCAATGATGCCAAGAACTTGGCCTCGCTCGACTTCAAAAGAAATATCACGAAGAGCCCAAATATGACTGAGGTTATCTTCAGTTTGCTGATTCTTTTTTGAGAATATGCGCCTTGCTTTATTCGCCTGGTTAACTAAAAGATCCCGCAATGTGTCTGGACGAGATTGTGCCAAACCAATCCGGTACTGTTTTGAGATGTTTTCTACCCTTAATGCGATATCTGACATATGATCCTATACAATGTCTGCAAAAGTTTTTTCCATTCTGCGAAAATAATATAAGCCGCCCACCAAAAGTACGATTACAACTACAATTGAAATCAGCATGGTCAGGTCAGGTTGATCTGCGCCCAATAATGCCCAACGGAATCCCTGAATGATCCCCACCATTGGGTTAAGACCATATAATAATCGCCAGATACCTTCTGGGATGATATCAATCGGATAGACAATCGGTGATGCATACATCCACACCTGGATGATAAATGGCACCATGTGCTGAACATCTCGGTATTGCACATTAAAAGCGGACAACCACAAACCAACAGAGAGTGCCGTGAAAATGACCATGATCAAAATCGGCACTAACCAAAGGATATTCCAACCTGGCCAAAATTGGTAATAAATCATCATGCCAATTAATACTAAGAATGAAACCCCAAAATCAACTAATGCAGCAAAAACCGAAGAAAGAGGGATTGCCAATCGAGGAAAATAAATTTTGGTGATCAAATTTGCATTACCAACCAGGCTTACACTTGACCGCTGCAGTGCTGATGCAAATAATTGCCATGGCAATAAGGCCGAAAATGCGAACAAGGGATATGGAAGATCCGATGAAGGTGTGCTCAACAGAACTCCGAACACGATCGTAAAAATCAAAACGGTCAATAATGGCTGTAATACCGCCCATGCAACCCCCAAAACTGCCTGTTTATAGCGCACTTTGATATCACGCCAGGTTAAGAAAAATATTAACTCCCGATAACGCCATAATTCTGGCATGTCAATTGAGAGCCAGCCTTTTGATGGCCTTAAATAGGTAACTGGCATTGAACTGGATTGTTCTTTAGTTCTTTCCATCAATGAACACTCTCATTTGCGATTAGCTAAAAACCAATCAATTGTATTGCGCAACCCCAGTTCAAAATCCGTTGATGCAACAAAACCAAACTTTTCTTTTGCCCTGCTTGTGTCTAAAGCTCGGCGTGGCTGTCCATTCGGTTTGCTGGTGTCCCATACTAATTCACCATCGAAACCAGTTATTTCCGCGATTTTTTCTACTAAATCTTTAATACTAATTTCAAACCCAGAACCAATATTTACTGGTTCAGATTCATTATAAAGCTCGGTTGCCAAAGCTATCCCACGGGCAACATCACTGACATAGATAAATTCACGAGTTGGAGAACCATCTCCCCAAACAATGATTTCCCTGTCACCATTTTCTTTTGCTTCAACACATTTTCGAATCAAAGCCGGGATTACATGGGAACTTTTGGGATCAAAATTATCACCCGGACCGTATAAATTGACCGGAAGTAAGAAAATACTATTGTAACCATATTGTTCGCGATAGGCTTGTGATTGAACCAGAAGCATTTTTTTTGCCAGGCCGTATGGGGCATTTGTTTCTTCTGGATAGCCAATCCATAAATCATCCTCTTTGAATGGGACAGGGGTAAATTTTGGGTAAGCACAAACTGTGCCAATGGCCACAAATTTTTCCACACCTCGTTCATAAGCTTGGTGTAGTAACTGAACGCCCATCATTAAATTATCATAGAAAAACTCAGCGGGGTGTTCCCGGTTAGCACCAATTCCACCCACATGGGCAGCCAGATGAATAATAATATCCGGCTCTGAAATATCCAGCATTTTACTTATAGCATCAGGGTCTACCAGGTTATATTCTTCAATTGTCGGAATAAATATCTGTGTAGCACCGCGCACTTTGATATCCTGAATTAAATGGGTCCCTAAAAACCCTGCACCCCCAGTCACACAGATTCTTTTTTCAGGCCAGTTAAATGTATTTTCCATATTTCCTCAACAAACTCCTTGATAGCACTACCATCCATTATACGCAGCAGGTATTACGTTACCACAACTATTCCATCTAAGGTTTGAGATTGTTTTACAAATTATTTATGATGTAATAATGCGATCATTCATATTCAGTCAAACAAGAAATGTTTTATTAGGTGGGCATAAGTTACGGATTTTTAGACAATTCCAATTTTACCCGTAATCTTCAAGTAAAAGTTCGCCAGATATCTCAACGAATTTTAGCGATGTCCAAACTAATCACAAGATAGGTTATTTTTCTTGTCCAGAATAATCATTCTTCTCAGTTAATTGATACCTTTTTCGATCCTTGACCCACCCAAAAATAATGATCGCAAGGCTCAGGATAAGTATTGAACCAACATTCAACCATAAGTTCAAACGGGGCATAAAGCGATAATAACGACTTAAGTACCATTGTGTGAAGACTAAAATAAAAATGCCTTCAATAGCAAAACCTCTTGCTAACCAACGATCTTTTGTAACACAAGCATGATTTATTGCCCAGGCTGAGATAATGGCCATCCAGGGTAAAAATGCTGTCCGATATCGGGGATTATCCCATTGGTCACCACCTGCTCTAGCAGAAGCTATAAAAATGGCAGCCAAAACCAGGATGGTCAACGCCAACAAAATCCGTTTTGTCATGCTTGGTTTCAATCTCCATAACTGGATTATCGCATAGAACAAAGTCGGCAGCATTAAATACCAACCCAACGCCCGAAAAATACCCAGGCTTTGCCAGATCCAAGGCGCAGGGGCAGCTACAGCCGCAGGTAAAACTGGCTGCAACAGACCATATATAAAAATAAACGGAAAATGTAAAAATTCTGGCAGCTCAGATAACTGGAATTGTATCCGACCAGATCTGCTTACTGTCATCAAAGCATCCCATTGAATGACTTCACTCATCCAATCCCGAATAGCCCAGAAGGCTATACCCAGTGCAACCACCATTAATATCCAGCCAGTTATTCGTACCCAAAGCCTGGGAATTTTCGGTGATATTACCACCCAAACAAATGAAACCATAAACCCGATTATTAAACCGCCAACCCTGAAGGAAAATGCCATCAAAAATAGTGCGCTTAAAATCACAGATAGAATTGACAACTTACTGATTCTTCCATGAATCAGATTCATCACAGCCCAAAAGAGAACGGTAAATAAGAGAATGATAAACGGCTCTCGCATTTGTGAAGCACTGAGCAATATCCCCTCAGGGTATAAAGCCAGTATCCAGCCCGCCCAATTTGCTGCATTGGTAGGAAACCGGGTTTTAAGAGCAGCCATTAAAAAGGCAATGCTTAGAGACATTGCTGCCGCCGCCAATATCGAAATCAAATACGGACGGAAAGCGTCAGGGCTGATATAGCGATAGACAAATGCACTTAAAGCCAATAATCCACCATATTGGTCCGTCTCATAAACATCCTGAAAGGCTTGAGCTATTGGACCTTCGGAGTTTGCTAAATCCCACGCATGCCTTTCTCTACGAAATGCATCTTCGTAAACAAACCCTGCCCTTTGCGTAAAAGTTTCATATCCATATTGTGGCAAACCCCAAAAAAGGAAGACACTATAAACTACTCGCACAATAAATGCTAACATCATCACAATTACCAGTAATTTGCCCTTGCCAGCATAACGCCAAGCAAAATATAATAAACAGCTGGCAAAAAATAAAAGCACTGTTCCCGCAAAAAAACCGGGTAGGAATTGACCAATCCCAATTATTGATTGCATACCTGCACCAAAAAGTATGCTGATAAGTGCGATGATCACTAAATGAGCTGCTGGTTGGTTGAATATTTTTAATTTATTCATGTTTATCAATCACTCCAGCTTTTATCTTTTGCTGAATGATTAAATATATTTTTGTTGCTATCCAAAGCGTCCAAAAAACCACAACGGTTTGTAAAGGGATTAGGAAACGAGGGTTATCACCATGATCAAGCAGCGAAGAAAGGATTGAGGCAGCCCATATCGATGCCGCCAATAACCAATGAAATGTGGTGAGATTAAAATGGTGTCGAAAACGAGTGAATATCAATAATAATATCGAAGATATTATAAATCCTATGTTAACTAGGAAAAGCATCCCGCGCACAGTTAAAATACCCCACCCTAAGAATGTTGCAAAAGCTGACGATCTGAAAACTGTTTGGTCCCAGTAAACAGGAGCACGCCAGAAAAACCACCAACCCCGAGCCACACGACTGAGATAAGCAAAAGGATTCTGCAAGATCAAATCTATGGATATGCGTTGTAAAGTTCTTGAAAGTTGATAAAAACTCATCCCGGTGGCTGCTTGCATCGCCGGGATAGCATCCCAAATAGCATTACCTTGGCTTCCACGCTCCTTGATACGTTCATCACGGTATTCTAAATAAGTATCCCTTAAATCAGCATATTCATCAGGTACAGATTCAAAATAATAGCCGGTATGCTGTACCAGGTGATACCCTGTCATCGTCGTCAAGCTGAAAGTATTAAAATTCGAGTTTACCCACATCATCCAGCCTACAATTAATGTCAATGCCGGGAATAGGATACTGACGCTAAACTTCCAATCTATTTTAATTTTTTTATTCTTGATTTCTAAGCCCAAAAAAGCTGCCAGTAGAAACGGCACAAAAATAAAAAGAGGGCGGGTTAATGCGCTTAAACCAGACAAAATCCCAATACCTAATGCAAGCCATATTATTCGTGCCTTTGGTTCATAAAGCCAGAGAAAACCACCCAATAAAGCTAATGCCAACAAAAAAGTTGTTAGCGTTTCGGTTAATAAATTAGCCTCAAAAAATAATTGTCCCGGATTAAGCGTATGAGCTAATGCCATCAACCCACCAAAGTAAGCTTGACCAGTTGACTTATAACCTATATAGAACCAGATCACTGTGATTACAAAACCCAAGATCAAT
Source organism: uncultured Candidatus Brevefilum sp. (assembly GCA_964497065.1). GTDB lineage: Bacteria > Chloroflexota > Anaerolineae > Anaerolineales > Anaerolineaceae > Brevifilum. Next base: position 94,943 of record CAZCBW010000004.1, on the reverse strand, counting down.
TGACTAACAAAAATGGCTTGATCCGAACCTATTAGCGCCATAAATACCGGATATCCAGGTGTTCGAGTACCATCATACCCATCAAAACTTGCTAAAACAGCATTGGCTGATCTGCGATAGCTGTTCGAATCACTATAGGTTATCGGTTGATAAGCAATAAATAACCATACCCGCAATAAAATTGCGAGAATTATCACAAAACTCAACCATGCATTTAATTTATTTTTTTTAAACCAATTCATAAGATTCTAATTTTACCCAAAATGCGTCTAGGTTATACAAAACCGTCAAGTGCTCGTTCAGCCCTTTTTTTCCAAGTATATTCTCTCACTGCGTCCGAGGCCACTGTACCCAATGCACTTCTTTTTTCTGAATCTACCCTTAAGTCTAATACTGCTTGTTTCCAGTGTGATAGGCTGTCAGGTGGGCAAAAAATTGCCATGTCTTTATTCAAAACTTCTTTTATCACAGGTAAGTCGCTGCTGATGATTGCCCTGCCTGACGCCATATACTCAAACATCTTCATCGGGCTGGCAATTTCAGAATTATCACCCCCACCGCTGCCCTCAATCGTCGTGCCATATGGCATCATCAAGACTTCACAGGCTGCCTGGTATTGCGGGAGAACTGCATTCTCCACAAAGCCAGCGATGTGAATGTTTTCAATCCCTGTATCAGAAACACGATTTTTCCAGAGGTCTACATCTTGTTCTCTTCCACCGACCCAAAGAAAATTGATCTCGGATAAAGCTTTTGCCAGGTCAAACAATAATGAAATCCCGCGGCCTTTATAAAAATGCCCGGTATAACCAGCAGTAAAACCACCTCTTAAAGCCAGATTTTTCCTGGCTTCTTCAGGAGAAGGCAAATCGATAAACTGCTCAAGGTCGACACCATTCGGTGATGTGATGATGTCATTTTTTGAATTCTCAATTTTAAATTTAGATATGATCACCTGACGAAGCGCCTGAGTATTTGTTAATATTCTTCTGGAAACATCCTCCTTAATGAATCTTTTTAACAGCCAGGGGCCAAATTTTCCGGTAACCCGGTCATGCAATTCAAGGATGGTTGGCAAATGATATTGCAGGGCTAATACTCCTGCCTGCAGCACCCAGGTATACACCATATCTGGTTTTGTTTCACGAGCTGCTTTAATTGCTTTTAGTGCAAAATCATAACGTTTAAGGGCAAGGTTTTCTTTTATCCAGCGTATATCAATTTGTTTCCTTAAGCCGTACAGTGATTGAATTGTGGAAAAATCTACTGTTTTAATACCCGGAACAAACAGGACAACTTCATGACCCAATTCCAACAATGCTTGAGTTGATTTAAGCATTTGGATGCTGTTTGCTGTATTTGAAGGAACAAATGATGCGGATATTACTGCAATTTTCATTTTTAAAACCTTACTGAAAATTAGTCAATGAAATCGGTTATATACATATCAACAAACAAATATCTTGATTGAATACTTATTATTTTTCACGCTGGTAAATAGTCCAGCTGCCAATAACCGTTGTGGATTGATAATTGTTCCTTATCATTTCTAATTTTTCATTAATTTCTTGACTGTCAAACAAAAAAGATAGAAAAGGAATTCGAAAATTCTCTGTATCCACTATGATTTTGGGTTGATTTAGAGTTATATCGGTTAAATATTCCATAACCATCTCTTCATTGGCATAACCTTGGGTGTATAAAGGCGTTTGATAAACAAATCGAGTAGGGCTATTTCTTTTTGTATAATAATTCATCATAGTTTCTTCACCCCAAAAAAGAACATGATCATCAGGATCAGTGTGATTAACAATAAAATCAATGACCATTTGCCTTTCTTGTCTTATCCCCCGAAATGCCTTAATCTGATCATAATACGAAAAAAAAGCACCCCATATAATAATTCCAATAACACTTATTTGAAATACAGATGCGTAAATATTTGAAATTTTGTAAACCTCAAACTGCTGCTTAATAAAAAATAAAATAATTGCAGAAAAGATAAATAAATACGGTACAAGTGTCATATAATAATGTGGGTGCGAATAACCTGAGGCACCAATTAACAACAACTCAATCGGTAAGCCAATGAGCAATATTTTAAAAAACGTTTCTCTTTGAGAAAATATCGCAACTTTTTTTATTAACATTACTATACAAATTGAATAACCTATTAAAGAGAATTGAAATAAACCGGTTTTTGTCAGGGGATAAATTCCCATAATAATGGGCCAAAGCCTCGTTGCAACCCGTGATATAGTTGTTGAGTAGAAAAAATTAAATTTAAAAGCCGCATCAACAAAATCACTTAAAGCACCATTTATCAAAAAATAAATAATTATCATTAATGTAATTATTAGACCCCCTGAAAAAAATGCAGCCACGTTTTTAATTACAGCACTTTTATCAAATATATTTTTGGCAGTAATGACTAAATTAATAAATACAGCAATCCAAAGACCAATGGCTGTTTGCTTTGTAAAAAACGCCAACCCACCCACTAAACCAATTAGAAACCAGCATAAAAAGTTATTCTCCTTAGGGAGAATAAAAAACAATATCCAAAAAACGATGAATTGAAACAGAATTATATATTCAGTCGTAAAATTCCCACCTTGAATGAGAAAAGCCAATGTTAGGCTTGTGGTAATAAGGCTAAAAATTGCAGGAAGTATTCCAAACAACTTCTTTAAGATTAGAAATCCGATAATAAAAGCTGTGAAAAGAAACACGAGTTCAATAATCCAAACACCCCATCTTGTTTCTGGTGTAATGGATAAACCTAAAGCATTTATATAGAATATTATAGGAGGTTTATGATCCCATACTTGTTTATAGGGAATCTCACCTGATAATATTCTCCAACCTACATACAGGAAAACCCCCGAATCCCGATTTGTTAAAGGCATAAAATAAGGACTGACTGGAAGTAAAGAAATCAGGGAGCTGAAAGCTACTACTATTGAATAAAATAAATTATCAAAGATTTTTTTTGATTTCATAGTTCTGCCTGTCAGCAGGTAACATGGAAAAATATCCATATATGTTACCTGATAAACATTTTATCTGAGTTTTATAAGTTACGCTTTAGTTTAAAAAAATTTCTTTAGACCTTATCGACCAAATCATTATGAGAAAATAATATGTTTTTGAAGTACAATAATAAACCATTGATGGGTCGGGATATCCCAGTTAATCAATCATTATTCCATAATTTATAAACAATGAACCAACCGATTAGATTCAGAAACATTATAAACCAGCCCATCTTAATTCAAATTGGCTTCATATTAGGTAAAACGCTGACGCGGAATAATGGCTTATCTTTCGCAGATTGGGTTGGCACCAGGTTAGGTAAAATGAAACGCATTGCCATGGTGAAAGCAATTCGAGCCAACCAATGGGTTATCCATGACAAAGATTTGACTGAAGAAGAACTGGATGCTAAACCTGAGACCGTCTTTAGATCTGCAGCACGATGTATGTTTGATTTCTTTTATTATTTAACACGGGCAGAAGAATTACAAAGTGTAGTTGATCTTAGTCCAAGAGCCTTGTCTGTGATGGAGCGAATCCAGAACAAGCAACCTTGCGTTGTTGTTTGCCCACATTTAAGTAATTTCGAATTAATGGGATATGTGTTGGCGTTACATAATGTCGATGTTCAGGTTTTATCTTATCCAAAGCCAAACATATCTTATAAACAACAAAATAAGCTGCGGAAAAATCTGGGCATTCAAGTCACACCAATGAGTATGCAAGCATTCCGGCAAGCAAGGGCTCGTTTACGACAAGGCGGCAGTATCCTGACAGGACTTGATCGGCCGCTCAGTAGTGAACATCTTGAAAAATATGTGCCGACTTTTTTTGGACATCAAGCTAATTTACCAGTTGTCCATGTACGAATGGCAAAGGAAGCAAACGCCCCAGTATTCGTACTGGCATCCACATCTCAACCATCAGGTAGATACCGGCTTGAAAGTTCAGATCCAATATGGATGAAGTCAAATAATGATCTCGAAAAAGAGATCCTTTCTAATGCCAACCGTGTGCTGGAAGAAGCGGAATCATTAATAAAAACATATTCAGATCAATGGGCGATGTTCTACCCGGTCTGGCCTCAATTTCTAGGGATTTAATTCAATAAGAAAGGTTAATATGACAAAAGTTGAAAATCATCAAAGAGAGAATGACATCCTTCTCGGATTTCTGGAAAGGCCAGCCTTGCATTGGCTGGCAGCACATATGCCTAAATGGGTCACACCAGATACATTAACAGGCTTGGGCATATTTGCATCTATCCTGATTTTTGTAAGTTATATCCTCACTAACTACAGCCCAAATTTTTTGTGGCTGGCAAGTCTTGGATTCATCCTCAATTGGTTTGGTGACAGCCTGGATGGAACACTGGCCAGATATCGCCATATTGAAAGGCCTCGATACGGGTTCTTAATTGATCATTGGGTTGATGCCATCAGTGCGGTACTGATCTTCATTGGGCTGGGTCTTTCACCTTATGTCGATTTGGCAATTGCCAGTATGGGTGCGATTGCTTACCTGTTGGTTTCAATTATGGTTTACCTGATCACTTATGTGACAGGGGTTTTTGAAATTACAAGTGCAAAAATCGGGCCTACCGAAATCCGTCTGCTGGCAATTTTGGCCAACACTGCCATTTTCCTTATCGGGGATGTTTTCTTCAATCTCCCCCTGGTTGGGATGACAAGTTTATATACGCTGATTGTCAGTTTATTGGCCATATTAATGGCGCTTTACTTTTTGATCAATACTGGGATTCAGGCTCGCAGATTAGCAATATTGGATGAAAAACGCCTAGAACGTAAACTTGCCAAGGAAAAAGATAAAGCTGAAAAGCCAACCACAAGCAGCCCCAACAGCGCTCAGCCAAGATGATTATCTAATTTTATTATTTTTTTCTTTAAGATTTCAGGGTATAAGATCATCATTACTAACCCAAACATATCTTACCAAAGGTACTGAGATGGAAAAATCAGTATGGTAAAAGTTCTTCACTTTGCAGATGCACACATCGATATGGCCAATTACGGCCGGCATGACTCTGAAACCGGGCTGCCTGTGCGTGTGATGGATTATCTCAGGTCATTGGATGAAATCATCCACACAGCCATTTCTGAGAAAGTTGACCTGGTCATTTTTGCTGGCGACGCCTATAAAGACCGTTCTCCTGCACCAACTTTCCAGAGGGAATGGGGAAGGCGGATCATGCAGCTATCGCGTGCTGGGATCATCACTTTACTGCTTACAGGCAATCATGATATTTCTCCTGCCACTGGTCGTGCACACGCCATCCAGGAATTTGACACACTGGAAGTGCCTGGTGTCTGCGTATTGAATGCCCCACAATTTTTGTCACCCTCAGATCTGGCAGGATTGCCAGTGCAGATTTTAGCACTGCCGTGGATTTCTCGGTCTGGCATGGTGGCAAAATTAGAACTGGAAAATTCTAACCCTGAGAAAATCTACGAAAAGCTTTCTCATCATGTGAGTGAGTTAATCGATTATTGGCTCGAGAATGCTGACCCTGAATTACCCACGATCCTGACTGCACATGCCTCAGTTGAAGGTGCAATGTACGGTACAGAGCGAATGGTCATGTTGGGAAAAGACCTTGTCCTGCCGCCTGCCTTAGTCAAGGATGCGCGGTTAGATTATGTTGCTTTAGGCCACATCCACAAACCGCAAAATATTAACGAAGGAAATCATCCCCCGGTTATTTACCCCGGATCCATCGAACGTATTGATTTTGGTGAGGTTCAGGATCGTAAATTTTTTATCATTGCTGATGTTGTAAAAGGAGCTACCAAAGTAAATTGGATAGAGCTTAAAAATATCCGCCCTTTCAAAGATATTCATGTAAAGCTCGAATCTGAAGATAAGATCAATCAAATATTATTAGCAGCCATGCCCCCACAAGAAGAACTGGACGGTGCGATCGTCAGATTGACAATTAACTATAAACGGGAATGGGAATCACTCATCCAGGAAAATTCTTTACGTGATCATGCTGCCAATGCTTTTGAATTTCATCTTGTGAAAAGGCCGCAAATGCAGGTGCGGGCCAGAATATCCAAAGAGCAAATGGAAGAAACTTTCAGTATGGTTGACCTGTTAGATCTATATTGGCAGGCTGTAGACCCAGATATGAATGATGACCAAAAAAAGACTTTACAAACTTTGGCTAAGATAATTATTGAAGATGTCAACTCATCGGAATGATATTGGATTTAAAATATTTCATAATTAATTAAACTGATCGCAATTGATTAAATCTTTAGAAATACCATCGAAATATTTTCTCAGATCCAGCTGATTTCAAACCCAACCAAAAAAATCAACCAACAATAAAAAATTCTTAAGTAATTCTTTGAGCATTCTTCACATCTTCTTTACAATTTCCACGTAAAATTTAATTAAAATAAAATTTCTAAACTTTAGAGGTGAAAAATGACAAAAAGATTCCTTTTTATTCTGACCGCTTTAATCGTGTTTACACTCACATTCCTAAACCCAGAAACTGTAAAAGCCGCTTTTACACAACAAGATATTCCTTTTGATCAACCTAATGACGAATGGGAATCACGCCCTATAGGTCATTGTCAAAATATCGATATCACAAGACCATGTTACGCATGGGAGGATGAGAACCGGTTTTCACCAATGATGAACCCATTAATTGAAGCAATTGCCACCCAAACGGATCTAGCAATAGATGAGATAAGAAAAATGATCTTGGATAGGTTATCTCTGTTCGAAATTGCGAGCAATGCTGGAATGTCAAGTGATAGTTTTTACGAATTACATAATACCATTAGAGAACAAGTTTGGCAGGAACGCCAAAGCAATAAAGGAATTTGGGATTCCTTACCATTTTCAGGACAGGGAAGAATGTTTCGAATATTTGAACAACGTTTCAACTCAGAAACTCAAAATCAAAAAGAAAGAGGTTTTGGCGCTTGCCAAAGGTGATTCTCTAAAAAACTTTCATTTATTAATTTTTACACTGCAACCTCAATTATGCTGAGAGGTTGCAGTTTTTTAAGTTATTCATTTATTATCACAATGCATCAGAAATTTATAGTTGATTTATGAGCCAATTATCAGACCTAATTAGGTACAATAATGAAAATTCGTTACTACTCAGCTAATGGAGAAATAGGGGGTATTGTGTGGCGGCTCCGCCGCCACACAATACCCCCGACCTTTTAGTTGTAGTGCAACCTGAGTAGTTACGAAAATTCATGATTTGAGAATCTAAAAAATGGGAAAAAGAATACTGATCGTTGATGATGAGGAAGACATCCGGAATTTGGTTTCAGCCTATCTTGAAAGGGAAGGATATAAAGTATTCCAATCAGGAGATGGGACTGCTGCGATAAAATCAGCCAGAGCCTTCAAGCCAGATTTAATTCTGTTAGATATTATGCTGCCAACATTAAGTGGCTTAGAAGTGCTCTCTGCGCTCAGACGTGAATCCGATGTCTATATCATCATGATGACTGCAAAAACCGAAGAAGTTGATAAGATTGTTGGATTAAATATGGGCGCTGATGATTACGTAACAAAGCCCTTTTCACCTCGCGAAATGGTTGCCCGGGTCAATGCTGCCGTCAGGCGTTTAAGCTCTTCTGAAAAAGTTAATCCAAATCAAATCATGCAATTTAAACACATCCGTCTAGATGCGGGCAGCCGCCAGGTATGGTTACATGATGAACTATTGGATCTAACCACCATGGAATTTGAGTTATTAAGACGGCTGATGAATTCTGCCGGACAAGTACTAAGCCGAGATCAATTATTAGCGGAAGTGTGGAATGAGAATTATTTCGGAGATACCCGCGTGGTAGACGTGCACATCAGCCATATCCGCAAGAAAATAGGAGAACGATATATCACCACTATTTGGGGCGTTGGCTACCGCTTCGATGATGAGCGTTTAATATGAGACGTTTGATTCGATCAAAGCTCTACTGGAAATTCTTCCTCTCCTATTTTTTCGTGATCCTGATCGGCCTGATTGTATTAAGCCTGGTGATCCAGGTCTCGATCCCTTTTGCTTTCGAGGGGCGCTCCTCAGCCATGGCGACCCTGTTTTCAGAATATGGAATCGAACGAGGCAATATGATGGGATCTCAACACGGCAGGATGATGGAAGGCTCCAGGCTTTACACCAGTCTGTTCCGGATCTTCAACCAAATCATCTGGCAATCGATCCTTGAAGCAAGCGCGATTGCCTTGCTGGTAGCTGCTGTGATCAGCCTAATGATGAGCCGTCTTTTCGTAAAACCCCTTCAGCAAATGAGTGATGCAGCCGATCGGATTGCTGGTGGTGATTTTGATGTACAGTTACCCCTGAGAAACACACAAGAGGACACCTCTCGAGATGAGATTTCCTACCTGGCTGATCGTTTTAACCGGATGGGAAAACAATTAAAAGAAACCGAGCAAATGCGGCAACAATTAATTGCTGATGTTGCCCACGAACTTCGGACGCCTCTCACTGTTATCAAAGGCTCAATGGAAGGTCTGGCTGATGGCATCTTAGGGGCTGACCAGAAGACCTTTGAAAGTATTCACCGGCAAACTCTTCGCCTGGAAGGACTGCTTGATGACTTGCAGCAATTAACCACCATTGAAAGCGGGACGATATCGTTATCTTTCCAACCTGTCAATGTGAATGAACTCATCAAAGATCTATTAAAAATAATGCGGCCAGCGTTTGCTATCAAGGGGGTTGCTTTAGAACATCACCAGAGTGAGAATCACATCATCGTCCTGGCAGATCCAGGTCGATTGAACCAGATAATCATCAATTTATTGAGCAATGCCCTGGCTTTCACACCACAGAGGGAGCGCGTGTGGATCAAAGCCCGTAAAGAAAAACAATACATCCAGATTACTGTCGGTGATACGGGTAGCGGCATACCAAAAGAACATCTGTCGCATATATTCTCACGGTTTTTCAGAGTCGATCCATCTCGATCACGTGAAGCCGGTGGTAGCGGGATTGGTTTGACGATCACAAAAAAATTAATTCAAGCACATGGGGGTGAGATCTGGGCAGAAAGTGATGGGATTGGTAAGGGTACTCGGTTCCATTTTACACTCCCAGCAAAAACATAAGAGGCTGCTGATGATCATCAGCCTCTCCAAAGTTAGCTTGACACCTACCCCCTTTATCCGTATAATAACCTTCGTCTTCCTCGATAGCTCAATTGGCAGAGCGAGCGGCTGTTAACCGCTAGGTTCCTGGTTCGAGTCCAGGTCGAGGAGCTATAGATTCTTCTTTTCACCCCTGGAATACGCCGGCCGGGGGTGTTTTCATTTAATCTTATAAAACGCCGAAGCCACAGCATCAAGAGAATGATCACCATTCACAAAAAATAATTCGCCAATCTACACGCTTGACATTTGATAATCCACGCGCTAAAATCCTTATTGATAATCTTTTTCAACAAGGATCGTCGATGGATTTACAGGACAAACTAAACCAGAAAGGTCTCCGCATGACCCGGCCCCGCCAGGTAGTGCTGTCAATCCTGGAAAACGCAAGGATGCCCCTCTCAGCTCAAAGTATCCACCAGCGTGCAATAGACCAAAAAGAGAAGATCGGGCTGGTTACCGTCTACCGCACACTCGACCTGCTGGATGAATTTGGTTTGGTGCGCCGGGTTCACAGCCAGGAGGAATGCCAGGGATATGTCCTGGCCTCACCGGGCCATCACCATCATCTGGTCTGCCGTACCTGCAAACAGGCTGTGGAATTCATTGGTTCTGAAGACCTTTCATCGATTGTCCAGCGAGTTCAGCGCCAAACCGGATACCAGGTCAAAGACCATTTGTTAGAACTTTATGGATTATGCCCGGCCTGCCAGAAAATCTGACGCAATCCTTTTTAAAAAGTCTGTTAGTGATAATGTTTTTCAATAAGGAGTAAATATGAAAAAAAGAACCATCCTATTCGTCACAGTTTTATTTATTCTTTCTGTGGCAGCAGGTGCCTGCGCCCCCCGGTCAGTCAGCGATGAGCCAGAGCCTGCAGCTGACCAGCCCTTGCAGGTCACCGTCAGTATCCTTCCGCTGGCTTATTTTGTCGAGCGAATCACCGGGGATCTGGTCGCTGTCAACGTGATGGTCGGCCCGGGTGACGACGCTCACACCTATGAGCCCAAGCCGGACCAGATGATCGCATTGAGCGAGTCCGCCCTGTTTTTCAGCATCGGGATGGAGTACGAAGAAGCCTGGCTGCCAAGGTTTGAAGAAGTCAACCCCGAAATGGAAATCATCAACAGCGCCAAGGGGATAGAACGAATCATGGAAACCATTCCTGATACCCATGATGACGATGACGACCATGACGATGATGATGAAAACGACTATGAAGACGAGTTAGGCCTTGACCCGCATGTCTGGCTAACTCCTGCCAATGGCAAGATCATCGCCAGGAATATTTATGAGGCACTTGCAGCTGCCAACCCGGAAAATGAGGTTGTATTCACTGCCAACTATGCAGTCCTGATCGAAGAGATCGAAACCCTCGACAACCGAATTTTAGAGATTTTATCGGGGATATCCCAGCGTAATTTCATGGTATACCACCCGGCCTGGGGATATTTCGCAGACGCTTATGATCTGACTCAACTGCCAATCCAAACTGGCGGAACGGACCCCAGCGCAAGTGAGTTGGCTTCATTAATCGACCTGGCTTTGGAGGAAGACATCCGTGTGATCTTCGTTCAACCACAATTCAGTGAAGCCAACGCCAGGGCCATCGCCCAGGAAATCGGTGGTGAGGTGGTGAAAGTAGACCCACTGGCATATGAATGGCTTTCAAACCTTGAAATTATTGCGGACGCCTTCGCCAGCGCACTGGGTAACTGAGGCCCAAAACCAGTATAATTTATGCAGGGAAGATTGTTCTCATTTTATCCTATAAATAATATCTGTTCTCTATCCTCATTTTATTGGCCAGAGGAAAGTGAATGTCATCTGTACCCTATTTTGATCGGTTTATTAACCGACAAGCTGCAAACGAATTAATTAAATAGACTGACCGGATGCTTGTAATGCCTTATACAGAGAAAAACCCACTGGTAGAAATCAGCCACCTCTATGCAGGTTACAACGACGAAACCGTTTTGTACGATATCAACCTGACCGTTTGGGAAAAGGATTTCATCGGGCTCATTGGCCCCAACGGGGGCGGAAAAACCACGCTGCTCAAGACGATCCTGGGGCTGCTGCCACAAAAAAAAGGCAGCATCCGCGTGATGGGGCAATCTCCCCAATTTGGCCGCAGCCAGATTGGGTACGTGCCACAATTTAATACCTATGATTCAGATTTCCCCATCAATGTTCTGGATGTCGTCAGGATGGGACGTTTGAGCCCCAAACGCTTATTCAAGCCCTATAACAAAGAGGACGACCGGATTGTTGAAGAAAAATTAGCCTGGGTGGATATGCTGTCTCATAAGCACCGGGCTCTGCGAGAGCTCTCGGGGGGGCAGCGGCAGCGAGTTTATATCGCCAGGGCAATCGCTGCTGAGCCCGACATTTTACTCCTGGACGAACCGACCAACAGCGTTGATACAGAAGCAAGACAACATATTTATGAATTGCTCCATGATATCAACCGGCAGGGTATCACGATTTTACTCGTCTCACACGATCTTAATGCCATCTCCAGTCACGTGAAAACAATTGCTTGCCTCAACCGCACATTGCACTATCATGGAGAAAAAGAAATCACGATCGAAATGCTTCAGACTGTCTATGGCTGCCCGGTTGATTTGATCGCCCATGGCCTGCCCCACCGAGTTCTGGCTTCACACGAGAGTGACCAGGGATGAGCCAATTATTAAGTTATGGATTTATGCGCAATGCCCTGATGGCTGGTGTGCTGGTCAGCATTGCTAGCGGTATAATAGGCACGCTGGTGGTGTTGAAACGCATGGTATTCATTTCTGGGGGGGTTGCCCATACAGCTTACGGTGGCGTTGGGTTGGCCTTTTACCTGGGTGTTAACCCGGTTCTGGGCGCGGTCACATTCAGCCTGATGGCTTCATTTTTGATGGGCTATATCCAACGCCAGACCCACCAACGGTCGGACACCTTAATTGGGGTAATGTGGGCGATGGGTATGGCCATTGGCATCCTATTTGCTGACATGACTCCGGGCTATAAAGCAGACCTGATGAGCTATTTATTTGGCAGCATCCTTGCTGTGACCCGCACAGACCTGTGGATGATGCTGATCATGAACTTAATATTTATCAGCCTGGCAACCCTTTTCTATAAAGAATTACAGGCGACAGCCTTCGATGAGACTTTTGCCAGAGTACGCAACCTGCCTGTCGATTTGCTATACCTGGTACTGATAACGATGATCGGCCTGGCCGTGGTTATGTTGATGCGGGTGGTCGGCCTGATCATGATCATCGCCCTTTTGACTGTTCCAGCTGCCATTGGTTCAATGTTCCTAAACCACATGGGAAAGATCATGTGGCTGGCAACCGGGTTGAGCATGGTGTTCGCCACCGGCGGGCTGCTGCTGTCTTTCTTTTTTAACCTGACCTCAGGGGCAACGATCATCTTGCTCTCAGGTATTTGTTACCTGATTGCATTGCTGATACACCGATATTGTAAATCGTGTTCTGAATAATCGCGTCTTTATTATCCAGGGAACATCAAATTCCACCCAAAATATCGCATACAATTACGATTATAATTTGTAATTACTCAGCTTATGAGAGAATAGTGATTATTATGAGACGTGAGCAATTACTATAATTGTATTAAATGGACGTTACGATTAAACTGATGTATCCTTAATAAGGTTTCTGTCATTGACCAAGGAGGAAGATTATGATCAAAGATACTTTGCGTGAAGCCCTCGAAAGAATGCAATCTGCCATCAACATGCTTGAAGAAGATCTTTCTGCGATCCGCACAGGCCGTGCTTCACCTGCCTTGGTGGAACGCCTCCCTGTGAATTATTACGGCACCAATACGCCAATGATCCAGCTGGCATCTGTCAGTGTGCCTGAACCACGCCAGTTGCTAATCCGCCCCTTTGACCCTGCCACGCTAAAAGACATTGAGCGTGCCATCCTTTCATCAGATATCGGCCTGACACCTAACAGTGACGGCAAAGTCATTCGCCTCACCTTGCCCCAGCTGACAGAAGAAAGGCGCAAGGAATTGGTCAAGATGGTCAATAACCGGATGGAGGAAACCAAGGTCAGCATTCGCAATGTACGCCGCGATCTGATCCGGAATATTCGAGAATTTGAAAAAGAAGGATTAATTTCAGAAGACGAACAGGAACGTGGTGAAAAGGAATTACAGGATCTGACCGACAAAATGAATAATAAAGTTGATGAAGTCGGTGAGCGTAAAGAAAAAGAGATCTTGGAAGTCTAAACTGAATGAAATCTGACGAACAAATAAACCCCCAAATAAACATCCCCCGCCATGTAGCCATCATCATGGACGGCAACGGACGTTGGGCACTGGAACGTGGGCTGGGACGTGTGGCCGGGCACAAAGCCGGGACGGAAAACCTGCGAACAATCATCCGGGCCAGTGCCAAACTTGGCATCCAATACCTGTCTTTTTATGCCTTTTCAACGGAAAACTGGTCTCGGCCTCGGGCAGAAATCAGCGGTTTGATGCGCATCCTCTCTGATGTCATCGACCGTGAGATGGAAGAATTAAACCAGGAAGGCGCCAGGTTGTTGCATATTGGCCATTTAGATGGTCTTTCAAAAACTTTGCAGAAGAAGGTGCGCAAGGCCATTGAACTGACCAAAGATAATCAGCGGATCACCATCGTACTGGCTTTTAACTACGGCGGACGGGATGAAATCATCCATGCCATCCGCAATATTATACAAGATGGCCTTGACCCTGAAACTGTGAATGAAGAATTGGTCAGCCAGTATATGTTCACAGAAGGCTTACCCGACCCTGACCTTGTCATCCGGACATCAGGTGAACAACGCACCAGCAATTTTCTGACCTGGCAAACCGTTTATTCAGAATGGTACTTTCCCCCTGTGTATTGGCCGGACTTCAATGAGGAAGAATTAAAGAAAGCCATTGAAGTTTATGCCAGCCGGGACCGCCGGTATGGCGGCCTGAATGAGTCATAATTCCCGAGAAGATTCACTGATGTTAGCCACCCGCGTTAAGGCAGTTCTGATTTTTATTCCCCTCGTATTGGTTATGATCTGGTTAGGCGGCTGGCCTTTTAACCTTTTTATAACGGCAATCCTGCTTATTTCAGGGTTTGAATTCAGCACTTTATTCAAAAAGATCGGCTACAAGCCTTCTCCTAATTTACTGCTGATTGGCATCCTTCTGATCATCCTCCAACGCTGGTTTTTAGACAATTTTTATCTTGAAATATTAATTTCATTGCTGATATTGTTAACCAGCATAGTCGCCTTGGTGCAGCACGAAAGCGGCAGATCCAATGCGGCGGTAAATTTTGCGATTAACTTAATGGGCATCCTCTATATTGGCTGGGTTGGCAGCTTTTTCATCCCCTTCCGCAATCTACCCGATGCCACAGGTTGGATGCTGACAGCACTGCCTGTTGTATGGCTGGCTGATTGTGGGGCTTATTTTATCGGCCGCTGGTTGGGGAAAAAGAAAATGGCACCGCGTCTCAGCCCTGGCAAAACCTGGGCAGGCTTTGCTGGCGGCGTGCTGACAGGAACGCTCAGTGGTATGCTGCTGATTTTACTTTGGCGCAGTATTGACTGGCTGCCTTTGCAAACCCCACTCTGGCAAGGCGCTGTGATGGGACTGCTGCTGTCAATCTTGACACCAATCGGGGATCTCTTGATCAGCCTGTTTAAAAGGACTGCAAACGTTAAGGATACGGGAAATTTGATCCCCGGTCATGGCGGGATGCTGGATCGCATCGACAGCTGGATCTGGGCAGCGATGCTTGGATATTACCTGGTGGTTTTTTATAGTTACTTATAAATAAATAAAGAAACAATCACTCCAACCAACATATTTCATAAAACAATAGTTTTCAATTTCTTGACCACTCACCACTCACTATTTTAACCACATCTTCATAATGCAGTTGATCATGGTAGATACCAATTCGCAGAGTCACGATCAGATTCAGAAAGCCAAATAAGGGATCAAAGACAAACACATTCCCCAACATGGCTTCCTCTTTTTCTTCATAAAAAGACCGGATTTCCTGGTGGACAAGCCGTGTTTCTGTAATCAACCTCTCAAGTGATACAGATTGTTCTGGTGTGTAATTTGGCTTCCACAGGAAACCCACCCAATGAGGAAAATTTTTCTTGCAGTACGGATCCTTTATCGTGGTGCGATAACGCCTTGATTTAAGCAATTTTCCAGTCCATCTAAAAAATCGCCATGAAAATCTTACGATAGGAAAAATACTTTCTAACAGCAAGATATTGTGATGTAGAATCTCGCCAATACACCATTCCGTAGATTCTGGCCGCTTCCACAGCGCATTATGAGAGATATCCGCAATTAGACTGAAAACCTGCTCACGCTGCGCATCCATCAAGTCAAGGTATTGTGAAATAACTGGCATTGATTGTTTCTTATTTAAACTACTCAATCTCTTCTCATTCACTATTCACTATTCACATTTCTCAATTCGCAATTCACCCTCTCTATGGTAACTCAAAATTGACCCACCAGGAACCGTCTTGAATTTCCTTCATTTCTGAGCTTAAACCGACGATCACAAACCAGGTGCGGCCAGGTTTGAAAGCTAAAGATTCACCTTCAAGAGTTTCAAAGACAATCGGCCGATCAGGTTCATCCACACGCCAGGTCGCATTAACCATCACCCCATCCCGAAACAAAAAAGCCGGCTGTGGATCAACAATATTCTGGATAAAGATATCATGCAACATGGGCGCATACTCAACATACTCAGCGTACATCACAACCAGGTTTTCAAAGATGATTTCCTGGCCATTATTTCGATCTATCATCGGTGTAGTCGTCGCCTGTTTATAAATCGTGTCTGACCATAGTTGGTAACGTTCGCTGCTGGGAAGATAATGCCATTCCATGATGCTGTCGATGGCATATTCTATGTGTACCATATTCCCTTTTGAATCACCGTCAGGGGGTTTCTGGATGAACACCATTGAATTCAGGTCAGGAGCAGTATTATCTACGCCTTTGCTGATGGCAAATTCTGTCACCCCCCCAGAATCCACAAACATACCTGATACAGTATCCCTGGTTTTACCGCAAACCGGCGGACACGGCACCCGTTTCCATGCCAGAGCACACTCACCCAAATCCGCCAGCAGGACTTTTTCGACCTTCGGATCTGCATTACCATAAGCAAACAGTCCCTGATAAAGCGTTGCCAGTTGGGCATCCACCAACCTGCCTGAGCGAAGCGGGCCGACTTTTTCTGAGTTATCACCGTAGTAAATCGCCAGGAAGCGGTTCATCTCAAACCCGATATAGTGTTCAAAGACGATATCAGCCTGAGTCAGCCTGAATGTGGGCGTCCACTTCGGGGCCAGTTGGCAACTTTGATCATCACGGGTTTTCGGTCCATAAGTGCCGGGTCAGATGGAGGCAGACCTGTCAGCGGGTTGATCCCAGGTTGGAGGTCAACCTCAGGCGTAATTGGAACCTCTGCCTGGCTTTCTGGGGTTTGTTCTGGTTCTGGGAGAAAATCTGAAATGGAGTACGTTAAGAACCTGCAAGCGCTTAAAAATAACAAGACAAAAATAAGATGAAGGGTTTTTATTTTAGCCATAGGGCGAGTTTAACACAGCAAGGTTAAACCCATATGAAAGAAGGATTAAATTAAGGTATGAAAAAATCTATTCGCCAGAAATCTTCTTCAGGTTTAGATACTTTTGAGTTTAACCCAACGATTACAACCCAAGTGCGCCCTGGTTTAAGGGGCATTGAATCCCCCGGGCACGGTCATCCAATACTTCCCTAAGCACAAGATCCAACTGAGGGTCAAGCTTACCATAGGCATATAATGCCTGGGATAGCACGGTCAGCTGGGCATCTACAAGCCGCCCAGAACGCACCGATCCAATCCACTCAGCGTTTTCACCATAATAGATCGCCGTAATACGGTTCATCTGGTGACCAATGAAGTGCTCAAAAACTATATCAGCCTGGGATAACCCGGCGTTGGGAGTTTCAACCAGTGATGACCCTGGTCCAATTCTTGTGCAAGAAACAAGCAATAAGAACACGAGTAGTGTCAAGGATTTTTTCACCCCATTAATCCTTTTATTAAATTCCTGATATCATCTTGGACTGTTTTTATTTGCCCAAAATTTATTTACTCTACAACAACAGTGATGGGGTTCACCATCCACATAGAACAGGAAATCTGGTAGGTGCCAGGCTCTGGTGCAATAAACTCAACAACGTTTAATCCAGGGTTGAGGAAAATCACATCAGGGTAAATTCCCCTGGCATAAACTGCATTTGCACACCCGATGGCATCATTCCTGGTGATTTCAAAACGCGTTGGCATGCCGGCTTTGATTGTGATCAGATCAGGGACATACTCAAAACCCCTGGCTTCCATTTGCATCAGCTGATATTCAGAGCCCTGGTTGATCGCTACATCATCGATCGGGTCTGTTGGTGACTGTGCCTGATTGGCTGTGTTTCGCCACAAGGTAGATGGCTCAATAATTCTGACCTGTGAGCTGATTGTATAAATCGAAAAGAAGACAATCAATAACCCTGAAAGCAGCCTGAACGTAGATGCGAATTTAGGATTCTTATGAAACTTGACACTGGTCAGGCTGATCATGACCAGTACAGGTAAGGTTCCTAACGCAAATGACAGAAGGATTGCCAGGCCATCAAATAAATTACCTGACTGCAAAGCCTGAGATTGGGCAATCAATGTAAAACCACAGGGCACAAAAAATGTGACCATGCCAAAAAGTGCCGGCATCATTTTTTGATGCAGACCCGGCCGATTTGTTATTTTGCTGACCCAATGCCCCGTCAAATTCAAAGATAATTTTTGAAAAATCTTCACGCCAAGCATCTGCATACCGATGATAAATATCAATATGGATATAAGAACTGTTAGAACAGCCGAAGCCTGCAATGAAAATTGAAATACACTGCCCAAAGCACCCAGTAATCCCCCAAAAACTGCAAAGGTAATCAGCCTGGCACCATTAAAAAGAAACAGTGGTTTGATTCTTTCACTGACTAGGGAGTTTTGGTGATCCACCCATCCATCTTGAACAGCTAAAAGCAGGCTGCCTACCAGAGCAGCACAACTGGAAAAACCAGCGGCAATACCAAAGAGTGTAAAAGCCAATAGGTTTGATGATGATTCAATATATAAAAATGAAAGCAGCGGTGATCGTTCAAGAATAAAGAAAAGCAAAACGATTAATAAAAATAAGCCTATCGCTGCCAGGGTTTTCTTAGTGTGCGGGTGATTTTTTAAAGGCCGATCAGAAAAAATATACCCATCCTGATTAAACATTTGATTCAGTTTACTCAAGGATGGGAGAGCCTTAGAAGAAACAGCATGAATAACAAGGCTCGAATCTGCCAAAGATACCTTTACACGCTCAATATCTTTTAAAGCAAATAAAGACCGTTCGATAAAAGCTTCACAGGCTGGGCAATGCATGCCTTCAATATAATAAGTTCTCTTGTACATGATTTCCTGTAGTTGGACTAAGAATATGGTACATACTATCTGATTTTGCAGCAGGACAATTAATTTAATTATAAGTGTGTGATTTTACCAGTAATCGACTTGTTTTAGTACAGGGGAATTTCTTGGCGTCCAGCATGATATACATTGGTTGGCTAAGATTAACTAATGACTAATTATCATATTCCTGTCATAAAATTCATTTGTGGTTTTGGTGTTCATCTGTTTAATTTTTGACCAGGGAATTAAAATCGAATTACGGCTGGACTAATTGATAAATCACGCCGCCAGAAAGGTCAGCCAGGTAAAGCTCACCAGCCTGATCTTCGCCAAAAGCACTGATGCGATAACCCGTGCTGGAAAGTAAACCATGCGCCCACGTCTCGGTAGTATTTTCTAATCCCCAAACTCTGCCGCTGCAGAAATCACCAAAGACATAGATGCCCTGAAGACCTTGAATAGCTTCACCACGGTAAACATAACCACCTGTGACCGAACAATTAGAAGATGAAAAAATCGGGTAAATATGGACGGGCATAGTCAGCCCAGTGGTATCGCAAGATCCAGACGGGTAGCATTCTTCGCCTTCCATGAAGTTCCAGCCGTAATTTTCTCCACCGGGGCTGACTGCTGGCTGAAAATTGATCTCTTCCCAGCGGTTTTGCCCGACATCGGCAATATACAGGTCACTGGTTTCCCGATCAAAGGAAAAACGCCATGGATTGCGCATACCAAGTGCCCAAATTTCAGGACGATAGTCTTCGTTGTCGATAAAAGGATTATCTTCAGGAATGCGATAGAAACCAACCATCGGATCCCCATTGCCGCAAATAAGCGGCATATAATATTCATGGTCACCATTGATCGATACAGGTACCATCGTGCTGACATCAATTCGCAAGATCTTGCCATTCAACGAGTCTGGGTTCTGCCCATTCCTAAGGGGATCGCCCCCGCCTCCGCCGTCACCCGTGCCAATATACAGAAAGCCGTCTGGCCCAAATGCCATCTGCCCGCCATTATGGTTTGAATAAGTCGGGTGCGAAAGATGGATGACCAAGAGCTCCGAATCAGGGTCAGCCAGGTTCATCTCATTACCAACAGAAAACCGAGCAACCCGGTTATCACCATCCCGAGTGGTGTAATAGACAAAGAAATACCCCCGGTCATAGAAATCGTCCGGGAAAGCTACACTGAGCAAACCCTCTTCATTCCCACCACCTATTGCTGGTGAAAGCACCCTGTCTTGAATGTCCAAGAAAGGCGTCGAAAGCAGGCTGCCCCCTTCTAAAATGTGGATTCTGCCAGGTTGTTCAACGATAAATAAGCGTCCGCTGTCATCACCAGCATGGGTGATCTGAACCGGTCGGTCAAGCCCGGATGCTGTTTCAATAAACGCAATTTCAGGGAAGTCCCCTGTCTCTTGGGCAAATACCGGCAGCCTGTTGATAGAAAATGAAACCACCACGAACCCGACCAATATTTTTATAGCCAGGATTGATGTAAGCCAGATGGCTGATTTTTTTGAGAGATTAAATTTTTTAAACATCATATACACTTTCAATAAATTAAATATTTAGTATTTATGATAATTATAATCATTATTATCGTATTATCCGAATATTTATGATTGGATCTCATTATCTAAAAATAGTAGGGTCAACCATGGATATCAACTTGTGACTAAATCTAATTAAAAATGAGCGAATATCCTATTTTGATAACCCCCACGCTTGATCATAATGTTGTATTCAATAAGCCTCATGATGGCTCACAGAATTGAGTTAATACATCATCGAGGTTAAATCCGGAATCATCAGACTCCTGCGCGGCTTCACCCCACAAAGTACACAACAGGTTGTTAATGCCCATATCACCAGTTTCAAACAGTGGTTGACTTAATACCAGCGCATCCTCGAACCGGCCAGTGCGGAGATAGCCTTCAATAAAAACAAAATGCTCAGTCAGCTCATTCGGCAGGTCATCCCTGGTATAAGCGATAACGCCGATCTCAGCCACCTGCCCCCAATCTCCTCGCTGTGCTGCCAGTTCTGCCGCTTGATAATACAAACACCACGAAGTTGGTTCAGAGAGATCAAAGAAAGCAGCCGGTGGTGCAGCAGGAAAAACCGGATCGGTATTAATCAGGCTGATATCTGAAAGCGGTACAGCAGGCACCAGTTTATCGGGCAGGGTCAACGGCACGAAATCCGGTCGGCTGCCGTCAATGACCCGCAGGCAGCCAGGCGGATCATAATGCACCACCAAAATTTGGTCTGTGGACCCCGAGAAGTGCATCGAGCGGAAGGGTTTTTCAATGGGCAGCCCTGGTTTTAAAGCTGATAGATCGTTACCCAGCCGTACGCTGAGGTAAAACATCATATAGTCCAGATCCGTCGTGCGGTTCTCTGGATCATAAGTCCAGTTGAGGATGGATGCCAGTGAATCATCCTGGTAAAGCGTGATAGAGCGCATATCATTCACGACCAGTGTCGTTCCTGGTTTGATCCCGGGAGCCCGGGTCACCAATTGCTGAAAATATCGCTGGACCTCAATCCAATCATTACGGTAATAATTTGCATTCCAAAAATGCCATCCCACTGACCCGCCCACAACCAGAGCTGTGAATGCCAGTACAACCTGTTTCAGCCAAATGCGTTTATGGCTGAAAACTGCATGTAAAATTACCACAAAAAGCAGTACTGCCCAGGGAATGAATGCCAGCGTGAAGCGGCTGCGAAACCGGCTTGTAATACTGAGTTCCAGGTCCACCAACCAGAAAGGCCACCCGGCAGCAAAGATACCCAAAAGGGCTGTTATCAATGCCGAAAATGCGAAGCGATCCCCAAGGTCAGTTCGATTGTCAAATCGATCTTCATTATTGCGGTGATAATAAATCAGCAAAAAGAAAACTAAACCTGCGGAAAAGATCGTTAATACCAGGAAGGCTAGCCAAAAAGGCTCGCTGTAATCCTGCGCCGATAAAAAAGGCAGGGAGCGTCCCCAGGCCAATACTACAGCATCAAATATTTGTGAGAGAATATGTACCAACCAGCGCAGGTTGATATTCACCCCTTCATCACTAACGACTGGTTGATAGGTCGGAAATTTGAAGATGAAAAAACGCCATACAATAAATGCCATGGTTCCCAGCCAATAGGGCCATAAGTGTTTTAATACAGCACGTATTCTATTGACCAGGTCTGACCCTGCCTGGGCCGACAGCACAATCCAAACCAGGGTAGGACGAATAATCTCCCACCCCAAATAATATTCGATTGAAAACTGACTGATGACCATCGCCAGCACTGCCGGGATATGCCAGGGCCAACCTTTAGAATGCTTTACAGCATTAACGTTGCCAACCAGTGAAAACAAGTACAGCGCCATGGTGATAAAGTGATGGTTGTAAATGATCGTTTTTGGCTGGCCTAAAAAACCAGGATAGACGGCAAATAACAGCCCGGCCCATAGGGCTTCGTTATGCCTTGTTGGCCAGACAAGTCTAAAAAGCTTCCAAAACAAGACCGCACATAACCAATACAACACAATACCGGTGATATGATATCCCAGTGGATTTTCACCCAGCAGCCAGGTCAGACCCATGAAGATCCAGGCTGAATAGGGGCGGTCAGAGGCCACGAAAGCTGGATACCCGGCCGGACCGAACCGGTGATAGGAAAGCGCATAAGGCCAATCATCCCAGTAAAGCCCCAGGGTGGGGGCCAATAAGCCGTACGCAAGTACACAGACCACCAGTAAGACCAGCGGTACAAAGAACGGTGTTTTTGTTAATTTTTCCATTTTGGCAGATTTCATGGCACCACGATTCTACCCGGTTATCATTATGGTCCTGTCAGCCAATTCAGAAATATGAGAGCCACCTGTAAAGCAAGTTGATCAACTAATAACTAAATAAATTTAAATTCTACTTAAATAAATAAACCTGATTCCAAATACCCAGTTCCAGATGACAATGAGTTATCAATCAAACCCCCCAATTTTATAATCAATACCCTCGGTGCGATTCGAACGCACAACCTACTGCTCCGCAAGCAGTTGCTCTATCCATTAAGCTACGAGGGCTTTGTTTCAGGCGTTAAATTCTATTCGATATCCCCACATCGGTCAAGGTCAACCCCTGCCCGAGGCGTGATCTGGGAAAGCGATCCCAGTTCAAGTCAATTTAATCGACTGCCAATCAGTTGAATTAATCGTACCTACTCTGCTGATGAGGAAATGGGGGGTGTGGTGTGGCGGCGAAGCCGCCACACCACACCCCCAACCGTTATTTTACAGGGCAAACTGAGCAGTTACAATTAATCAAATCGCGGCAAGCTCTATCCCTCGGTGACCAGCGTCCCAACCGCCTCGCCACGCAGTGCGCTGGGCAGGGCACTTTCGTCCCACAGGTTCAAAACAAGGATCGGAAGTTTGTTTTCCATACACAGAGAGACTGCAGTACTGTCCATCACTTCCAGACGGCGGTTGAGCGTATCAATATAAGTCAAATGGTCAAACTTTTCTGCATCAGAATATTGGTTGGGATCTTTATCATAAACCCCATCCACCTTGGTTGCCTTGATGAGCACATCGGCATCAATCTCCATTGCCCGCAGTGCTGCCGCAGTATCCGTCGAAAAATAGGGGTTGCCGGTGCCGCCGCCAAAGATGACCACACGCCCCTTTTCTAGATGGCGGATTGCCCGCCGGCGGATATACGGCTCAGCAACTGAGCGCATCTCAATCGCAGATTGGACCCGGGTCATAACTTCGATCCTTTCAAACGCATCCATCAATGCCAGGGCATTCATCACCGTGGCCAGCATGCCCATATAGTCTGCTGTTGCCCGGTCCATACCGGCGTGTTTACCGCGCCGGCCGCGCCACAGGTTGCCAGCACCGATCACAATAGCCACATCCACACCCATCTCGTGGACTTCTTTGACACGCTCAGCTACATGGGTAGCTTTAGCCGGGTCAATGCCGGTACCGTCATCACCGCCCAAGGATTCGCCGCTCAATTTCAGTAATATGCGCTTGTACTTCAACAAATCAACCTCTTTTTCCTGTGGTAAACCAGCCTTTTTCTGTGATCAAACTGCTAAAACAAAGGCCAACCTTGCGGCTGGCCTTTGTTCATGTTATCCTTCTTCTTCGTCTTCCTCAACGCCAGAATCAGCGCCGAGTTCCCACCGGACGAACCGGCGGACGACAATCTTCTCTCCAAGTTTACTGACCTGCTCATTGATTAGATCATTCACCGTCAAACTGCCGTCACGGACATAGGGCTGGTTCATCAAGACCGTTTCCTCTTTGTACTTCTTGAGGTAACCTTCGACGATCTTGGGGATGATATTGTCTGGCTTGCCCTCTTCCTTGGAACGGGCAGCAGCGATCTGGCTCTCGTGATCCAGAACAGCCTGGGGTATTTCTTCCTCGCTTACATACAGAGGGTTCGCTGCTGCAATTTGCAGTGCAATTTCGTGGGAGAGATTGAGAAAGTCTGGTGAGCGGCCCACAAAGTCAGTCTCACAGTTGACTTCAACCATCACGGCCATGCGGCCTTCTCCATGGGTATAGACTTCGATCACGCCTTCAGAGGCTTCACGCCCGGCTCGTTTTGCGGCCTTGGCCAGGCCTTTCTCACGCAGGATATCGCTGGCTTTATCAAAATCACCGTCGGCATCACGAAGCGCTGCCCGGCAATCGAGAATGCCGCATCCGGTGGCCTCCCGCAGTTCTTTGATCATCTCAGTAGTAATTTCCATCTTTATTTGCTTTCCTATCTAATCTTAAGGCTGTAAAAGAGGACCGCTTTATGCTTCCTCTGCTTCTTCTTCGCTTTCATCTTTGTCATCTTCTGCAGATTCTTCTTCTACCGGTTCCTCAGCTTCAGGTTCCTCAGCATCATCGTCGGTTTCTTCTTCTGCTGGTTCTTCTGCCTGATCTTCGTCCTCTTCAGTTTCTTGTGTGTCTACTTTTGCGGCCGGTTCTTCGTCCAGTTCATCCTCGACAACTTCTTCAGCCGATTCTTCATCAGCTTCACTTTCTTCATCGAGGGCTTCTTTGCGAGAGGAGCCCAGGTGTTTCAGAGTAGACTCACCCAGGAGGACTTCATCCTCCAGTTCATCATCATCTTCAATAAAGCGAGCGACCTCGGCAGGCTTGGATTCAGCCAGCATTTTCTCATCTTCAATCTCTTTGCCGCGGATGGTCTTGCCTTCCATCACAGCATCTGCCATCTTTCCGACCAGCAATTTGATCGCACGGATCGCATCATCATTCGAAGGGATCACATAATCAATATTCTTGGGATCACAGTTGGTATCCACCATGGCGACCACAGGTATTTCTTTCAAATTCGCCTCGTGAATGGCGGTATCTTCCCGCTGAACATCGACAACAAACAGGATATCAGGCAGCCGGCTCATCTTGCGGATACCGCTCAGGCGATGCACAAGCCGTTCGATATCTCGCTCGATCATCAGACCTTCTTTTTTAGTCAGCAGATCCAGCTCACCGCTGTCGCGCATCCGTTCAAGCCGTTCAAGCTCAAAGATCCGCTTCTGGATGGTGAACCAGTTGGTGATTGTACCGCCCAGCCAGCGTTCATTGACGTAGGGCATGCCGCAGCGTTCAGCCTCTTCTCTGATCGCATCCTGCGCCTGGCGCTTGGTGCCAACAAACAGCACCATTCCGCCTTCAGTCACGCGATCGCGGATGAAATTATAGGCTTCATCCAGCAGTTCAGCAGTTTGCTGAAGGTCGATGATATGGATACCGTTGCGTTCGGTGAAAATGTACGAACGCATCTTGGGGTTCCACTTATTGGTACGGTGCCCAAAGTGGACGCCGCTCTCTAAGAGGGCTTTCATTGTGACAACAGGGGACATTTTATAACTCCTTTGCGTTTTAGTCCTCCGCCTCCTTCTGGCTTGTCCCTCACCCATCATATGGGCACGCAGGACAAATCCGGAAGCGTGTGAAATTTGACTGTCACATCATTTTGACAGCGGATTTAGTATATCATACCCAAAAACAAAATGGAATAGGGAGGAGACAGTGAATTGTGATTGGGGATTAGATATTAGTGAATGGTGAATCATGCACTATGTAACTAGGACAATGAGAAATAAATACAAAACTGCAATTACGACAGTTCTCGTACGGCATGGAAACGACTTTAATAGGTTGCCTATGAATATTTTTTACACCAACTCTTCCATTTCAAAGACCGGGTCGTAGCGATCACCCATGCTGATGCCCAGGCCCCGTGCTGTCTGCACACCGATCCCATCTACATCCACCTGGCGTGCGCCGGCGAAAGCCTCCTTCATATCCACATCCACCACCTGACCGTGCTGAAGGGCGGCCATCCGTCCTTCTTTGCCTTCGTCTGCCAGCCTGGCCGCCACCGTGCCAAACTGTGATGCCAGCCAGCGGTCATAAGGTGAGGGCGTTCCGCCGCGCTGCAAATGCCCAAGCACCGTCACCCGCGATTGGACGCCGCACTCAGACTCAAGATAATCCACCATCTGCGCGCCGATCCCCCCCAAACGCGGCGATGCGCCGCCCACTCTGTCTACCTCCTGGTAGACCCGACCTTCATCCACCGGGTGCGCACCTTCTGACACAGCCAGCAGACTGAAATGGGTGCCCTGCTCGATGCGCGCCTGTATCTTTTTACAGACCGCCTCGTACCGGAAGGGAATTTCCGGAATAAGGATCACATCCGCCCCGCCCGAGATACCGGCCACGAGCGTGATAAACCCCGCGTAGCGCCCCATCAGCTCGAGCACCATCGCCCGGTGGTGGGAGGCGGCCGTTGTATGCAGCCGGTCCAGCGCATCGGAGGCGATTCCCACAGCCGTATCAAACCCGATCGTCATCTCGGTACCCATCACATCGTTGTCGATCGTCTTGGGGATGCCCACCATCGGGGCACCTCTATCGATCAGCTCCTGGGCAATCGCCATGGTGCCGTCCCCGCCGATGGCCACGATCATATCCAGACCCAGTTCACCAATCCGATTTATCACGTCTTTGGAGGCATCCCGGGTGATCGTTTTGCCGCCCTCCTCAAACTCGATCGCAAAGGGGTTGCCGCCGCTGGCCGCGCCGAGGATCGTCCCGCCCTTGGGCAGAATACCCTGCACAGCCTTATAATCCAACGGGAAGACGCCCTCATCCTCCAGCAGGCCGCCGTAGCCGTGCCGGATGCCGAAAACTTCATTCTGATAAACGCCGATCGACGTATGCACCACCGCCCGGATGGCTGCATTGAGGCCCGGGGCATCGCCCCCGCCCGTCAGGACGCCAATTCTTTTATTCATCATGCTCCTTTGTGTTGTATGCCTGATTTTAGGATACCAGATTTTGAGGAGAGGGTGAAGGGTGAGTAGGTAATTAGGTACCAGGCAATTAGGAGACAAGGAATCAGTTATGTAGGGTGCGCAGTACTTGCCTGCGCACCAGGATAAAATGGTGGACACACACACACACCCTGCTCTCGATACTTAAACTGCAACTGCCCCTGAGTCCAGGGCAGCGGCAGACTTACTGGGTAATGAGTCACGCTTACCGCGTGATCAGGGGCAGGTAATATTTAAAAGGAAATTCAGATTCCGGCTCTACCTCGATTGTGAAAACTTTTTCAAGATACCGGGAGCCATCACCCGGGTCTTCACACCGCACGCGGATGGTATAGAACGACTGGAGTGTGCTGTCAAACACTTCCGCGGACAATAATTGATTCCCATCGATCGTAAAGGAGGCATTATCATCATCGTCCCCACCTGCTACCAGCGTGTAGACGTAATCCACCCCATCATCAGGCAGGGTGCTGAAGGTGCCAATTTCCGTAGCGATCGGCTCACCTTCCAGGATAGTGTTATTCGAAAGGACAATTTCCTCTGGCATCGCCACCGGTTCCCGAACATTGATCGTCACCGTTGCAGGTTGGCTGAAATACCGACCGTTATACACAACAAAACTGAAAGAATCTGTGCCAATAAAATCCGGCAGTGGTGTATAGATCAAGCCAGGCAGCGGGCCCCCGGATAAGGTGCCAAATTGCGGATAAGGCGGCACAAGATAATAATCCAGTGGTAATCCTTCAAAATCTGTACCCGTCAACTCAATGGCCACCGAGGAATCAATCAGTGTGTTAACAACCTGATCTTGGGCAAGAGGCGGGCAGATATCTGTATGAACCACACCATGACTGGCTGTATATTCGATCAATGACCCATCCAAAGGATCGCCAGGCTCTGTCGGGCTTCCATCCTCCCCCCACCAGATCAGTTGGGTTGCTTCTGTGTCAATATCAAAATTTGTTGTCAGATCAGGTGCCAATGCTTGCATCGTAATCTCAACCAGGGTACCGGTGCCTGAGCGTGGTTCTGGGTTGCCATCCTCCCCCTGCTGTACCAGGCCAAAAATGATATAACCATCATCATTCCACTCCCCGTCATTATTGGCGGGTGAGTAAAGCAGTTGTTCTTCAGGGTTAGAAAGAAAATCTCCATTTTCAACACTGATGATCGCTACCACCGATGGGTTAAACTTGATTTTAAGCTCATGCCCGGCCAGCGATTCCACATTTTCCACAGCAATGGCTATTGTATGAGGCGCACAGGTAGTGGAAACGGAGGTTTCCGGCGAGACAAGCAGCTGGGTAGGTGCAGGTTCTGAATAAGCCGGCGTCGTTGTGCCAAGCATCAAACCGGCCAGTGCCAATGAGATAACGGTCATAATTATCAACATATATCGTTTCATGATTTTTTTCCTTTTTCTCCCTAAACAATCTTTTTGGTCTTGAATAAATACACAGCCAACCCGATCACCAACAGAACAACCAGAACAACTGCCCACCAATAATCAAGGATCGTGTAGCCTGCCTGGATTGCTTCATCCTCCTGATTGATGATCTCTAATCCAACTTCGCCATTTTCCTGCACCTCATCGAGCTCACCAGGCGGGACCGTCGAGGTTGGTGTAGGCGGTATCTCGGTCGGAGTCGGGGTCGGAGTCAACGTTGGGATGACGATAATCAGTGTCGGGTCCTGCACCGGGATCGGGGTGCCCTCGCGCTGCGGCGCGCCGGCTTCCACCAGCAGTCGGCCTTCAACCGGTTCCACCGCAATAGCTTCGCCTGTGCGCATGGCTAGATCAACCGACTCAATGGCCAGCACAGATTCCCCTGATAGATTGCTTTCAAAATACAGTACCATCAGCACGCCGTCACCCGACTTCGGTTCAGCCGGATTGACTTGCGTCATTACGAAACGGATCACCCCTTCTTCGTTATCCACTTCGTTGAATAAGACCAATCCGGCGTCTAAAAAGGTACCCAGACCGGGCTGGATGCCGTCCTTGGACGGATCAGCATCCACCGCCTGGATCACTGATGGATCAAAACGGACTGTAATATCAACCGCATAAAGATCTTCCACCCCCCGAATTTCAACGGGCACTTCCACCTTGCTCCCCGGCGCAATTATGATCTCTTCGAAGAAACCGATTTGTGCTTCGCCCACTGCCTGTGCAGACACAGGCATCGAAGCAAAACAGATGATCACACCCAAACACAACCAATAAAACATCATATTGACTTTCATAACAATATGTCCTCACTTTTTCTATTTCTTCTAAACCAGTAAAGTCCGATCAAACCAAATAACCCAACACCGCTGCCGGTCAGCAGCCCCCACAATAAAAATTCCATAATACCTGCCCCCTCCGAAGGCGTTTCAACTGCCGCCTCATTCTGAACAGCCGGTTCAAAGTTTGGCGGTTCTGCATCCCCCTCGCTGGCGGGATAAGCCGTGGCTGCCTGAACATCCGCTGCCAAACCCTGATCTCCCTCAATCGGGTACCCCTGCTCAAACTGGCTTTCAGGGATACCCCAGGCTGGCTGAGTCTCGCCAGGACGAACACGGGTGGGCTGTGCCCCAACCACCGCTGTCGACTTGCCTGCTGTCGCAGCCTGTGGCAGCCCGCTGGTTACCTGGAGTGTGGAAGTCGGGGTGCGGGTAGCCGTCATTGTCGGTGTGGGCGTGCGCGTCGGTGTTTGTGTCGGAGTTGATGTCGGTGTGTGGGTGAAGGTAGGCAGGCTCTGTACCTGCACCGACCCATGCTGCCGTTCTGGGAAGGACTTGACACCAAGCCGGTTGGCAAACACCCCTTCTGCAATCCGCACCTGGGATGTGCCGCCCGCCAATGCGTCAAATACCAATGTCAGCAGCACACCATCTCCGCTGACGGCCGGCCGCGCCACCTGGGTGCAGGCCAGCTGGATACGCCCAGGCTGGATAGATTGGTCCAGGCAGGACAGGTTTTGAAAAAACCCGCCGTGTGACCAGGAGAACAACCCCAAAATCGCGGAGTCATAGGTGATCAGCACATCAAAGGCATTCACCTCTTCCGCATTGCGGATGGCGATCACCACCTGCGCCTGGTTCCCGGCCGGCAAGCTCTGGGAGGGTGGGTCTATCCACAACAGGGCCGAATCGGCAGCCTGCACCGAAGCTTCGGGAATCACCATCAGCAACAGCAGCCCCAATAAAAGATAAATACGATAATTGATCAATAATGCCATCCCGGTAATATTCTCAACTGCATCATGGGCCAGATCATCCTTCATGGGGCAGCTCATTTTGCAGCATAACTTAATCATTAAATAGGTTTGCAGGCCGGCCATAAAGGCCGGCCTGCTGGACGTTAATAATTCTCTAGTCAGCTAATAACCATGTACTGTAGGCTGATCCCGAGGTCATGCGGAAGTTCCCGCCGACCAGAGCCAGGTCTTGAATGTTGACCCGGCCGTCGAAATTGGCATCGCCTTCAAGGCTGATTGCCGCACCGGTTAGACCATATTGGGCACCGACCAGCGCTGCATCGCCAATATCAACCTCGTTCGTATTGGTAACATCGCCGGCATACAGGTACAGATCAGGCAGGATAAACTGGCCATTAGACAAGGTAATTACTTTATCCAAGGCCAAATGCACATCAAGGTAGCGGTCTTGTGAGACTGTTACGGAATATGTCAACCCCTCAGCTACATCATCAATGAAAACGTTGTGTTGACCAAGTTGGCTCAACGAGAACGCTGTCGTGACGAAGCCAGTATCTTCTCGGGTCAACGTGAACAGGACGCCGCCGCGTTCATAACGGCCCTGCATCATCACCCGGCCGACCAGCTGTTCACTGTCGATGACGATGGCGTCGTCATCAAATTCAGCCAGAACACGCTCATCCATATCCAGATCCACCAGTGTCACGTCAACCGGGTAG
Source organism: uncultured Candidatus Brevefilum sp. (assembly GCA_964497065.1). Taxonomy (GTDB): domain Bacteria; phylum Chloroflexota; class Anaerolineae; order Anaerolineales; family Anaerolineaceae; genus Brevifilum. Next base: position 63,913 of record CAZCBW010000004.1, on the reverse strand, counting down.
GTACCCGTTTCCGCAAACTGAACCCGGAAGGTGGTTTCAGCAAAATAGTTTGGTTCAATCTTAAATCCACCTGAAGGGCCGTAATACCCCACACAGGTACCTGAAACACAGGTCAACGGCATGTCGAGCCAGTTTTCTCCGGCTTTGTATTGGAAGACCGCAATGTCCCCATCCTCGGCTTTAACCTCGAAGTGGAACAGAACATATTCATAGGTACCGCCGTCCGCAGGGTTGGTCATGGCCACTTTGAATTCCTGGGTAATGTCGACCACATAAGGCCCTGCCAGATCGTCCGAGCTAATGACCGGAACAGCATATACCTGGGGTTCAGCTTCTAATGAAGCCAGCAGGTGGTTGTCAGCATTCAGATCTTCCAGTGTGATAACCACCGGGTAGGCGCCTGATTTTGCAAACTGGATCCGGAACGTGGTTTCGCTTTCATAATTCGTCCCAAGCGGGAAGCCAGTCTCTGACCCATAATAACCCACACAGGTACCGCCCACACAGTCCAGAGGCATGTTCAGCCAGTTTTCATCAGCTTTGTACTGGAACAGGGTAATGTCCCCATCTACTGCCTCAACTTCGAAGCGGAACAGGACGAGCTCATAGGTACCGCCCTCCGCAGGGTTGGTCATTTTGACCTTGAATTCCCGAAGTTCATCGACCAGGTAGTAGCCCTCAATATCCTCCGAGGTGATCACCGGCGGTGCCACCACGCTAACCGCAACATCTTCAGCGAGGAGCGGGTAGACATAATTGGTGGCATGTTCGATATCCGGGCTCATGGCAAATCCCTGGGGCAGCTCAACCAAACCAAGAGTATCAAATCTGGTCAGCGTTTCGGATGCTGTAAAGGTTGCCCGGAACAAGACCAGATCTTCACCTGAGACAGGGCCGGCCTCACTATCGGTGAAATCGTAGGTTCCACGGAATGAAATTACGCCTAGTGAATGGGTAAGCAAATCCGCTTGGGTTTCCGGGTCATCACCAGTAATTATGCCCATGAATTCTACGGTAACATCACTAAACCCACTAAATGTCAAGAGATCAGTGGGATAAATGAGATCAAATTCAGCACCTGCAATATTTTGCATATCTGCCATGACGGTGAAGGTGATATCTTCCCCCTGGAGCACCTGCGTTGTTACAGGCAAAACCCACAGATCTACATGGGTAAAAGGCGTTGTGGTTACACCAGAGATTACAGGCGCTTCATTGACACCCCAGCTGTTGTAAGCTGCGCTAATTTCGGTTGTTGAGATTATCGCCGGGGCACCAACATTCAAGAAGAGATTACCCTGGATGAAGTGCTTATCTACCGCACCGTCAAACACCAGCGCAGAAGGTGAGAAAGCCTCAAACAGGTTATCGAGGACCTGGATGTCTTGAACATTGCCAGCAAAATGGATCGCCGGGCCGGATGTCTCAGAGCCGTCAAAATGCAGCCCTTTAACAGTCAAAGTCTCAACGCCGTCAGCTACTTCGACGCCTGCGGAAGTGCCGGTTGGTACACAGGTTGCGCCGCCCTCAGACTCGCCGAGGATGGTGACGTTGTTCGCTGTGACTTCAAAGCAAGGTGACACATTTTTAATGATCGTACCGTCCTTTACCAGGATCGTGACGCCGTCCACGTCGACCTTTACACCGCCGTCAAGGTTGATAGTACCTTCGAGCACGAGTTCGCCTTTTTCGTTGGGGTAAACCAGGAACGAGCACTCGGGGTCACCGCACCAGGGGATATATGAGGTATCTTTGAGTGTTACAAATGCTTCTTTTGGACCAGCAATGTTCCCCCACCAGTTTGGTGAGGCGTTACTAATACCATTAGTAACATTGTTTTCCCGATACAAATTTTGCTCTGTAGAGTTTGCTTCACCGAACAACACCCTGTTTTGGGTAAAGGAAACATTTCCATTGTAGAATGTTTCAACTCGGATCGCATTAAATGGTCGTTCTTCGATAGAGCTAGGTGTAGCAATCCCAGAAATCAAATTGTTTTTAATTTCCCAATTCGAGTCCACATGAACTGCATAATTAAACCATAGAGGCCTTGCATATGCTAAAAAGGTGTTATTTTCAACTAACCCATATCCAGGGATATTATAAGGTTGTATCTGTATACCACTTCGCATATTTTCGACAAAATTGCCTGTAACAGAAGCAAGGGTACTTTGAAGATATATGCCAAAATTGTAGGGGTCATCACTTGGATACTCATTAGTTATTAAATTATCAATGATCATTACTCCGGAAATTGAATTCCCTGAAGCATATGAGCCTCCTGAAGTAAGAATTGACATGCCATTATTGTTCGTGAAGATATTATTCTTTAATATAAAGTCTCCCGCAACACTATATAAGCCTACCGTATAGTAATTTCCAGGGTCGAGATTTATACCATTGATGGTAAAGCCATCAATTACAACATTTTCAGATGAAACATATATAGATAACCACATATTCGATGGCCCAATAATCTCAGCTTCAGAGGTGCGATCTGAAGTGCCATGAATTCCTGCATTTGGACCAAGAAGTGTGAGTGGTTTGTCAACTATCAATAGTTCATTATATGTTCCAGGTGAAACAATTAAAGTCTCACCAACGCTGGCAGCATCAATTCCAGTTTGAATGGTACAGAATTTTTCACCGGTGTCGGCATTTTCTACTGAATAATAAACCTCACCAACTGGCGGTGGAGCATCAAGAACAGGACAAAACAAGATATTGCTTGATGCGATTCCAACAATGGCAGGTGCAAAATCAGGTGGGGTTGCTGTACCACCATATTTAACTGGTATTAGATCAGCATAACCCGGTTCACCTGCAGGCTCAGAGGTAATTGTCAAATTTGTTGATCCCCACCAATTCGATGAAAAATCTTTGAAATTTGTTTCTTCAGCATCTGGAAGTTGTCTATCTTCAACTTGACCATACCAATTGCCACTAAGATTATTATTATTAAACACACTGTTATGAGCTGTTTGGGGAGGAGTGCCACCCATATCCAAGAACAGGATACCAATTGTCCAGTTATCTGTAATTTCATTATTAATAACCGTTAAATAATTGGTTTCATTCCGGAATAATAAACCTGTGCGATTGTCAATGATCTCATTATTTTGTATAGTCACATAGGAAGTGTTGTTTACATCTATCCCTGTTCGATTCCCTATGATGATATTATTTTTGATTAATAATCCAGAATTCGAACGATTAATAATCGCGATACCAGCAGTCTTTAAACTCGAATCATTCCACTCCGCAAGATTATTTCCAACTCTTGTTATGGTAAACCCATCAATTATTACATCATTTGCAGAAACTCGAATCGTAGCATTATTACCACCCTTTTGACCACGAATTAATGTATTATCAGCTCCTGATTCACTTTTTAATGTCAAGGATTTATTGATATTAATATCTTCATCGTATGTCCCTGGTGCCACCTCGATCGTGTCACCAGAACTGGCAGCATCAATCGCACTCTGGATGGTGTCAAAGTAAGTTCCTTGTGTAACATTATAAACAGGAGGTGCTTTTACAACCTTATTGACGATTAATACGTAGCCATCTGGGAAGGTGTTTGCAGCAAATATCGCTTCACCATCAAAAGTTCCAAAAAGCTCAAGAACCGCATAATCCGATTCGATATCAAAGGTGTTCCCACTGATGTTCTGGGTACCATCCAACCCCTCAAAACCAGCCACCAAACCATTTGGCCGCACTGTGCCTTCAATAGTATTGTTGGTAAATGTGAGCCCAACGGTATTTGGATTGAAATAAATCAACTGTGCAGTTTTATTGCCAATAAAAATATTCCCATTAATTATGTGATCCGTTTGGGTGCCTGTGGTTTCAAACCCACTCCAGGCATTGTCTTCACCCGAGTTATCAGCCGTGACAACTTTGTTGTTCAAAAACTCGAGGTTTATCGTCGCCGTGGTCACACGTACGGTTTTTCTTCCTCCTGCTGCTCCTTGGATCGTGAAACCTTCAAACGTCACATCGTCCGCAGCAATTACCAGAGCAGCTGATTCTCCGGTGCCTACACCTTGAATGGTGACATCATCTCTCCCTGCACCAACCAAAGTTATGGGCTTATTAACAGTCACATCTTCAGTATAAGTTCCTGCAGCAACAGTAATCGTGTCACCAGAACTGGCAGCATCAATCGCACTCTGGATTGTGGCAAAGTGGGTTGTTTCCCAACCAGGTGTATTTGATCCATAATTCAGATCAACATATCGAGTTGTCTGTGCCTGAACCGTTAAAACCGGTAGTGCCACCATCAGTATCGCCAGTGCCATCAACACACCCAGCGACTTAAACATAATTCTTTTCGTACCCATCTTGATTTTCCTCCGTTTTTGTTTGGCACAGGCACACCAGCACCCTTAAGATGCCAGATCGCAGCCGCTGGCTGCGCGGCCGCGGCTGGCAATTCCTGTGCATTTCGATTAAATAGTTGGTCAATTTCCCCGGCGGGGGCACGCTGGCTGTGATAAATACAATATGATAAATTTGCGCCTGGTGCCCCTTCGCCGGCAGACTCGCCGGACGTTTTCCCCGCTGGATGGGCTGTGTTCCCACCCCGGATCCATCTTATGGATGCCAGGGTTGTGCGCTTGGGATTCCCATTGGCGGTACGATCCCGGCCGTCTGTCAATAAACCGGTTATTATGTCATTTTAGTTTCCCCTGATCGTGCCTCCTTTCAACGGCAGCGCCATCGCCATTAACCACAAAACCAGCCCAAATCAGGCTGGCTTGAAACATTCAACAGGCAGGTATAAACCTGGCTGGTGATAATGTTGGTAATTGCGATGTTTCCCACTGCCCCTTCAGTCGTCATCTAAAATTTTATCTGCTTTCGTTCTAAAGAATAGCCCCGATCAACGAACTTTCATTGTACTCACCTGCAACACCTTCCCACCAATAAAATTAAAACCATCTGAGTACAAACCCTATTCTAATAGGATTCTGGATTTCGTGCAAGAGTAAATTCTCATTAAACCCAGCTTCAGGAAGAATGTCATATCTTGCGGGTAAATCCTTATTTCACCATATCGAGGTTCCCACTGTTAAATTCCACCAATTGCCCCCAATCGATGTTCCCCGCCTGGTCGCAAAATCGGTCTAAAAACAGTTTGGTGAATCGGTTGACCACCCGACCCTTCTCACGATAGAAGGCCTCATTATGCTCTTTTGCCCGATACCCGATGGGCTCAATGATGTCCTTATACAAGTTTGGGTCGTCACTGATCTTCTTTGTAATCGGGTTTCTTATCTGCAAGCAATGGCAGGCTGATCTGCAAATCAGATAAGCGCTGCTCACTTAATGTCACATATTCATGTTCCACATCGATGCCGATGAATTTTCTTCCCAGCTGGACTGCTGCCACCGCTGTTGTACCTGACCCAATAAACGGGTCCAGAACAAGATCACCCGGCTGTGTAAATAATTTGATAAACCAGGAAGGCAATTCCTCCGGAAAGACTGCACTGTGGTTCCGGTTAGCACACTCCGTCGCCATATGCAGGACATTGGTGGGATAAACCTTCTTCCGTCCGACCCAATGGCTGATATTCTTGCCGAATCCGCTGCCGACCCTGGATTCATCACGGGTTTTATCGGTTTCACTTAAATTATTCAAGCGGTCTTTTGCCCAATTTCCCACCGGCACCATCACCGCTTCCTGGTACATATTAAATTTCTTCTGCTTGTTGAACTGCAGCAATCTTTCCCAGTTATCCCGAAACCGGTTAGGCCACTTCCCCGGGAATGAATTTTTCTTATGCCAGATGAATTCTTCCGTCCATAACCAGCCCTGCCCGCGCATCGCCTGGATCAATTCCAGTACATAGGTATGCCGCTCTTGGCATAAACCAATCCACATAATCATCCGGTTTGATGCCGCCATAGGTGTTTTTTCTTTGATCCGCATAAGGGGGCGAGGTAAAAATCAGGTCAACACTATCATCCGGGAAGGCTTTCAGTACCTGTTCACAATCACCCTGGAGGATCCGGTTTTCAAACTTCATAAACAACTTCCTAATATAGAACAATTGGTAACTGCTCAGGCTTCTTTGCAAATGAAAGGTCGGGGGTGTGGTGTGGCGGCAAAGCCGCCACACCACACCCCCAATTTTTTCATAAGCTAAGTAGTTACAATAATTGTTATAAAGACTATAACCCAATCTATTCAATCCCGTCAAGAATTTTTTCTGTAGCCAATTAAAGTTCGACCGGGATTTCCTTAAGGATCTCTACGCTTTCGGTGCTGACCGCACAGCGGAAGGTCCTCACCCCCACACCTGTATTGTGCACCTTTCGCAGGGTCTCTGCAAATTCCGGGTCAATTTCGGCATAAGGTCTGAACACCTGCGCATCCGGCCGCTGAACGATGAAGACTGCCTCAGCCCGGTCACCCCCGGAAACCAGCCTGGCCAGTTCCAGTAAATGTCTGCGCCCACGAGCGGTCGGCGCGTCGGGGAACATGGCCACACCCCCCGCCGCATAGGTGACAGACTTAACCTCCACCCAGCAGATTTGCCCGCCCATCCTGAGCTTGAAGTCCAGCCGACTGCGGCCGATTTTCACTTCAGCTTCCACCCTGTCCGCCTCAAACTTCGACAGATGCCCTTCCTCGACTGCCTCTGCAAACAGACGGTTGGCCAGGTGAGCATCCACAGAACACAAGGCCCCACTACCCAATTCGGCCAGTACCAGCGTATAGGGTGTTTTCCGGTCAGCCCTCACAGCTTTTTCCAGCCAGACCCGGCAGCCTGGCACCAATACCCCGGTCAGCCGCCCGGTCGTCGGGACGTAAGCCCGCCCCACCCCACCATCTACAAGCCGGATGCCTGCAGTAAAGCGATTTGGGCGGTGGATAAACTCGGCTTCAATTAGCGGCGGGAACTTCATGATTCCCCATCAAACACGGCCAGAATCTCAGCATGGGATGGGTGCAGCCCTTCTGCGACCACACGGTGGTAGATCACCCGTGCTGCCGCGATGATCGCCCCCCGGGCGTGGTAAGTGGAGGTATCTGCCACCTCGATCCGCTCGTTACGCACAACCGCCAACAGGAGCGATTCGGTCAGTGCTATAAACGCTTCATCTCGCAGAACAGGAGCCAGGTCGCCCCGGTCCAGCGCCTGCATCAGCGCCAGCATATTCTCGCGGCTGGCATGTACATCTAAATCTAAACCCGGGTCTAGCGCGATCAGGATGTTGATCGCAGCCACCTCCCATGTTGTCAACACATCTGTGCCGGCCGGTTTGTCGCTCTGATTCATTTCAAAAACTTATCATCTTTATTGACATTGATAGGGTTGTCCCAGGTGTCTCAAACCCCAGCAGGCCGGCGATAAAACCGGCCAGGGTTGATGTAATCGAATTCACTTCATCGCCCTCGCCAGGCACTTCAATCGTCTGCCACCGGTCGCACCCAAACCAGTCAGGGCTGATCCTGGCCAGCGCACGCCCGCCCTTTTTCCAGGCAGGTTCTTCTTTGGTACGCAGATATAAACCCCGTCCAGCAGCATAGACCAGGGCCAGCTTGGGGCCGCCAGCCATCAACCCGGTGAGAGTTGAATTCAACCTGGCTGCCAGATTATCCGCTTCATTTAATGCTGCATCAACCAGGCCAAGCATCCGTTTGAAGGCATCCAAATCGGCCAGCAATAGATCCACTCCCCTCAAAAGACTTAACCAATCCATCGGCTCAGTCTGCAAATTGAAAGCAGTGTCCGTTAATACCAGCCCGGTCGTCATCCCGGCGCGGCGGGCTTTATTGAGAATGGAGACCAGTTCCCCGCCCTCACCCCGGAAGATAGACCGCATCCCAAACGGGTCGCAGAACAGGAACAGGTCCGCCCCCTGCAGCGCCCCACGTGGCAGGTCTGAGGCGTAAAAATGGTCATTGGCACTGTTAGTGCTGAGCAGTGTCGGTGCTCCTTCTGCTGGCTGGATGGCCAACTGGTAGGCTGTCGAGGTGCCCGGGTCGACGACCAGGTCATTAGCCATTCCAGGCACGGCATCCTCAAGCAGGTTGTGCAGGAGCATCCCCAATGGGTCTGCCCCAACCTTGGCGATCAACTGCGTGGGCATGTTTAAATGTAACAAGGTCTGGCTCAGTGATGCGGCCGTACCAGAAATGTCTGCCGCCATCGGTCCTGCCAGATGCGGCTGACCGGGGGTGAGCGGACCGCTGCCATCCGTGCGCAGTGCCGTCCGCAGTGCCAGGCCAATCGGCCCAGTGATAATGACTTTATCAGGGTTTTCCATCCTGCCTCCGGAAGTTAATAAACGCGGTTAATCCTACCACACGCAGTTGTGCAGCATATATCCATCATGATGGTCAGTAGGGCAATCACAAAGTCAGAAATATGCTTTACTGACTGAGTGAGATTACTTTGCATTCCTTTTGCTAATCCCCACAAAAAAACGGAATGGGAGTTCCATTTAAGACAGGAAGGTGCTTAGAAGCTCTAGGCGTGGTATTCTTTTTTACTTATTAATTCAAACTTAATCGTCGATGAAACTAACTCCACCTCATCAGTCTGCTTCGCAGACAGCTTCTCCTCGAGGAGAAGGTGGCGCACAGCTGCTGGAGCAAAGCGGAACCCGCACCTGCTTTTGGTGGGGGCAAGATGAGGTGGTTTTCATGTACACATATTTGACATGATCAAAGTGAATGACTTTGCAATTGCCCTGGATGGTCAGAGTGTTTAATATAATGTGTTTCAGGGCAGCAAAACCAGGCGCGGCTCAAAGAAAAAGATCCAGCTCATCACCGCAAACACCACCGCCAGCACGATATAGAGAACGCCAGCCATGTGGAAGGTAACCCCCTCTGCTGCTTCAGAATCGCGTAAGGCAGGGAGCGCTTGCCTGAGGGTGTTCTGCCCTGCAGCTGAGCCGGGCTGGATGCGCACCTCCCTGAAACGGGCTGAGAGCACGATCTCGGCCGAAGCCCCATCGAATTCGACCATCAGCATACGGCTTTCCGCCTGGTTTTCTCCCGCCTGAGCCGTAACGGTGAAACCCTGTGCCTGCCAGGCGGCGGTCAGTTGTTCTTCAACCGACTCAAGTGATAATCCGTAAACGACCATACCCCGCAAGGTAACCACAAAATAAATCAGCAGCCCGATGCTGGCAGCCAAAACCAGCCAGGTGCGCCAATCCACCGTCCAGCTAACTGTTAGCAGCGCTTCTTCCTCCAGTACAGCCAGCGGGTTCGCCAGCAATAACGGCAGCAGCACGGCCAGGTACCAGCGGCGGTTGATCACATTAACCGGCCTGGCCAGGATCAGGGTACCAAAGGTCAACAGCGTCAGGATCGAGAGGCCAAACAAGGCTAATTGCAGGGTTTGCAATGGATCAGTCATCCGAAAGGGCCCTTAATTTCAGCAATATACCTAATAAGTTTCAGGAGTGTACCATTTTTAATAATTCTTAGCACCTATGAGAAAGCCAGGGGCAGCGATGCAAACGACGACGCTCGTGGTATGATGATTAAGAGGGTATTATGGGCATGTCTTTTACATCAAGCAGGTTGAAACGTAAAATTTTAATCACCCTGATTTTAAAACCCAAAGGAAGCACACAAGTATCAGAAAGGAGTTAACATGGCCAAGAAAGCCAAATTATTCGACCACAAAGAACGCAAATCACGGGCAGAGGTGAGCCAGTTCTTAGCCCAGCTCAGCCAGAAGATCAATGAAGGGCAGGTGATCCTGCGTGCTGAGCCATCCGACGTTGTGCTGCCGATCCCCCAGCATATGTCCATGAAGGTCAAGGCCAGAGAGAAAATAAAGCGCGTCAAGGGCAAGCGGCAAAAACTGACCCTCACACTTTCCTGGTACGAAGGTGATCACCAAGACGGCCCGCTGAGTTTGGGATGAACGCACAACGTGCATGAACAAACAACCTAAATAAATCCAGAACCAATCGCCAACCCGGCCTATGACCGGCTGCCGGATGGCTATGCTGCCCGGGCAGGCACCAAAGCATACAATGCGGATTATGAACGCCCGGCCATGCTTTCGCTGCTGCCGGATGTGCAGGGTCTGCGTGTGCTGGATGCCGGCTGCGGCCCGGGGGCGCTGACGGAAATCATCGTCAATTTGGGTGCCAGCGTGATGGCTATAAATGCCAACGCCAAAATGGTCGCCCATGCTCGTGATCGGTTGGGGGATCGGGCAGAAATTCACCTGGCGCGGGTTTGGCGAACCGGTGGTGGTGCCCTCCTACCGCCGACCGTTGGCTGAGGTGTTCAACCCATTGATCGAGGTGGGATTCAGGCTTGAGCAAGTGCTGGAACCCCTGCCGACGGAGATATTCAAAGAGAAGAACCCCGCGGTCTACGAAAAACTACACCGTGAGCCGGGGTTCATGTTCATCCGCGCAGCCCGTCAGCCCTAAATTCTGCCGTTATGATATACTCTTAATACAATACCGATACAGATATGATGACTGTGTTTAACAAGCCATCCATCGATACCAGGTGATTCGATCACGCAGCAAACAGCCAAAACACAAATTAAAAATCCATTCAAATATTCCCCTCATAATCAAACCCTGACACGAAATGTGCCTGTATTTCTAAAACCAATCTTGGAGGAAAAATGACACAAAAATACCTTGGTAAACCGTACTGGATCATCATCGTAATGATGGCAGCCATCCTCTTATCCGGGCTGGCTTGCAACCTGCTGAGCGCCCAGCCGCAAGATCCGGAAGTGGTCGAAGAAATGCCCCCGGTGGAGGAACCTGAACCGATCGAAGAACCAGCTGAGGAACCGGGTTTTATCCCAGAGCTGACGCTGCGACTGGTACCCACCGAAACAGGCCACACGGTTGAAAGTGTGGCTTACAGCCATGACGGCAGTCAGATCGCCGTCGGAACCTTCAGGCTGGTCGATATCTTTGATGCTGCCAGCGGGGAGTTACTGAAGTCAATGCCTGACATGCCCCATTCTGTGGACGAACTGGCTTTCACCCCGGACGATCAGTCGATCTTTGCAGCGTTTTCCCTCGGCGGCGTCAACCGCTATTCTCTGGCTGATCAATCGCTGATGGTCGATTTTCACGGCGGGTATGACAATTACCTGGCCCTTTCACCCGACGGTACCCAAATCGCTACTGGCAATCGCAGCGGAGAGACCTGGGTCTGGGATGCCGACAGCGGCGAGCAAATCCTCGAGCTAAACCCCGCTGACTATGTCGATGTTAAACCAGATTATCTAACGTCCCTGGCGTATTCGCCTGACGGAGGCATCATCGCCGCAGGCGATTGGAACGGGTATATCTTCTTATGGGATGCCAGCACTGGCGACCTGGTGCGCACAATCGAGCCGGAAACAGACTACTGCGGCACCTGGGGGATGTCCTTCTCGCCTGATGGGCAGTTCCTGGCTGTGGGCGGGCACCAGGTCGGCTTTGAACCCACGGTCAAGGTCTATAATGTGGCCAACGGAGAACTGGCCTGGGTGCTGGACGAGGCCAGCCGTCCCGGCTCCATGTCTGCACCGGCCGCCTTCTCACCGGATGGGGCGCTGCTGGCAGCCGGTACCACAGACGGTATCACCCTCTGGTCGCTGCCCGAAATGAGTCTTTATACGCATATTGAAATTGAGGTTTCTGAGGACTCAGACTGGGTCACCGACCTGGCCTTTTCGCCAGACAGCCGCTACCTGGCTGCCGCTTATTGGAATGAATATGCCCTGGTCTGGCAGGTGCAGGAGTAAAGTGTTAACAGTTTTTGACTCTGATATGCACCTGGTGTATACTGGAGTTAACTTATTGATTGTCTAGACATATTACGCACCGTCGGTGATAAGGCATTAGTTCGGGTTGCTTTCTCTGGACGGGTTGAGATAGCCGGCGGTGAGTTAATTAAATAAATGACCCATCCTGTGCAATTAGCAGGGTGGGTTTTCGTATACTTGATTTTCTTACCATTATTCAATTCTCGGACGCTGCCAGGGCCAAGCCTGAACTGTCAAGTTGCGTCTATGAAAACTGAGTATGGCCAAAATAAGGAAAAGCATACTGGCCCCAATTAATATCCCGATATCTGCCCAGACCAGTTCCCCAGTTAGAATTGTAACCACCCGCTTAAAATAATAAAAAGCAAAGAAAGGCCTATAGGCGTCGAGAACAGGTGCCATGCCCGCAAGGTTTTCTCCAAAAAAACTTACCAACAGATATCCCATTCCAGCCACCAAAGTGCTGTTCCGGTTAGGGAGGTATGCCCCGAGGAACAAACTCAATGACATGAAAAATAACCCCATGATCCAGTGGCTGAGTATCGCCATAAATAGGTCAAAAAATGTCACCGATGTTTCAATCTGTAAACCAATCAGCATCAAGCCGGCGATAATCCCTACAATCATTAAGGCAAATATAATTGCAACAATCATTGCACTTGCTTTGGCCAAAATTATTGAAAGGCGTGATATCGGTAATGAAGCCAGTAATTCAAGCGTTCCCTGTTCTTCTTCAGCTGCCAGTGAACCAACGCCCATGAATAACCCACACAAACTGGCAATCAGCGGCAACACATTGAATTCTGTTGCCAAAATCCAGCCTTCAAAGGTAGCAAAGGTTTGCATGCCAATCGACTGCAGCAAAGCCAGCGCTTGCGGGTTAATTTCTCGCATCTCCGCCGGAAGATTTGGATACAAGATAATATAGATTGTGCCGAAAAAACTCAATGCGATTGTCCAACGGATCAGTGCCCCTTTACGCTGCTGTAATTCGATCCAAAATAATTTAACCATCACCATTTCCGCCCTTCTCCCCATAGTAAGCCAGGAAGATTTCTTCCAAAGTTAAGTGCTTTTCTTCAAGGTCAATGACACCAAATGAAACTGCCCGAGTCAATACTTCGTTAAAATTATTGTGGATTTCAATCGTAAGTTCCTTCTCAATGCGGTGAACTTCACGCACATCAAGATCATCAAATATATTCTCAGGCGGCAATTTTTCAAAACGAAAGCGGAAACAACGGAATTGTCTTTGAAGCAGCTTATCCACTCGCTCGGTTGTGACAATAATGCCATTGCGGATTATGCCTACCCGGTCACATACTGCCTGCACCTCCGATAGGATATGTGACGAGAAAAGAACCGTTCGCCCATCATCCCTGACTTCACGTACCAGATCATGTACCGCTTGCTGCACCAAAGGATCCAACCCCGTGGTTGGTTCATCCAGAATCAATAAATCTGGCTGGCTCATAAAGGCTGCCACCAACCCGACCTTTTGCTTATTGCCGTGCGAATAAGTGTTCATTGGACGGGTTGGATCCAGCGCCAGCCGCTGGCACAGTTCTGCAAGCCATGCTCGGTCTTCTTTAACACCACGAAGGGCGTTCACAATTTTGAAATACGTTTCTGCACGCATATTGGGATAAAGGCTTAATTCCCCTGGTAAATATCCAACCTGCTTCCTGATTTTTACACCGTGCTTCTGACAGTCCAAACCAAAGATGCTGGCATTTCCCTTAGCGGGGCGAATGATATCTAATAAAACTCGCAGTGTGGTTGTTTTCCCAGCGCCATTAGGTCCTAAAAACCCAAACACTTCTCCTGACTCAACAGTCAGGTCAAGCTCATGAATACCACGTTGGTTTCCATAATAAACAGAAAGATCCAGAGTTTCAATTAAAGCCATAATACTATTATAAAATAGCTATCATATTTCACGAATCTAAATATCATAAGGCTGGAAAATAACGATAAGAAAATCACAACGTAATCACCTTATCTGCCTGTATCTGTGCGTCGACAATATCCACCATCGTGCGCTTTTCACCAACAGCAACCTTCTCTGTCAATCCATAAAAATTCAGGCAGGTGCTGCACACTGTAAGTTTAACCCCTTTATCTGCCAGCAACTGCAGCAGGTACACCACCGGCGAACCTTCTGCCACAAGGTGAATGCCCTCGGCATAGAAGCAGATTTCAGAAGGCTTTGATGAAGATTCATTCATTGTACGCAGGTAGGTCTGCATCAGTTGGGTCTGCAGTTCAGGGTCGGCGTGACCCATCCCATTTCGATTGATCAGAATGACAGTGCTTTGATGTGCCAAATGTTCCTCCAGGTTTAAGTTTCTGACTAACATACTTTGGACCGCTTTATTATCTTTCACGCGAGATTATTAGCTAGATAATTAATTTGTCACGATTATAACAAAAAACCCTTAGTGATCTTTGTGTCCTTTGTGTTTAAATTTTTTCAAAAGGAACAGTTAGCAATCCTGCTGTTAAAACCATTCCGTCACCCCTGATCTAGGTTAACCTGTCATTTCTGAGTTAAATCTCAATCCCGATATAGGTGCGGATCAGGAACCCGATCAAAAAACTGAGCGCTGCTACACTCAAGCTGAGGCCGGTCATTTCAAGAAACCGCCTGCCAAAAGGTTGGTCCTTAGCAACAGAAATGTAAAAATTGAACAGAGCAATGATCACCACAGAGATGGTCAGCGCCACAGCCAGGGCGGTATATTCGTTATTCAATAAAAAATAGGGGGTGATCAGTAACGTCACAGTAATCACATAGGTGATCCCGGTCGTCACCGCGGCCCTGACGGGGTTCTTTTCCGTCTTTTCTGAACGGGTCGAAAGATATTCCGAGGCGCCCATCGAGAGTGAAGCCGCAATCCCGGTGATCAACCCGGAGAGGGCAATGATATTCACATCCTGGAAGGCAAATGTCAAGCCTGCCAGCGCGCCGGTCAATTCAACCAGGGCATCATTTAGTCCCAGCACCACCGACCCTGCGTAGATCAGCGATTCTTCATCCAGCATGGCCAACAGCCTGTCTTCGTGGACACTCTCATCCCGAATCACTTCCCTGGCTTCAGGTATCGCCTCACCAATTCGTTCATAGTTGACCTGGGCTTTTTCCTCTCCCAGCTCCATCAGCTTAAAACCGAAGGTGAAACCCAGTACCCGGCTGACAATCGTATAAAACCAGATCTGCAAGCGGTTAGGGCTGACAGCCTCACCCGTGTATTCCTGCCAGATTTTATAGTGCCGCTTTTCGTCTTCAGCGATTTCTTCCACGATACGGCGGTTTTCTTCCTTGGGCAAAGTGGCTGCAATTCGTTTGTAGATATGATACTCGGTGATCTCGTTTCTTTGGGCTTTGATCAATTCTTTTTTAATCTCGTCACTGATCGGCATAATTTCCTCCATGAGAGCTAAACATATATCGCATAATACGACTTACCCGTATGTAATATCGTGCTTAATAAATTCTAATCCATTAACTAATCAGCTCATGCGGTTATAGGGGGTGTTGCACAGCGAGCAATTATCTAATCCAATAATATTTTCTCGATCAAGTTTCAGCTAAAACACGGGCTTCTTGGATTTTTATCCGCCTGAAGAGCCCCAGTGCGATCAACAGCATACCAGCTTCCACCGCAAACACAAACCCATAAGCTGTGAGTACATTCCCCTGCAAAACACGGACTAAATCAATCAGTGTCCCGCTCAACAGGCTGCCCAAGGCCTGACCAAAATTATGCGCCAAGCCCCACACCCCCATCAATAAACCAGCGCGGGCTGGTGTCGTAAACTCGATCACTGCGGTCAACATGGCTGCAGCAGATAACCCTGTGCTGATTCCCAATAAAAACACCAGCGTCCAGAACAAAGAAATGCTCACAATAAAGCCAGAAAAGATCAACCCAATAAAAACCAGCACACCCAGCCACAAACCAGCTTTAAGCACAGGCTGGTACCCAAACCGATTAATCAGCCAACCACCTGAGGCCAGCATAGCCAGCAGTGTTCCGGTGCCCCAGATAGCCGTCAACCGGGTCGTCTGCCCGACATTCATATCCAACACAAAGGCGGCATAGGGCTCCAGAATCACATCCTGTGCCAGCGTCCCAATTACGGTCAGCATCACAAAAAAGAAAAACAAGCGGATCTGACGGTCAGGCCAGATAAATGTATTAAATGTATACCAAAAGGTAAACTGCCTGGCTTGCTGGCTTTCAACCGCTGTTTCGGGGCGGCGCGGTTCCTGGAAGACAATAGAAATCACAGTCACCACGGTAGAAATAATGCCCACACCGACCACGACCCTGAGGAGTTTTTCAAATGAGAAGGTTAAAAATATATTCCCAAGTACAACCGAGCCGCCGATGATGCCGATGAACATGGCGACCTTCAAAAAGGCGACTGCCTTTGGGCGGGCTTCGCCGTCAAATTTATCCGCCTGCAGTGCTTCAAAGGTGTTGCTGGATAATGAGCGCCCGATACCGTAACCAATGAATGCCAAACTGGCACCGAGCATCCATGCAGGGCTTTGGATCTCAATGCGTAGGATCAACAGGGTCACCGCGATCGTCCCAAGCGAGGCCGCCAGGTCACCGAGGATGATAAAAGGCTCACGCCGCAGCCCAAAAATGGGGTAGGCATCTGACCGATAACCCAGCCAGATGCGGATGGGTGAAACGAACAAGGGCAGTGAAAAGAACAACCCCACCAGTGAAGTTGGTATATCCAGCTCAACGATCATCACCCGGTTGACAATCCCGCCCATGAACACACTGGTCAAACCCAGCACAACCGGGAATAAACCCAATCGCAGGTTATGATATAAATTAGTTTTCATAGATTATTTTTCCAAAATCGCAAATCAGTACCTGTTAAATGATGATAAGGACACATTGCCGTAGATAATACTACATAATCCACACAGGGTGCATAAAGGATGGGAAAATTATACTCATATGTGGCAAATTTCCGCTTGCTGAGTCTAACTGCACATGGTATAATCTTTCGTCGCGTCTTGAAAAGCGCAGTACTTATTTTTGAAAGGCAAGGAAAGCAAGATGAATCAAGCTGAACTCTTAAAAGCAGTTGAAGCACCTGTCAACGAAAACATCCCGCAATTATTCCCCGGTGATGCCGTCAGTGTACACCTCAAAATCAAAGAAGGTGACCGGGAGCGCATCCAGATATTTAAAGGCACCGTTCTTTATGTACGCGGCAGCGGCAATGACGCCACTTTTACCGTCCGGCGCGTCGCCAGCAACGGTATCGGCGTTGAACGCAAATTCATGCTCCGTTCCCCACACATCGAGAAGGTCGTGGTTGAACGGCATAATAAGGTTCGACGAGCACGGTTGTACTTCCTGCGTGATCGAACCGGCAAGAGTGCCCGCCTTAAACAACGTTTTTAAGCAAAATTCAAGAGCAAAGACATCCCATACGGGTTGTTTGCCACCTCATCCTGGTCAAAATTTTAGGTACCTCACCGGTGCTGTTCCTCGATGAGGTGTTTGCATTTTGGAGCATGTAATGTCACCTGACTTCAAACCTCTGATCGGGATCACCTGCGGACTCTCCGAAAATCGGGCAGGGTCTGAGGTCTGCCAGCTCGGAAGGGCTTATATTGAAGCTGTTGAATATGTTGGCGGCATCCCTGTGATCATCCCAACTGGTATTGACCAGGTTGCGTTGACCGAACTCTTTCAACGACTGGATGGCGTCCTCCTTTCAGGCGGCGGTGATATTGACCCTGCGCACTTTGACGGTGAACCACACCCTGAAATTTATGGTATCAACCCTGAACGCGACCACCTGGAATTTTCTTTAGTAAGATTTTCTCTAGAAGCTGACAAGCCCTTATTAGCCATATGCCGAGGGATCCAGGTGCTCAATGCAGCCTGCGGCGGCACCCTCTACACCCACATAGCCGACCAAAAAGAGCCCCAAATCAAACATGACTGGTACCCCGATCATCCCCGTGACAGACTATCTCACAGTGTCAGCCTGGTTTGCGGCAGCCGGCTGGAAGAAATTTATGGTGAGAATGAAATTATGGTCAACAGCCTGCACCACCAGGGTGTGTTTCGTGTGGGTAAAGGTCTGAAAGGAACGGCTTTTGCTCCAGACGGCCTGGTGGAAGGCCTAGAAATCGAAGGGGTTAAGTTTGGCATCGGTGTACAGTGGCACCCGGAGTGCCTGCCTGACGATCATCGAAGCCAGTCCCTGTTTCAAGCATTTGTGCATGCCGCAAGACCTGCCGTTTACAACGGCTAAATCACTCTATCTTGAGTATAATTAACCCCAACCGTCAAACAAGTTCAAGATTGGAGCCTATGTCCGAAAAAGCTGATTCAGGCAAACAAATCCGCCTGACCACACTGTCAGACTGTGCTGGTTGAGCATCCAAGCTGTGCGCGGAAGCGCTGGCGCAGGTTCTGCAGCCAATCACAGACCAATTCAAAAACACCTCGTATCCTGACCTGCTGATCGGGTTAAACAATCCCGATGACGCAGCTGCTTGGCGGCTGCCAGACGGCCGGGTGCTGGTGATGACAACCGATTTCTTCACACCGGTGGTTGACGATCCGTATGATTACGGTGCCATTGCCGCCGCAAACAGCTTATCGGATGTGTATGCCATGGGCGGCATACCCTTTGCAGCGTTAACCATTGCTGCCCTCCCGCCTGACCTAGACCCAGAAATTTCTAAAGCCATCATGCGGGGGCTGGCAGAGAAAACCGCAGAATCAGGTGCAGTGATTGTCGGCGGACATACCATTCAGGATAAAGAACCCAAGATCGGCCTGGTGGCGATGGGTTTTGCTGATGAGGCATCCATGCTGCGCAAAGATGGGTTGCAACCAGGTGACCAGCTGGTGCTGACCAAACCCCTGGGATTTGGCACGACCACCACTGCCTTGAAACAAGACAAAGCCTCAGTAGAAGATATCGCTGAGGTGGTTGGCTGGATGAAGAAGCTGAACAGCAATGCTGCAGAACTGGCCCGTCAGCATCAATTACGGGCGGCAACCGATATCACCGGGTTCAGCTTGCTGGGTCATGCCTGGGAAATGGCACTGGCAGCCGGCTTGGGGATGCAAATCGAATTTGATGCTGTCCCATTCGTCACAAATGCCAGAAAGTATGCCGATGCATGGATCTTCCCCGGCGGGGCGTTTGACAACCGCCTGTACTACAGCGGGCATGTTTCTTTTGACCCTGCCATCTCTGAGGCTAGCCAGATGCTGCTCTTCGATCCCCAAACCAGCGGCGGGCTGCTATTGGGCGTCCCTGAAGCAAATATTAAACCTTTTATGTCTGCAGCCAGTCAGGCAGGCTGCCCTGCCTGGAAGATCGGAGAGGTCATCCAGGGTGATAAGGTTTTGGTTAATTGAGGTTTATCAACATAACCAATAAAAGCTATTTACCGGGATTGATTTTTTTTAGGTTGATGAGTAAAATACAGCCGATTAAAGAAGTTTGCCGGTGATTTCATCACCAACACCCCCAAAAAACGCCGGAATAAGATGAAACAAGATAATAAAACACGACTTTTTGCGTTCCTAACAATAATCTGGCTGGCAGCGGCGATGGTACTGGCTGTCTCTGAGCCGGTATCTGCCCAGGGAGGCACAGCTGCCCAGGTGCTGGCAGAAATCAACGGGCTGCGGGCAGCCAACGGCAGGGATCCGCTGGCCGAAAACCAGTACCTGAATATTGCCGCACAACAGCATGCAAATTGGATCGCAGCCGGCAACCCCGGAGGGCATACCGGCGCAGGCGGCAGTACACCCACGGATCGTGCCCGGGCTGTCGGGTACGACGGCACAGCGACAGAAAACTGGGCCAGGGGAAGCTGGACTGCCAGCGAAGTGGTGTATACGGTTTGGGCAAACTCCGGCCCGCATATCAATAATATGCTCACAACCCGGCCTGAATTCGGCGCAGGCGTTGCTGTGGATGGTTCCGGATTAACAATCTATGTGGTGAAATTTGGTACACCTGGCACTTGGAGCCCACCCCCGGCATCATCTGCCCCCAGCGGCCCAACCCCCACGTCGGGACCATTCATCAATTTGGTTTCCGTTGCCACACCCAACCCGGATGGCTCAGTGATCCATGTGGTGCAATACGGGCATACCCTGTGGAAGATCGTCAATGCTTATGAAATTGAGATGTCTGAGATGCTGGCATTAAATTACCTCACCGAAGACACTGTGATTTACCCTGACCAGGAACTGATCATTGTTCCCCCAGACGAAAATTACCAGGAAGACGAAGATGCAGAAGCACCAGAACCAACACCTTCACCAACATTCACCCTGACACCAGCACCAACAGTCACACGGACGTTGATGCCGACAGCAGAACCAACACCTACGGAAGTGCCACCCTTACAGGGAAACATTTTGGTCAATATTTTCAGTGGGGATACAATGGGTGTTGGGATCGGATTGGTTGTGGTCAGCCTGTTTGGGATTGGTTTACTTTTATTCACCACCTCACGATTAAAATAATCATACAAAAATTACCCCCAAAATAATTTTATTATGCACGCATTAATCAAGCTGTGACGCTCTGTTGAATTCATCCGGCAGGTGGCATTCATCAGCCAGGGAAGCTTTGCGGGCATGGGTGTAGCGTTTAATTTCTATTTCTCGTTTTAATGCGGCACTGTGATCTTCCACTTCTTCTACATAAACCAGCTCTACCGGTCCATGCATCCCGGTATACCGGGCCCCCTGCCCAAGATTATGCTCTTTCGTTCGGCGAACCGGGTCTGTCGTCCACCCAGTATAAAACGCACCATTGTCACACCGAACCATATAACAGTAATAACCCATAAATTGTGGTCAATCCCTGCCTTTACCCGGGTCAAACTTCGATAGCAGCCAGTTGCCAATCACAGACGGACGCTCACCTTCCAATTAAGAAATAAGTCAGTCTCATTAACGGCTGACGAATAATCAGATTGACCAGGTCTAAACCAAACATCGGCAGCACAAAGATGATAACCAGCAAGATCATCGGGCTGTAGGGACGGATCTGATCATAAACTTCCACCCAATGATCAGGTAAAAAATAGGTGATCACCTTTTCGCCGTCCAATGGTGCCAGGGGAATTAAATTAAACAGGAACAATGCCAGGTTGATAAAGAGGAATTCCAGTAAAAATTCGCCCGGCGCAGGCAGGATGGCATTGGTTGAAAAACGCAGCGGTACCCAGCCAAAGCGCAACGGCAGCGCAGATATGACGCCCAATAATAAGTTGGTCATTGGCCCGGCCAGTGAAACCAGCATCAATCCAGCACCTGTCTTACGCTGCAGCGCATAGGGGTTTACCGGCACTGGTTTTGCCCAGCCAAAGCCGGCAAACAGCAGCGTGATCGTGCCCATCATATCGAGGTGCGCCATCGGGTTGAGCGTCAGGCGGCCGTGCATTTTTGGGGTGGAATCTCCCAATAGATTTGCCGTTGCGGCATGGGCGAACTCATGAAATGTGAATGCGATCATCAGCGTGATGATCCTTGAAATTAAGATTGGTATGGATAAATTAAATAACATAAAGGTCATATTAGGTGGCTAGAGGATCAATAAAGTACGCTCATTATAGCACGATGATCACCCTGTAAGCTCCTGTTGAAGTAATATCCAGATCACCTGATTTATTATCGCCTATTTAAAGCGTTAGACAATATCTATACAATTCAGGTGCAAATGGTAGAATTTAACCAGTTTCAAGTTTAGGAGGTTGTGTGAAAAGATATTTAATCATTGCGGTTCTCATGGTCAGCTTGGCTTTGGCAGGCTGCTCATCAGCAGGAAACCCACCTGTTGTCGCCGCTGCCTATGAAGATATCTCCGTCGAAACGCTGGCTGGGATGATGAACGAACGTAGAGACTCTTTTTTATTGGTTAACACACTTGATTTCCACCTTGCAAATATCCCCACCACAGATCACCAGATTCCCTTTAATCAGCTCGAGAACAACCTTGACATTCTGCCCCCAGACAAAGATGCCGAAATCGTGCTTTATTGCAGAAGCGGCAATAAATCTGCTCTTGCGGCAGAGGTGTTGATCAATCAGGGTTATACCAATGTCAAAAACTTGGTCGGCGGGATTCTCAACTGGCATGAATCCGGCCTGCCATTGATCCTTGAGCCTTAAACAGAACTTGCCTCCCAGAAATATTACAAAATGGAGCATACGATGGACAATATAAATCACCAATCTATCCCAATCCAACCGGACGAAGTTACACCTAAACATATTTACCAAAACCGCCGCCAGTTCTTAAAACAAATGGGGGTCATTGGCCTGGGTGCGATACTGGCTGGCTGTGCACCTGGCACAAATGTTCAGCATGAACCAGATGCCGGGGGTGAATTACCCAACGGCCGCACAGACGAATTGGATAACCCGCTCACCACCTACGAAGCAATCCTCAACTACTGTAATTATTATGAATTCACTACGGATAAGGGCAGGGTGGCACAACTGGCTGAGAATTTCGTCACCAGCCCCTGGGCTGTTGAAGTCAATGGGCTGGTTGAAAACCCACGCACATTCACTCTTGAAGATATCCTGGGTAGGTTTGAACAGCAAGAGCGTATCTACCGGATACGCTGTGTGGAAGGCTGGTCGATGGTGATCCCCTGGGTTGGTTTTCCACTCCATGAACTGCTGGATGAGGTCAAACCTACAACTGAAGCCAGGTATGTTGCTTTCACCACTGCATTGGTCCCCGACCAGATGAATAATGCCGAGACTGGCATGTTTCCTTTTCCTTATGTTGAAGGGTTACGGCTGGATGAAGCCATGCACGATCTCACCATTTTGGCAACCGGACTGTACAACGAACCGCTCGCACCTCAAAACGGGGCACCTATTCGATTGGTTGTCCCCTGGAAATACGGCTTCAAGAGCATCAAATCCATCGTATCTATCACGCTGACAGCCGAAGAACCCCCCACCCTGTGGAATGTGATTGCCCCGCAGGAATACGGGTTCTATGCCAATGTCAATCCCGAAGTGAAACACTCCCGCTGGTCACAGGCAACTGAACGCCGGATAGGTGAATCTGGCCGCCAGGAAACCTTATTCATGAACGGCTATGCAGCAGAAGTAATGTCGCTGTATGAAGGCATGGATTTGACAGAAAAATTTTAATTCCAAATCATTAAGGTTTATGGTAACTACTTAGCTTATGAGAAAACAGGGGGTGTGGTGTGGCGGCTTTGCCGCCACACCACACCCCCGACCTTTCATTTACAAGGCAGCCTGAGCAGTTACGGTTTATGTTTGAATCATGGGCAGCAATACCTCTTGCACAATACAAAATCGCTGGATCAATACTTTAGTCCATCTTGGTGCACTGAGTCCCTTGGTTTACATGACCTGGTTATATTTCACAGCTCGCCTGGGTTTCAACCCCGTTGAGGCTGTCATCCAGCGTACAGGACGGACTGCTGTTGCCCTGCTGCTGTTATCCCTGGCCTGCACGCCATTCAGCCGCCTGATCAACGTGCCGCGGGTCAAACGGCTGCGAACACCTCTGGGGCTTTATGCAGCCCTCTATGCGGTCCTTCATTTCAGCGCATTTGCACTGT
This sequence comes from uncultured Candidatus Brevefilum sp., assembly GCA_964497065.1. Lineage (GTDB taxonomy): Bacteria > Chloroflexota > Anaerolineae > Anaerolineales > Anaerolineaceae > Brevifilum. The sequence goes on along the minus strand of CAZCBW010000004.1, from coordinate 40,501 downwards.
GGGATTTTAGGCTGGATATGCATTTGATATGGCTGGAAATAAAAGAAAAACTATTTATCCTGGTTGGGTTGGGGGCTTTAATCATCCTGCTGGTATTGACTGCAACTTCGCTTCGGTATGCTAAACGAAAATTAGGAAAAAATTGGGGGCGGTTACACCGCCTGGTCTACCTGGCTGCAGTGTTGGTGATCATTCACTATTTAATGGCCGTCAAAGGAAATCTCTGGCAGCTGCAGGGAGACTATTTCCTTCCACTGCTTTCAGGCGGAATTTTGGGGTTTCTGTTGCTGCCGCGATTCCCAGGACTGACCAACAAAATTCGACAAATATTCATGAAAAGTAAAAGGGAATCAACAAAAGTACTTCCGTCAAACGAGTCCAAACCTTAAGCCAATCACGCTTCAAAATCTAATATTGATTCCCTAATCTCCCCCCATTTTAGCGCATCTGCTATCCCCTGATCAATCGATAATTCCGCTTCCCACCCTAATAGCGTTCGGGCTTTATCAGCATTCGCGTAAGCGCCCGCCACATCACCGGGTCTAGGCGGCATATCTTGCTTCTTGATTGGGCTGCCAATCACACGCTCGAAGGCACCCACCATTTCACGCACCGTCACCCCCCTGCCTGTCCCCAGGTTGATCACCGCATAGGGCAGGTCCGTGCTTGTATCTGCAGTGATCACTTCGTCAAATTGCTCAACAGCTTTGATATGCGCCAATGCCAGATCCCACACATGGATATAATCCCGGATGCCGGTGCCATCCCGAGTAGGCCAGCCTGTGCCTGTAATATTGAATATAGGTTCTTCCCCCAAAGCAACCGCCACCAGTTTACCGAGAATATGGCTGGGTTCTTTGATATGCATCCCCGATCGCATCTTCGGATCAGCACCGATGGGGTTGAAATAACGCAGGGCAATGCCCTTTAATCCGTAAGCACGGGTGAAATCCTGCAGTACCATTTCCATCATGTACTTGGTGCGAGAATAAGGGCTGTTTGGTTTAAGCGGCGAGTCTTCTGTGACCATGAAACTGGGCACGACATCGTAGATCGCTGCTGAAGAACTGAAAACGACCTTCGGGTACCCCAGCTCTGCCAATTGGTAGAAGAACTGCATGGATTTGACCACGTTTTCATGATAGTATGCAAATGGTTTTTCAACGGATTCTGGCACCACGATCAGCGCAGCACAATGGATTGTAGCAGCGATATCCGGGTGTTCTGCAAATACACGGGCGACCACATCCCGATCACCAATATCCCCATGATAAAAAATATGCTGGTTTGCAAATTCCATACGCCCAGTGACCAGTGAATCCAGGATCACGGGTATATGACCATGATCCTGTAAAGCAGAACAAATCGTACTGCCGATATATCCGGCCCCGCCGGTTACCAAAACCTTCATAGAATCTGCTCCCGGTTTTCCTGGCTCGTCAAGCTCTGATTGTAACATCAAAATTATCGAGAAAGGACATGGGTTACTGCTGTGGCGGCCATCCCGCCCAGGCTTTGGATCATCCCCATTCGGGCATTTTTGACCTGGTTTTTGCCAGCCTCTCCTCGCAGCTGCAATACAGCTTCAACAGCCTGGTAAATGCCAGTGGCACCTAAAGGATGCCCGCGTGCTTTAAGCCCACCAAAGGTGGCTGTAGGTATTTGCCCCCTCAACCCGATCACATCAGGCACAGCCATAGTCCAGCCCTGTCCCAAGGACGCATACCCGGCAGCCTCCAGCGATAAAGCCGCATGTAAGGCAGTTGCATCATGATATTCAAAAAAATCCATATCTCCGGGCATCACACCAGCATTTCGGCAGGCACGTTCAACACTCAGCCGGGCTGCATCCCATACCAACGGTGACGGCCTGTCATGAATCGAAAGTGTGTCTGTCACCAACCCAGAACCGATTACACGGATGAGTTTACCATCCCAATTGCCGGGCAGGGCATTGGCCCGGACAAGTAAAACAGCTGCGGCACCATCGGCATAAGGGGCCATGTCATAAAGAGAAAGATCATCCGTGGTGCCCACAGACTTTTGATAGGCACCCGGTGCCAATGAGCGTTGAAACATGGCAAAAGGATTGGTTGTTCCATTGGCGTGTGCGACTTCAGCAAACCCCCCAAAAGCCCCCCGATCAGGCGTAAATTCATATAAATAACGGTGGAATAATAGCCCCGCCAGGCTGATCGGTGTCAGACCCTGGGCCGCCTCAAAATCGGCATCCAGTGTGTGCGACAAATGTAATTCTGCCTCAGCACCAATCATATCGGTAAATTTCTCAACCCCTACTGCAAGCGCAGCATCAACCGCACCAGATTGAACAGCAAGATAAGCCATCCTCAGTGCCGCGCCGCCTGAAGCATCTCCAGCTTCTACAGTCACACCCTCAATCCCATCCAGACCAGTATTATCAACAAACAAAGTGCCTAAATTCGCCTGGCGAGAGGCTGAGACAGCCAGCAGGTTGCCAACATACAGCACATCAGGCCTTATGCGGCCTGCATCTTTGATCGCTTTAAGGATCACCTCTGCTGCCAGTTGGCGAAGAGACCTGTGCCAGTGTTCACCCACCTGGGTTTGTCCGATACCAGCAATAATCACATCCGAGTGTTCATGATTCATAGGCAACCTTACCTCGTAGCAATCTTCCCACGGAAGCGGGCGTATGTGGCGTAATCAATCTCTGTCCGGCGTTTGATATAATCCTGCGTGCTCGGTGCCGCATCACGCCTTTGCAATAACAGTTCTTGTGCGGTGAGAATAAAGGCATCAGAACCAGCTCCCGAACCATAGGAAGTCACCAGAATCCGGTCGCCTGGTGAGGCGATGTCAAGCACTGCGGTCAAACCAATCAGGGCTGCGCCGGCATAGGTGTTGCCAATCACAGGAGAAAGCAAACCGTCTTTGATCTGTTCAGGTTTAAAGCCAAGCTGTCTTGCAGCCCGGGAAGGAAATTTTTCATTTGGTTGATGAAAAACCGCATACTGAAAATCTTCAGGTTTCAGTCCCTCTTCTGATAGGATCGTCTGAGCAGCGGATAGGATATGTCGAAAATAAGCCGGGTCGCCGGTGAATCGCTGCCCATGCTCCGGGTAGATTTGATGCGCCCGCCGGAAGAAATCCGGTGTGTCAGTCACATAGGAATACTGAGCATCAATCGTGGCCAGGCTTTCTTCTGCTGGGCCAATAATAAACGCCGCACCACCAGATGCTGCCGTATATTCCAGGGCGTCACCGGGTTTCGCCTGGGCTGTATCCATACCGATGGCCATGGCATAATTACCCATGTTTGACCCAATCAACCCCATCGCTGCAGTTATCGCTTCGGTACCGGCTTTACAGGCAAATTCCCAATCACCCGCCTGGATATGCTCAGAGGCGCCGATTGCTTCAGCTACGATCGTGCCAGTCGGTTTGACAGCATATGGGTGCGACTCAGACCCCACCCAGACAGCCCTCAGCAAGAGCGGATCAATCGCTGACCTGGTCAGGGCATTGCGCGCGGCCTCTATCGACATGGTGATCACATCCTCATCCAGGCCAGCCACAGCCTTTTCTTTGATAGGCCCGGGCGAATCATCATTTTGCCAGACTCTAGACACCTCATGCCCGGGAAGGCGATAGCGAGGGACATAAGCCCCGTACCCGATAATCCCTACAGGGCGTGCAGGTTTATTGACAAGGTTTATTTGCTTGACATTATCACTCATTCTTTGATCCACTCCATTCTTTCAAAATTCTGCGGGCATGGTCGATCCGCACCATTTTATCCGCAACCAGGCGGTCTGCCAGCTGCTCTACCATCGGCCCTGCTGCTCCGGCAGCCACAGCCACTTGCCGGGCATGCAAACCCATATGCCCACGCTGGATCCCTTCTGTTGACAGCGCCCTTAAAGCGGCCAGGTTTTGTGCCAAGCCAGCAGAAACGATCACTTCAGCCAGCTCTGCGGCAGAACTGACTCCCATTAAGCGTAAATTGACCGCTGCAGCCGGGTGAACGCGGGTGGCGCCGCCTACAGTCCCCACAGCCATTGGCATTTCCAGTGTGCCTGCCAGGTTGCCTGCTGAATCCTTTCTCCAGGTTGAAAGGCTGGTATAACGGCCGCTTCTGGCGGCATAAGCATGTGCCCCGGCTTCAATTGCGCGCCAATCATTGCCTGTGGCAATCGCAATCGGGTCTACAGCGTTCATAATGCCTTTATTATGAGTGGCTGCCCGGTAGGGGTCTGCAGCAGCAAACGCCCAGGCTTCAATAATGCCATCCCGAACATCTTCACCTGCAAAGTCATCAAATGCCAGATCAGCCGTCCGGATGGTCACACTGGCCCTGGCCAATCGACGGTCAGCCAGGTTTGTCAGGATCCGCAGCAGCACCCGCCCGCCGGTGATGCGTTCAACTTCGGGGGCCAACCGTTCTACAGCAGTATTAACAGCATTTGCACCCATGGCGTCCCGGACATCATAAATCAAGTGTGCAATAAGGAAAGGGCCAATTGGGGATTCTTCAACGACCCGAACCTCAATATCCCTTGGTCCGCCGCCCAACTGCAATAAGACTGGATCCACCTTTGCAGCTTCAGCCAGGAGGGATTTCTTTTCAGCTAAAAATTTCATTCGGGCAGTGGGAAGTTCAGCCACATCCAGGATTTGCATTTGACCGATCATCTCAGGTTCGGTGGTTTGGGCTGTAAACCCACCGGTTTTTTGAGCTAACTTTGCCATAAAGGACGCACCGGCCACAACCGATGGCTCCTCGACGACCATCGGAACAGGGACCTTCCGGCCGTTGATCACAAAGTTCCGGGCAATACCCAAGGGCAAGCTGAAGGTGCCAATCACATTTTCAATCATCTGGTTTGCACTATCCGCTGAGAGACCATTTTCCCCGCTGAGGATCGACAGGTCTTCTGACGAAAGCCCCGTTTCATCCTTTAAACGGTCCAGACGCTCCTGGATGCTTAAATTATAGAATTTTTCAGGTTCCTGTGACGCTTTGGCCATCGATTGTCCTATCTTTTCGTAACTACTCAGCTAATGAGGAAATAGGGGGTGTGGTGTGGCGGCGAAGCCGCCACACCACACCCCCGACCTTTCAGTTACAGGGCAGACTGAGCAGTTACAACTTTTCTTTATTTTTATCATTAAGCAACTATTTTTTAAAGAAGATATCACAAGTCATAGCAAAAATTTGTAGCTGTAAGTTTGCATTATTTATACCGGGTTGAGTCTCCCAAAAGCTATCAATTTGAGTCTTTAAGTAACCCAACCCTATATTCTTTTTTTAAACCCTTCAGAACCTAAAATGAAACAAAATATTCAAATCCCAGAAGTATTTAAGTTTCACATAGTCCAAACACACTGGCATGCTTATCAGGTAAAATTAGTCCGTTATGTCCACCGAAATCACCATCACCTGTGAACAACTCGAGGAACGCCTGGCAGCGCTTCACCAGGCCAGCCTGGAACTTGTCCAGGATATCTCTGTCAATTCCCTATTAGAACGAATCACACAGATTGCCCGTGAACAGGCAGGTGCAACTTATGCTGCCATTGGTGTACGCGGGGATAATGGGAAAACAACGCATTTTATCCCGGTTGGCATGACTCCCAATGAGATCTCACAAATGGCGCATCCACCGCTAGGCCTTGGTCTGATCGATGTGATCGCAGAGGCAGAAGGACCGGTCAGGGTTGATTATATTTATAAAGATCAACGGCGAGCGGGTTTTCCAGATAACCATCCTGCAATGACATCCCTGCTTGGTGTACCCATCCGGTTGGGAGACCAACGCTTTGGGCAGATCTACCTGACAGATAAAGTCAACGGCAGCCCTTTCACCCTGGATGACGAACGGGTGATTGAAACACTGGCTGCTTATGCGGCCGTGGCAATCTCAAATGCAAGATCATACAATGAATTGCGTGAACGTGATCACACGCTAACTCGCAGAAACCAGGATCTTGCCCTATTGAATAATCTGGCATCTGCGTTGGCATCGATCACTGAGCTGGATGAACTGCTAAAAACTGCACTGGCCCGGATCATTAATTATTTTAACCTTGAAGTGGGTGAGATCTTTTTAAGTGAAGAAGACCAGAACACGCTGTATAAAGTTCTTCACCAGGGCAAACTGAAAGAAACACTATGGAACCAGGACCGCTTCACGCTTAATGAATCCCTTATCGGGCAAACAGCACGCAGCGGTCTGCCAGTCTTTTTTAGCCTGCCGCATCCAGACGACCGCTATTTAAAGAATAATTCATTAATAACTGCCGGAATTCAACAAATTGCCTGCCTGCCATTAACCAGCCGAAGCGAAGTTTTAGGGGTGTTGAGTATTGCCAGCAGGCAAAAACAGCCATTGGATGCCATGGACCAGCAGCTTTTATCCTCAATTGCTTCATGGGTTGGCACCACCATCGAAAACGTCCGCCTGAATATTCAAGGACGCAGGCTGGCGGTTTTGGAAGAGCGCGAACGTATCGGCATGGATTTGCATGACGGTATCATTCAATCGATTTATGCTGTCGGACTCACATTAGAACATGCCCGCCTGCTGTTAAGTGAAGAACCAGATCAGACCCGCAAAAGCATCCAGCAATCCATTGAGGATCTCAACAGCACCATTCGTGACCTGCGCGCATTTATCATGGACATGCGCCCCCGCCAGCTCTATGAAGAAGATTTAATGGATGGCTTACAGCGGCTGGTCAATGAATTTCGGGCTAATTCCCTGGTTAAAGCAGAACTCAGCGGCCCTCCAAAAGAATTAACAAACCTGTCCGATGCCCATTCAATTGCGCTGTTCCACATCTGCCAGGAAGCATTGGCAAACATTGCGAAACATGCCCAGGCAAAAAACGTCCATGTACTGGTATGGACGACTTCAGACCGCGTCCTGATGGAAGTCCAGGATGATGGCCGCGGGTTTGATATAGATAAAATCCAGCTGACATTAGGGCACGGCATTTCCAATATGCAGACCCGGGCTCGCAACGTCGGGGGCGACCTTGAGATTACAACAGAACCCGGTCATGGCACCACTATCCTGGTGTGGATGCCTTTCATCCAGGACCTAGATCACAGCGCGCTGGAGTAAACCATGGCAGAACCTCGTGACCTGCAAAAAGCTGCCTTACGCGGCGAACCCTCCTATGTTTGGCGTGACGGCCAGAAACGCCGGATGGAGATGATCCTCGCAGCTGCCGAGGATCGGATTAAAGGACCGGTGCTGGAGGGTGGCTGCGGCGTAGGGATGTACCTGCACCATTTGGCTGACTATGCCGATCATATCATCGGCCTGGATGTTGAGCTGGCCAGACTCAGGGATGCAAACCAAATAACGACACCGGTTATAAATGCTGTTGGCGAGTTGCTGCCTTTTTCTGAAAATTCTTTCAATCTGGTGTTAAGCCATGAAGTTTTGGAACATGTCAGTGATGACCAGGTTGTGATCAAAGAGATTGTGCGCATCCTGAAGCCAGGGGGACGTCTGATTCTGTTCTGCCCTAACCGTGGATATCCCTTCGAAACCCATGGGATTTACTGGCGAGGCCATTATCACTTTGGCAATATCCCCTTTGTGAATTACCTGCCTCGCAAATTTCGTGATCGACTAGCCCCCCACGTAAAAGCCTACTCGCGGTGTGATCTTGAGCAATTATTTGACAGCCTGCCCGTAAGATTCATCCAACGCAAGGTTATTTTTGGCGCCTATGATAATATCATCGCCCGGGCACCAGGGATTGGAAAAACCCTCCGGTCCATACTTCAATTTTTTGAAAAAACGCCTTTGCAGCGGTTGGGGTTATCCCATTTTTGGGTCGTTGAAAAAGTCTGATTTTCCAATAATACTCATTCGGTATCAGCAAAGTTTTCTCCACCTTATAAAATTATGTAGCTGCGCAGGCTGCCCTGCAACTATAAATTAAGAGGGGATGGGGTGGTGTGGCGGCCACACCACCCCATCCCCTTTCTCCCCCGTCTCCTCATAAGCTAAACAGTAACAAAATTAATAAAACGCATATAAAATTTTGACACAATTTTTATTTTTTCCTTTTAAATTAAGCATGAATAACAGTTATCAATCATTTGCTTTAAAGGAGGAAAAATGCCTAGTTTAATGCGACGTGACCCAATTCGAGAAATGCTTTCATGGAACCGCAACATGGAGCGCATGCTGAACAACCTGTATGACGATGGTGAGTTTGGGTTTGGTGAGTCTCTGAACCTGCGAATGCCTCTGGATGTAGTTGAGACCAGCGATGAATTCATTGTAAAAGCGGATGTGGCCGGTATCGACCCCGAGAAGATCGAGATCACCTACACAGATAATAACCTATCCATCCAGGGTGAAGTTAGCGAAGAAATCGAGGATGAGGGCGAAGAAGGCCGCTACCATCTACGTGAACGCCGGTACGGCACATTCTCCCGCACCATCTCAATGCCCGGCACCGTGGATGTGGATAATATTGATGCAGAAACCGAAAATGGTGTTTTGAAGATCCATCTGCCTAAGAAGGAAGAAGTTAAACCACGGCGGATTGCAATCAAAGGTGAAAGCGGTTCCAAGAACGTGATCGAAGGTAAGTCAAAAAACAAATAAGGTCTATATGACAAAGACCAAATCAGGCGGTTTAAAAAGCCGCCTGATTCATTTAAGGTTTTTTGTTACTCAATTTCAATGGGAATCAAACGAATCTCAAAGAGCAGCGGCCAGCGTTTCCCGGTCACAAAAAGACGTTGATTTTCCGGGTCAAATGCAATTCCGTTGAGGATGTCTGTTTCAGGTGTGCGATATTCTTCTGGAAGAAGACCTGAAAGATCAATCCAGCCAACTACATTGCCTCTATCGGGGTCAATCCGGATGATCTGGTCTGTCATCCAGATATTGGCAAAGACCTCACCATCAATGTACTCAAGCTCATTGATATTATTGATTTCCCTGCCCTGGTAGCGAACAGTGACCTCTCTCAATATTTCATAAGTCGTTGGGGATAGAAAATATAATTTTGCAGTGCCATCACTCATGATCAGGTGTTCGCTGTCCTGAGTCAACCCCCAACCTTCCATGGGGTAATTGAATTGATCCACCAATGAAAAATTATTAATATCATAAACAAAACCAACCCCCTGCCACCAGGTTAATTGAATCAACCGACTGTTCCAAGAAGTTAACCCTTCAGCAAAATAACTATCAGGCAGATTAGCCTGTCGTTCAACTCTGCCACTTTGTAATTCCACCTTGCGCAGAGAAGATTCACCAAAAATCCCAGTGCTTTCATACAGGTAACCATCCTGATAGATTAACCCCTGGGTGAAAGCCTGCGGATCATGGGGAAAGGTGTTGACCACCTCATAAGTCATATTGGGTGTCAAGCCTTGCGAAAAAGTCCCAGGCTGAACAGTCTGTTGCTGAACTAGTAAAAATATACCAAAGGCGAAAATTACAGCAACTACAAAGCCCAACACAATTCGGTCTAATAGTTTTGGTTTTGTATATCTCTCTAAATTATTCATAGCATGCACACCTAAATCTTCAACAAGCTGATCAATATCACTTATAGTATACCGAGTCCTGACAAAAACAACTTATAAATATAAAGTTTCAGTAACTGCTCAGGATGCCATACATCTGAAAGGTCGGGGGTTTTGTGTGACATCGAAGCCACCAAACAAAACCCCCATTTTCTCATAAGCTGAGTAGTTACAAGTTTCATAAATAATTGTCAAGGCTATAACAGATGGTAATTTTCCGGTTATTGATCTGTCGGGTTGACAGATGCCGTCAATAAAAAGTGCATTATTGTATAAAAGGTGCTGTCCTGTTAATGATACAATCAAATCCAAAAGACACCTATATAAAAACTCACGAGGTAATCATGCAATCTGTGATCGATCGCTTTATCCGTTATGTCAAAATTGATACCCAATCAGCCCGCAAGTCAGACACATTCCCCAGTACAGAAAAACAACTCAACCTTGCCAAACTGCTTTTAGCAGAACTCAAAGAACTCGGGTTGGACGATGCCAAAATAGACAGTCATGGCTATGTCACCGCCACACTGCCCGGCAACACAGGGCATGATGAAAATCTACCCGTGGTCGGTTTCCTGGCGCATATGGACACCAGCCCGGATCTTTCAGGCGAGAACGTCCAACCCCAATTTATCAAAGATTATGATGGCGGCACAGTAGTGTTGAATGAAGCCTTAGGCATCACCATGTCAGCTGAAGAATTCCCGGCACTCAAAAAATATGTTGGCGAAACCTTGATCACCACAGACGGAACTTCCCTGCTGGGGGCTGACAATAAAGCCGGTGTTGCAGCGATCATGGCCGCTGTAGAAACACTGGTTAAGACCCCCTCAATTCAGCATGGGAAGATCAAAATCGGCTTCACACCGGATGAAGAGGTTGGGCACGGTGTTGATCACTTTGATGTAGAGAAATATGGTGCTGATTTTGCCTATACCATTGACGGTGGAGAAATCGGTGAAGTTCAGTTTGAGAATTTCAACGCTGCCGGCGCAGAAATAACCATCCACGGCCGTAATGTACACCCTGGCAAAGCAAAGCTTAAAATGCGTAATGCCCTACTGATCGGGATGGAACTCAATGAACTGCTGCCCGTGTTTGAACGGCCTGAATTCACAGAAAAATATGAGGGGTTCTTCCACCTTTACGAGTTCAACGGCACCGTTGAGCAAGCGGCAATGAGCTATATCATCCGAGATCATGACCGAGAGAAATTTGAATCGATGAAAGTCCTCCTGCAAAGCGCTGTTGACTTCATCAACCAAAAATATGGCGATCAGGTACTCGAACTTTCAATCGAAGATCAATACTATAATATGCGGGAGCAGGTAGAGAAGCACCCGGAGATCATCCAGCTGGCCGTTGATGCTGTCAAAGCTGTTGGCGTAACCCCGATCATTGAACCGGTCAGGGGCGGCACGGATGGCAGCCGGCTTTCTTACATGGGGCTGCCGACGCCGAATATTTTCACCGGCGGTCATTATTTTCATGGGAAATACGAGTTTCTCCCTGTCTCATCGCTTGAAAAATCTGTTGAAACAATCGTCAAATTGGCCGAATTGATCGCCCAGGGATAAGCTGATGAATTCCCGGCAGCGTGTGCACGCATCACTCAATCATCAAACCCCTGATCGAATCCCCCTGGATTTGGGCGCCAGCCCAGTAACCGGGATGCATGTCAGCTCGGTTTATAAACTGCGCCAGGCGCTTGAACTGGATCTACCTGGCACTCCCGTCAAAGTGATTGAGCCCTACCAGATGCTCGGTGAAATTAAACCTGACCTGATGGAAGTACTTGGTGTGGATGTAGTCGGGCTGTGGGGCAGAAACACCATGTTCGGTTATCCCCTCGAGAACTGGAAGCCCTGGACCTTCTTTGACGTTACCCCTGTCTTGGTGCCGGGAGATTTCAATACGCAAGCCGAAGTTAATGGCGACATCTTGATGTACCCTGAAGGGGACAAAACCGCCCCGCCCAGTGCGCGGATGCCCGCCGGCGGCTTTTATTTTGATGCCATCGTCCGCCAGCCTGAGATCATCGAAGACATGTTGGATCCGGCCGATAACCTGGAAGAATTTCATCTGGTGACGACTGAAGACCTGGATCACTTTGAGATAGAGGCCAACCGCCTTTACACTGAAACAGATCAGGCCATCCTGGCTAATTTTGGCGGGACGGGGTTTGGGGATATCGCCCTGGTGCCGGCAGTTCAGTTGAAAAACCCGCAAGGTATCCGGGATATGGAAGAATGGTATATGTCCACGGTGACCCGGCGCGACTATGTCTGGCAGGTGTTTGAGGGACAGTGCCAGATCGGTTTGGATAATTTGCAGCGCATCCACCAGCGTGTGGGCGACATGGTTTCTGTGCTGTTTGTCAGCGGCACGGATTTTGGCACCCAGACCGGCCCCTTTATCTCTCCCAATGCTTATCGTGATCTCTATCAGCCTTTTCATAAAATCATTAACGACTGGGTGCATCAGCATACCGGCTGGAAGACTTTTATTCACTCCTGCGGTGCGGTCGCCAAACTCTACCCGGATTTCATCGAAGCAGGGTTTGATATTATCAACCCGGTACAGACCTCTGCAGCAGGGATGGAACCTGAGCTATTAAAAGAAAATTTTGGCTGCCAGGTTACCTTCTGGGGCGGCGGTGTGGATACCCAGCAGGCACTGCCCTTCGGCACGCCAGAAGAAGTCCGACAACAGGTGCGTGAACGGCTGCAAATATTCGGGGAAGGCGGCGGGTTTGTGTTCAACCCCATCCACAATGTGCAGTCCGGCGTACCGGTTGAGAATTTACTGGCACTTTATCAGGCTGTGGCTGAGTTTCGTTAATTAATCAATAAAGGGGTTTAAATGGCAATTTCAACAGCTCGAACCAATGAATACGCAGAAGTAAGCATCGATTTAGAAACCTGTACAGGCTGCGGGCTGTGTGCCTCCGTTTGTATGGGCGGACCGTTGATCCTGAAAGACAGCCAGATCACAGTTGACCAGAAACAGCACTTTGGATGTTTTGCCTGCGGTCATTGTATGGCTGTCTGCCCTGAGGATTGCATCACTGTGACAGGTAGAGATCTCTCACCGGATGACCTCTTCCCCCTGCCCCCTGATGAAAAAACCGCATCCTATGCTTTATTGAAAGCTTTGTTAGAAAGTCGGCGCAGCATGCGCAATTTTTCAGCCAGTCCCATCCCGCCTGAAGTATTGGAACAAATTCAACAGGCAATCAGCACCGCACCGATGGGTTTGCCGCCCACTGATGTAGCAGTGCTGGTTTTCAATTCAAAAGAATCACTTCAAGATCTGACGGAAGATATCATCCACTACCTGGCAAAAATCCGCTGGATGTTTTCGCCATGGATGTTGAGATTAACCCGGCCATTTATGAGCAAAGTAAACCAGGCTGTGTTTGAGGGTTTTCTTGCCCCGGCAGTCAACGGCATCCTTGACCATTATTCAGACGGGGTCAATTGGCTGACCTATGATGCCCCTTGTGCCCTTTATTTCTATACCTCGCCCTATGCAGACCCGGCAGACCCGATCATCACAGCCACCTATGCCATGCTGGCTGCTCAATCCCTTGGGCTGGGTTCCTGTATGCTGGGAACCATCCCCTATTTATTTAAATACAGCAAAAAATTGCGGCGTAAATACGGCATCCCTGATAAAAGTCAGCAGGGTCTGATGCTGATCCTTGGATATCCGGCAATTCAATATCGAAAAGGAATCACTCGAAGATTGCGAATTATTCAGTCACATAATTGAGACAATAAAATTTGCACTTAATAAATGCTCTAAAACAGGCTTCAATCATTTAAACAGAACCAATTTCACCCCCAGAATCCCGGCGCTCACAGTGCAGGCCGCATTAACCCAATCATTATTCATCCATAGCAACCCTCGAACTCTGGTTGTTTGCTCACCGCAGCCGTGCAGCGGATGCCGCTCCGTCTCCTTCTCGCAGGCCGGGCAGAAATAAATCACCTGGAGTGTCGCACCTAATAACGAGTCAACCAGCGAACCAATCCAGCCTGCCCCTGTGATGATCAATAGCTGATGGATCGGCTTTATTGAAGATGCAGGGGCCAGGCCTGCCTGGCTGAACAAGACGGCGACACCAGCCACCAGTCCCGCCCCGGCAATGGCTGCCAGGGTCCCACCAGGCTGACCCCTCCAGATGTGCCTCTGGGAACCCGTTTGAGTGTTGTCAGCAATAGGGGCAGGCGTGGATTGAACACACCCAACTCCGTCCCCCAGGTATCTGCATTGGCTCCTGCCAAACTGGCGGCAAACCCAACCCATAAGAGCGGTAAATTCGTGTGATCCCCACCGATTGTTTTGATGAGAAAGTACAGTAATGCAAGTAAACCTGCGAAGCCGCCGTTGGCCGCCACCTGCCAGGCCTCCCGCTGGGAGCCTTTGGCAAAATCCTGGTTGGTCTGGTTTTTCTCCGTTGAAATCACCTTAGAGAGAAGACTGGAAGAAATAAAAAACGTCAGCAAGACAGCAAGACAGCAAGACAGCAGCCCAGCTCACACCGCCCAGCCCAAATACAACAGTACCAAGGATACCGGCTGCAACACCACCCTGCCGGTTCAATGACCCGGTACGATAAGCCAGGTAGGCGATCCCAAGACCAAAAATCATCCCTATAAAAAACTGTGCCATTAATTTTTCTCTATCTTCACTGGTGCTGTAATGTATATAGACAAGTTTTTTACCTAGAAGATCAACAGCATACTGCCGATCATCAGCAAGATGCCAATTAACACAGAATTACCCCATAAAAGGTATGCCGCCAGAACCAGGTCATCCCCGCGCCGGTACAATAAGATCCCTGCGACAAGATTGAACAACCAGACCATCCCATTGAGAATCGGCAGCAGCAACAGGCGCTCTGCGGGCGCTTGGGCTTCGGGTCCAATCCAGCCGATCGTGTCGTAGCCTGGAATGAGGATTGCCACCAGGGCCAGCAAAATCACACCAATCCCCAACCCTGAGAGGATCAGCCAGCGGGAACGTTGATCTTCCCAGGCCTGCCCCACAAAAACACGCGGATAAATGGACTGTGCCTCAAGCGGCGTAAGACTGCCAAGCTCACTGATCTCTTGAAACAGCTTCATAAAATTATTAATCTGATCTGGTGAGACGGCGTAGACCCTGCTGGGGGTTGCCACCAGTACCAGGTGCGCCATGTCTGAAGCCAGGAACTCAACCTGCCCTAATTCAGACAAGCGCCGGCTGCCCAAGATCGCACCCGGCCAGCGCAGCCAGGGCAGCGGCAAACGGAACCCCAGCTCATTGGCTGGGCGAATCCACTCGATCTCTGCCAGGGGGATATCCTCCCGACGAAGCCCCCAACGAATCAATAAACCATCACGGCGCAGAATATAAACCGCGCGGGATAATGCATAAAAACGGTACACTAATATAGGCAACGGGATAAATAAAAATAAAGCCACCAGCATGTTGAGTAAAAAATTCAGTCCTGAAGGATCCTGGGTGGCGATCAAGAAAAAATAGCCCCCGGCAGCAGACAATACCAGGATCAGCCCTCCCTTTAATAAAATTCCAATCCGGCGAGGTGGAAAAAATTCGTGCTCCATATTTAACCCTGTGTCAAAACCCAATCAACAGTATCAGCTACTAGCTGGCAGACCCCGGCCACCTCTGCCTCCGTCATGGTGCCTGAAAAAGGCAGTGCCAGGCTGCGATTCCCCAGGTCTTCTGTCACCGGGTAATCACCTCGCTGGTAACCAAACATTTGGTGCATGTACGGCTGCAGGTGAATCGGCGAAAAATATGGTCTGACCGGAACACCCTGCTCATCCAGACGCTGAGCCAGTTTATCACGATCTACCCCAGAATCCAGGCGGATCACATATACAAACCAGCTCACCCGGGTGGTCGTCTCTGCGATGAAGGGTGCAGCCACCCCATTAATTTCTGCCAGATGTCCGTTATACCAGGCTGCCACCTGATCCCGCCGCTGGAGCAGTTCATCCAGCCTTTCCAATTGAGAAAGCCCAAGGGCAGCGCTCATCTCATCCAGGCGATAGTTATAACCAAGATGTGTGTGCTGAAGCCAGGTATCCCCTGGTGCTCGGCCTTGATTGCGTAATGCACGCATAAAGTCAGCCGCATTCGGGTCATCGGTGATGATCAGCCCCCCTTCACCGGTGGTGATCTGTTTATTGGGATAAAAAGCAAAAACGCCGCTGTCCCCCAGCGTGCCGGCAGGTTTCCCCTTGTACATGCCGCCAAGCGCTTCACAGGAATCCTCGATCACCCTCAATCCATATTTTTCGGCCATCTGATTGATCGGATCATAATCTGCAGGCTGACCAAAAACATCAATTGGCAGCAGTGCTTTCAGCGAACCAAGCCCACGGTCATGAAGGGGCGGCAGTCTTTTAGGCATCCAGCGTTCTGCCGCCTGCCCGCCCTGGGTGAGATCAGCCACAGCCTGTTCGAGCTGACCAATATCCATATTCCCTGTATGGATGTCAACATCCACAAAGACTGGTACAGCATGCTCAAACAGGATCACATTGGTAGATGCCACAAAGGAAAACGGGGAGGTGATCACCAGGTCTCCCATGCCGACCTGGGCTGCCCGGATGCACAGGTGCAGCCCGGAGGTACCGGAATTGACACCGATAGCGTGGCCTGAACCTGTCAGGTCACAAAAAGCCTGTTCAAAGGCCGTAATCTTCGGCCCCATACTGAGGTTGGGGGTTTGCATAACCTGGTTAACCGCCTCGCGGTCTGCATCTGCCAGGTCAGGGGAGGACATCCGATATTTCATCTCACCTTCCACAGTTATCCATCAGTTTCAGCAGGAACAAAAAAGGGGTTTTTATTCTGCTAATTACTGAGACAAATTCAGCTATTATTATAATGCCTGAGACCAATCATCGCTGCCTAGAGCAAGAAATAAAAAATCCCGGGGATTTAATCACCCGGGATACATTTAATAAGCCAATTTACTCTTGTATCAAGTTAGAACTACTTCGTCAACCTGGTAAGCTGCCCCTTGCTGCAGAGCCTCCAGGTTGCCCGCCAGGAATTTTTGATGCCGTTCTGGCAAATGGCCTTTCAGCGCCGTTTCCATGGCCGCCAATGACAATAGTTCCATATTGCCCAGCAATCCCCCAAGCATGACCATGTTGACAGCACGTTTGCTGCCGATCGACTCTGCCACCTCGTTCGCTGGAATACTGACCACCTTGATGTCCTGGCGGATAATTTCACGGTTGATCATGGAAGAATTAACCACCAAGATGCCGCCTGGCTTGACCAGGTGTTCATATTTATCCAGCGAAGGCAGGTTCATCGCAATCACAGCTGCCGGGTTCTTAACAAAGGGTGACCCGATCTCTTCATCCGAGATGACCACCGTACAGTTGGCAGTGCCGCCGCGCATTTCAGGGCCGTAGGATGGGATCCAGGTTACCTGTTTGCCCTCATCCATCCCGGCATAAGCAAGCAATTGGCCGGCAAACAAGACACCCTGACCGCCAAAACCAGCAATAATCACTTCTTGTTGCATGGTCAAACCTCCCTAAAACTTAAGTTCTGCCACGGCAGATGAGACTTTATAATCACCCAACGGGTAGAAGGGCAGCATGCGTTCTTCAATCCACTCCCGGGATTCCACCGGGGTCATCCCCCAGTTGGTCGGGCAGGTCGAAAGCAGCTCTACCAACGAAAAACCCAGGCCATGTTTTTGGACTTCGAAGGCGGTTCGCAGTGCATTTTTTGCCCGCCTGATTTCACGGGAATTATGCAGGCTGCGCCTGACCACATAGGAAGTGCCCGTCAGGGTAGATAATAGCTCCGCTGTCTGGATAGGATGCCCCTGCCGGTCAGTATCACGGCCGGTCGGTGAAGACTTGGTTACCTGTCCCGGGAGCGTGGTCGGCGCCATCTGCCCGCCGGTCATCCCATAGATAGCATTATTGATAAAAACAACTGTCAGCAGTTCACCTCGAGAGGCTGCGCCAACGATCTCACCCATGCCTATTGACGCCAGGTCACCATCACCCTGGTAGGTAAACACCAGACGCTCCGGTAGCACACGTTTGATCCCGGTCGCCATCGCCGGTGCTCGACCATGGGCAGCTTCTACAAAGTCGATATTGAAATAATTATAAGCAAACACCGAGCAGCCTACGGATGCCACACCGATTATGTTTTCGGTTTCGCCCATTTCCTCAATGATTTCAGCAACCAAACGATGTGCCACCCCATGAGTGCAGCCAGGGCAGTAGTGAGTCACCCTCGGGTCAAGCACTTCGGGGCGTTCATACATCACGGTTGCGGGTGCATCTGTTAATACCATTATTCTCTCCTTATCCAATCATCTCTGCCAAACGGGCCAACCATCGGTCTCGGGGGTGGCCCTCCGTGGTACCCGGTCCTTGAACCAGCCGGTTTATTTCAGTCAGGACTTCGTCGGGGAACGGTACCACACCACCCATTCTGCCAAAAAACTCCACAGGTTTCCGGCCCCGTACAACCAACCGGACATCTTCAAGCATCTGGCCAGAGTTCATTTCAACCACCAGGAAGCTTTCCACCTGATCAGTCAGTTCATCCAGGATATCACTCGGGAAAGGTGCCACGGTGATCGGCCTCAATAAACCAACGTTGATGCCTTTCTCACGAGCCGCTCTCACTGCTGAAAGGGCAATGCGGCCGGCAGTGCCAAAACCCACCACCACGTAATTCGCATCATCCAGGTAATAACCCTTGTAACGCACTTCTTGCTTTTCAATCGCCTGCCAGCGGGTCATCAACCGCAGGATCATGGCTTCCTGTGCCGGGGGATCAAGGTTGATCGAAGTCAATAATCGTTTCTCACCATCCTTTGCGCCGCGCACAGCCCATTCTGGAATATCCGTCTTGAGCGGCTGCATGGGCGGGATTTCAGCCGGTTCCATCATTTGACCCAGACTGCCATCCAACATGATGCAGGCAATGGTGCGATATTTTTCAGCCAGATCAAATGCCAGGCCGGTCAGGTCAACTGCTTCCTGCACACTGGCCGGCGCCAGGACGATCATGTGGTAATCACCGTGCCCGCCGCCGTGAACAATCTGGTTGTAATCTCCCTGTGCCGGGGCAATGTTACCCAGGCCAGGACCGCCGCGCACCACATCCACCAGCACAGCCGGTACTTCGGTACCAGCGATATAGGAAAGCCCTTCCATCATCAGGCTGACCCCGGGGCTGGAGGAGGATGTCATCACACGCTTGCCGGTGCAGGCAGCGCCGTAAACCATGTTAATCGCACCAAGTTCGCTCTCCGCCTGCACAAAGGGACGTCCCAGTTCAGGCATGCGGGCCGAAAGGTGTTCTAATAACTCAGTTTGAGGGGTGATCGGGTAACCAAAATAGGCTTCCAGGCCGGCTCTTAAAGCGGCCTCTGCCACAGCGGTATTCCCTTTAATCAGCTCTTTGGCCATTTTTAACCCTCTGCTTTCTGCCGGTCATAACGGTAAACGGTGATGGCCGCATCCGGACACACAACAGCGCAAATCCGGCAGGCTGTGCAAGCTTCAAGATTAGCCATGTAAGCCGGGTGGAATCCCCGGGAAGTCATCCGATCCATATCCAGGGCAAGCACCCCCTGCGGGCAGTCTTCCACACAAAGTTCACAGGCTTTGCAATACAAATCATTGACGACAATATAACCCTTTGCGGGCATATACGATCCTCCTTTAGATAGAAAATCAAATAGAAGGACCTGGTTATGGCAGTGTTGGTGAGTTCGCCCAGGCCTTTCGACTCTAGTATACTCTAAATCAACACCGGTTTATTTCAAAGTTGCGCATCACGCGTCATGATTCAAGGGTGATTTTAATCATTAAAATGGGTGGATAGGGCATGGTACGTGGTCAAAATTTCAGTCAGGGCGGACGTGATTCTCCCCCCGGATAACCCATTTGTAGGTCGTTAATGCCTCTAACGCCATCGGACCCCGGGCGTGCAAGCGCTGGGTGGAAATCGCCACCTCTGCCCCCAGGCCCAACTGACTGCCATCAGTAAAACGCGTGCTGGCATTTACATACACAGCCGCTGAATCAACAACCTGGACGAACTTTTTACCCTGTGCATCATCCTGGGTCAGGATGCCGTCAGAATGGCCAGTTGAATGGATTTGGATGTGCGATATCGCCTGATCCAGGTCCGAAACGACTTTAATTCCCAGAACCAAGGACAACCATTCTTGGTCAAAATCATCCGGCCCGGCTGCGGTAACAACGCCTCTGGTGATCAAATCTGCATCCACCCAAGTTAAAGCCTCAGCATCCAACACAAATTTGACACCTGCCGGTGACATGTGGTCAATCAATGCCGGGATGAAGCCCTCTGCGATGGTTTGATCCACCAGGACCGTATCCAGCGCATTGCACACACTCGGCCTTTGAGTCTTCGCATTATGGATGACCTTTAATGCAGCACCCAGGTCAGCGCTTTCTGCAACATACAGATGGCAAATTCCGATACCCCCGGTGATCACCGGTATCCGGCTGTTCTCACGGCAAAACTTATGCAAACCCGCACCGCCACGGGGGATGAGCATATCCACCACATTATGCATCTGCAAAAGGTCCATTACCAGGGCTCGGTCACTCGAATCAATGAATTGAACGGCGCTTATCGGGATGCCCCCCTCCGCCAGGGCCAGGTGGATCAGGCTGAGCAACGCCCGGTTGGAATGCAGTGTTTCTTTGCCGCCTCTTAAGATAGCGGCATTGCCCGATTTTAATGCCAACCCGGTTACATCCACAGTCACATTCGGGCGGGATTCATAGATCACTGCCAGCACACCCAGCGGCACCCGCTGCTTGTGGACTTGCAGCCCGTTGGGGAGGACCTTCTGATCAAAGACTTGCCCGACCGGGTCTTCCAAATGGGTGATCTTGTTCAAATCATCGGCAATCCCACCCAGCCTGTCAGGCGTCAGCCGGAGGCGGTCAATCAATGCCGGGTTCAAACCATCAGCTTGCCCCTGTTCGATATCCCTTAGGTTGGCTTCCAGGATCGGGGTTTGTTGAGTTTGCAGCAGGTCAACCAGGATGCCGATGGCCCGGCCTTTTTGCTCGGATGAAATGCCGGCCAACACTCTGGCAGCTTCACGCGCTTGAATCCCGATTTTCTCAAGGTTAACCATATTTACCTCCAACACCTTCTAGAACAGGACCAGCTTATTATGGTGAACGACTTCCGGCCGGTACGCATAACCAAGAATTGACTCAATTCTATCGGATTGATGGCCTGCGATTTGCTGGATATCATCAGCGGAATAATTGCACAACCCAACTGCGATGGATTCATCTTTAGGGCCGGTGATGGTCACGCTCTGACCGCGGGTGAATGTGCCGATCACCTCAACGATTCCCACAGGCAGCAGACTGCCTCCTTTGCGTAACGCCCTGACAGCACCGCGATCAATCCTGAGAATGCCAGTCGCATCACTGAGCCCCGAAAGCAAGAAGCGCTTCCGGCTTTCAAGGTGGGTGGTCAGCGGGCTGAAATAAGTACCCAGCGCCTGGCCATCGCGAACGATCCTTGAGATCACCTGCGTCTTGGAGCCCTTTGCCACAATGACAGCCGATCCGCTGCGCCGGGCTAACTCTGCTGCACTGAGTTTGCTGACCATCCCGCCAGTGCCCAGCCCGTTATAACTGCCGCGAGCGGCTTCCATTATTTCTGTGGGAATCGTCTCTCCCTCAATTCGCGAGACCAGCTCTGCCTGAGGGTCTTTCCTCGGGTCAGCAGTGAAAACACCCTCCTGATCTGTCAGCAGCAAGAGCAGATCCGCTTCCAGCACGTTGGTAATTAATGCTGAAAGATTGTCATTATCGCCAAAGCGGATCTCCTCTGTGGCGATGGTGTCATTTTCATTAATAATTGGGACGATGTCATACTCAAGCAGGGCTTCCAGTGTATTGCGGGCATTGAGATAGCGCCGGCGGTCCACCAGGTCATCGCGGGTCAGTAAAACCTGGGCGATCTCCTGTCGATATAATTTGAACAGCTGGGTATAGATGGCCATCAATCGCGGCTGCCCCACGGCTGCCAGCATCTGTTTAGCAGGTAGAAACCGGGGCACATCCGGGTATCCCATCATTTCACGCCCGGCTGCGATCCCACCGGAGCTGACCAGCAGCACCTGGGTTCCACTGGTTTTAACATCGATGATCTGCCTGACCAAATCAACCATTCTTGCCAGCGATAATTCAGTCCCGCCATCGGTCAGCGTGGATGTGCCGACTTTGATCACAACCCGTTGATAGTGCTGTTTTTCTGTCATGAAATTTCACCTGATGCCAATTATATTCAAGAATATTCTAATTATTATATACCTTGAACACGATAAAGATTACTTAAAAAGCAACCAGGGTTTGGTTTTTTTTACTCTTTTATATTGGATCTATCCACATCGTGACGCTTAAATTCCAACCGCCAACCATACAATGCCAGGTGGTAAAATCGAGTTATATCCTTCACGTAGTTCAAAAGGAGATGTCATGCCCGAAGCTGTGATTATCGATGCAATCCGCACACCCATCGGTAATTTAGGCGGTGCCTTATCATCCGTTCGGCCGGACGACCTGGCTGCCATGGTGATCCAAGCCATCGTGGAACGCAGCGACCTCGACACCGCCCTGATCGAAGAAGTTTACTTCGGCTGTGCCAACCAGGCAGGTGAGGATAACCGCAATATCGCCCGCATGGCCGCCCTTTTGACCGGGCTGCCAGCCTTGGTACCGGCGGTGACAGTTAACCGCCTGTGTGCATCCGGGTTAACAGCTCTGAATATGGCTGCCCGGTCCATTCGTGCCGGTGATGGGGATGTATTCATCGTTGGCGGAGTCGAAAGTATGAGCCGCGCCCCCTATGCCATGCCCAAACCGGGCCAGCGCTTAGGCCACCTGACGGTATTTGACACAACCTTAGGCTGGCGTTTCGTCAACCCCAAAATGGAAGAATTATACGGGGCAGACCCGTTAGGCATCACAGCAGAAAACATCGCCCAGGAAACCGGCATCAGCCGGGAAGTACAGGATCAGTTTGCCCTCACCAGCCACCAAAGGGCCATCGCTGCTATTGACGAACGAAAATTCACAGCCGAGATCCTGCCTGTACCAGTCCCTGACCCTGCCAAGAAAGGCGGCCTGGTCTTTTTTGATACCGACGAACGCCCCAGGCGGGATACCTCTTTAGAAGCGCTCAGCCGCCTGAAACCAGCCTTCATCGAAAAAGGCACCGTGACTGCCGGCAACAGCTCCGGGATGAATGACGGCGCAGCAGCACTGCTGGTGATGAGCGAAAGTAAAGCCAAAACACTCAACCTGCAGCCCATGGCCAGGGTCGTCAGCATGGCATCCGCCGGGGTGCCGCCCCGCACGATGGGGATGGGCCCGGTACCTGCCACAATAAAAGCCCTGCAGCGGGCAGGGCTCTCGATTGGAGATATTCAACTGGCAGAGGTGAATGAAGCTTTTGCTGTTCAGGCACTGGCGGTGATGGATGCGCTGCACCTCCCACATGAGATCACCAATGTCAACGGTGGAGCTGTCGCGCTTGGGCATCCGCTGGGGTGTTCCGGTGCCAGGATCATGACCACGTTGGTGTATGAAATGCGCCGGCGAGCATCATCCGTGGGACAACCGTTTTACGGCCTGGCCAGCCTGTGTGTAGGCGTCGGCCAGGGAGAAAGCACAATTATCGAATGGATTAACTGAGTGAATAAGTTAATCTTTATCGCCTAAAGCCCGGTCCATCAGTTCCTGGATGCGTCCAACCATACCCACCGGGTCAGGATGCAGTCCCTCAACCAATAAGGTATTTTCATAAACTTGTTCCGCCACCAGGTCAAAGCGTGTGTCTTCCTGTGTCAGGTTTGCAAGGCGTGAGATGATGGGATGCCGCGGGTTGAGTTCGAGCACTTTCTTCGGGGTCTCAAAGTTCTTATCCATCATCTGGTAGACACGCTGCACAGATTGGTCCATCGCACCTTCCGGATTCACCAGCCTGGCAGGTGAATCCACCAGCCGCTCAGTGATACGAACCTCACTGACCTGATCGCCCAACAGGTCTTTGAACCGCCTGGTCAGGGCTTGCTGGGCATCCTGATCAATCGTAGGTTTATCCTCATCAACTTGATCCGTTTCGCTTTCAGGCAGGTCTGCCTCGGCAATATTGACCAGCGGCTTGCCCTGGTATTCTTTAAGCTGCATCAGCATGAATGGATCAACCGGGTCTGTCAACACCAGCACTTCCTGACCCGACTTCCGAAAGGCATCCATATGGGGGCTGAAACGCAGGGCACCCGGATCTTCCCCAAGGTAATAATAGATCGCCTTCTGGTCTTCACCAGCACGCTCCAGGTAATCGTCCAACGATGACCAGCCAGTTGAGTCTTGATCGGTATGAAAACGGAGCAAAGGAAAGATCTTTTCGGGCTGATCCTGCTCTATGGCAACCCCTTCCTTGAGATGCATCCCATATGCCTCCCAGAACTTCTGGTATTCATCGGGTGACTCCTTAACCAAATCTTTGAGCATATCCAGAGCTTTGCCAGTCACCAGCCTGGCAAGCAAAGCCATCACCCGATTGGACTGCACACTTTCCCGTGAAACATTTAACGGCAAATCCTCCGAATCCACCACACCCTGGATGAAGTTCAAATAAGGCGGCAGCAGGTCGTTACAGAACTCCTGAATCAGCACCTTCCGGGCATACAGTTTTAATCCCGGCTCTTTACGGGGTGAAAAGACCAGATTCTGCGGATCCTGCGGTACATATAACAGGGCAAACATCTGTGCTGGTGCATCTGCGACCATGTGTGCGTGGGTTCGGGGATCATTGAAATCCAGCGTTAGCTGCTTATAAAACTCTTTATAGCCATCTTCATCGACCTCGCGTGGGTTTTGCCGCCAGAGCGCTGTCTGCCGGTTGACCGCTTCTTCTGAATCCCCGAGGTAAATGGGGTATTGGATAAAATCTGAATGGCGTTTGATCACCTGCCGCAGCCTGGATTCTTTCAAAAACTCGCTGGCGTCGTCTTTTAACTGGATATAGATAGCCGTACCGCGTGCCTGCCGGTCTCCCTCTTCAAGTGTATAGGTGTCTTCACCCACGGCGTACCAGGCAGCGGGTACAGCATCCGCCTGGTAGGAGCGTGATTCAACCCGGATGGAATCAGCCACCATGAACGCAGAATAAAAACCAACCCCAAATTGACCAATGATTTCCGCCAGGTTCTGTTCCTGGCCTTTGGCCGCGTTGACAAAATCCTTGGCACCAGAATGGGCAATGGTCCCCAGGTTTTCGATCAGCTCATCCCTGGTCATCCCGATACCGGTATCCTCCACCACCAACAGGTTCTTATCCCTGTCAACCTTGATCCGGATTTGCAGCGGGGTTTCAGGGTCATGCACGTCGCGCTCCGTCAGCATCAGGAAATCAAGGCGTGCAAGGGCGTCTGATGCATTTGAGATCAACTCTCGTAAAAAGATCTCACGTTCAGTGTATAAAGAATGAATTAAGATGTTCAATAATTGCTGTGTTTCGGCTTTAAAGGGGATCGGTTGGTTTGTAACTGGACTGTTTTTCTCTGGCATTTAATTTCGCTCCTTTGAAGATAAGATAATCACTGCTATTAATATAGCCAGTGACGATAAGAATCATATTAGAGGAATTAAAATTATCATCCGAGACATAAAACAACTTAGATGATTCATCCAATTAGTGACAATTAAGGGCGACGCGTGCGTCGCCCCTACAATAAACACCTATGAAAATTTCTCTAAAATTAGAAATGCTGCACATCAATCTGTGCATGGATTGACCTATAATATAATAAAGGTTACTACTCAGTTTATGAAGAGATAGGGGGTGTGGTGTGGCGGCAAAGCCGCCACACCACACCCCCGACCTTTCATTTGCATGGCAGCCTGAGAAGTTACTAATAAAGATACAAAAAAGGACAAATACCTATGGACATTTTTGATGTAATTTTTGGGCACCCCGCCATACGACAGCTGCCTGCACAGCAAAAGCAAGAGGTCAACCGCCTGCTGGATGACCTGGTCAAAATTGGCAAACTGGACGATTTTCTCTCCACCCATCCCGGCGGGCCGTTTAATGTCCGCTGTCACCATACCGGTGCCAGGAAGATCGGTGAACGGCTGAATCAAATTGGCGGATTACCCTTGATGGAAGCTGCCCGAGCGCACATCAAGCGCAAACTCAAGCCCGTGATGGCAGAGCACCTCGATTACTGCTGGCAGGATATCGGTGAATGGCTGGCCTGAACGAAACCACATACCAAAAACTTTGTCGTTATTAAAAAACGTAAGTAACTGCTCAGTTTGCCCTGATCCAAAATCGGGGGTGAAGCGGCAGGTATTTGGGTATAGGATAGGGTTGCAGGCAACATCTGCCCAAATTTTTTTATTCGTTTTTTGAAAAACAAAGGGAAACGAATACCCCCCTATATACAAGGGTAATACACCATAATGGCCATGCATATGGTGTATTTTTATGTAGGGCAAATTGAAACGAATGTTTTTAAATTTTGTGAGACGAAAGATTGATGTATTTGAACGTAAATGCAACAACACTCAAAAGATTCAGAACCGGTAAGTTGGCCAGTATTTTTCTTGCATTTGGGATATTCCAATTTCAGGCAGCGTGGATTGATGGCCACACGGTCTTGTTGCGGACTAAAATCCGCGCTCCAAAACGTTGGGAGTGAGCAGTAATTTTAGGCTGTTAGATTATGCGGGTTACATGCAGCGTGGATTGATGGCCATTCACTCTTATTGCGGACTAAATTCCGCACTCCCAAACGTTGGTGGGTTGTTCAGGTCATGGAGCGAGGTCAGTACTGCGGGCTGACCAGCACAACGGGATTTGAGAGCATCCCCGGCAGTGAGAACCCCCAGGCTTTAAGAAAATCAACATCCCGCATCCAAAACAGGTGGGTTGAGTCTGCCATCCAGGGGTTGATGAACCCCCATGGCGTGGGGAATTTATCTTCAGCCCAGTGCTCAGGGTCGTAGGCTGCCAGGATCATGCTGTGACCCCCAGGTGCTTTGGTCTGGTTGAAGTTCAGGGTGGTGCTGGCAAAATAAATCGGCGGTGCCTGCCCCCAAAGCCAGACCAGAGTGATGATGGGAATGACCCGTTGATCAGGTTCTGCTAAAAGATTTAACAGCTTTTGAGCGCTGCTACGCTTGAGCGAGGCATCCACCAGCAAGTTTCGGGTCTTTGAAAGATGCCTGACGATCTCCACCTGCATGCGGGGTGTGACCGCCCAGCCAGGCAAGACCCGCATGAACTGTCCCCGCCACCAGCGTTTATTGATCTCGTCAGCCAACGCCTCCGGGTCTATTTCGTACTCCAATAGCAGGCGAATGGCAGCCGCGATCACATGAAAGGTGCAAGAATTCCCCTTCTGGCGGGACTGCAACGCAGCCAGTTCAGCTTCATTTCGCATTTGAAGCCAATATGCCATTTCTGCACCTCCTTTTTTCTAACCTCTTCCGGTGACTAAAAAGTTAAGCGATCATGCATTCATCAGGGCTTCATGCAGTATGCCACCAAACTTAAAACTTCGCAACTCAGCCGATGTATCAATTCTAACCCGTGTTGAAAATGCGCGGCTTGATCCATCCGGCAGAGTTGCTGCAACCTGACATTCTCCCTGTGGGTTGAGGTCAGCCAGCCCTACCAGGTCATAGCTTTCAGTTCCCTCTAAACCCAATGTACTTGCATTTTCTCCGGGCATAAATTCCAGCGGCAGCACCCCCATCCCGACCAGGTTCGAGCGATGGATACGCTCAAAAGATTCAGCAATCACAGCACGGACTCCCAGCAGCAGAACGCCCTTGGCAGCCCAATCTCGGCTGGAACCGGTGCCGTATTCTTTACCAGCAATGATGATCAACGGTATGCCGTCTTTGCGATAGCTTTCAGCCGCATCGAAAATGCTGAGCACTTCACCGCCAGGGATGATCCGGGTGAAGCCGCCCTCGACCCCATCAACGAGTTTGTTCTTCAAGCGAATGTTTGCCAGTGTCCCGCGCACCAAGACCCGGTCATTGCCGCGCCTGGCACCATAGGTATTAAAATCTTTTGGCGCAATCCCCAGAGATTGCAGGTAAACACCAGCCGGGCTGTCTGGCGGGATGCTGCCGGCCGGTGAAATATGGTCTGTGGTGATCGAATCCCCCAGCAAAGCCAGCACCCTGGCTTGCCGAATATCCTCTATATTTTCATTTGCTGCACTTCTGATATCCGACTTAAAATAAGGCGGTTCCTGGATATAGGATGACTGAGAGTCCCAGTCATAGAGAGCAGAGTCTGTACCTGAATAAACAGATTCCCAATTTTCATCGCCCTGGTAAAGGTCGGCATAGATCTGGGTGAATAACTCAGGCTGGATGGCCTGCATCAAAGCGCTGACCTCTGCCTTGGAGGGATAGATATCATCTAAATAAACTGGTTCTCCATCATGATCAAAACCCAGCGGCTCATTTACCAGGTCAATATCCACAGTGCCAGCTATAGCATAAGCAACCACCAGCGGCGGGGATGCCAGGTAATTGGCGCGTGTGAGGGCATGAATGCGGCCTTCATAATTCCGGTTGCCAGAAGAGATGCTGGCTGTGACCAGCAGATGTTCCTGCAGAGCTGAAACGATTTCAGGTGCCAGCGGGCCTGAATTGCCGATACAACTGCCGCAGCCGTACCCGACCAGGTCAAACCCCAACGATGCCAGCGGGTCCAACAGTCCGGCTTGTATTAAATAATCTGTGACAACCCGTGAGCCGGGCATCAAGGAACACTTGACAGCCGGGTTGACGGTTAAGCCGCGCGCCTGGGCTTTCTGTGCCAGCAAGCCAGCACTCAACATCACCAGAGGGTTGGACGTGTTGGTACAGGAGGTAATGGCTGCAATGAGCACAGAACCATGTCTGAGAGTAACTATCTCCCCATTAAGTGTCACCAAAATTTTATCTAACCGTTCGGTTTCTCTAAGAGAAAATCCACGTGCCTGATGACTTTTAACCAGGTCCTTTGCAAAAGCTGTTTTCAGATCGGGCATGCCCAGCCGGTCTTGAGGGCGCAGCGGGCCGGCAAGGCTGGTGCTGATGGCATCCAGTTCCACACGAATCACTTTGGTGAAATCCGGCTGCTGTGTACCCGGCTGCCGAAACAAACCCTGTGCTTTACAGTAAGTTTCCACCAGGTCAATTTGTTCAGGCGAACGCCCCGTCAATCGCAGATAAGCCAGGGTTTGGCCGTCCACCGGGAAATAGATCACAGTTGCACCGCTCTCAGGGGACATATTGGCGATCATGGCACGGTCGGGGACAGAAATATCATCCAATCCCGGTCCGAAACATTCGATGAACTTACCGACAACACCTTCCTCTCGCAGCCGCTGTACGATGGTCAACGTCAGGTCGGTAGGCGTGGCGCGCTCTGGCAGCTTTCCGACCAGTTCCAGCCCAAGCACATCCGGGAGCACCAGGTCTACCGGCTTACCCAATAACGCCGCAATGGCTTCAATCCCACCGACACCCCAACCCAGCACCCCCAGCCCGTTGATCATCGGTGTATGGGAATCGGTGCCAAACACTGAATCAGGCAAGGCGACCGATCTCCCATCTTTCTGACGCATAGCAACCACAGTCGCCAGGCTCTCGAGGTTGATCTGGTGAACGATGCCTTTTCCAGGGGGAACGACCTTGAAATTATTGAAGGCATCCTGTGCCCAACGCAAAAATTGATACCGCTCGCGGTTGCGTTCATATTCTAAAGCCATATTTTTCTGCAAGGCATTGGGTGTATTGGTGAAATCAACCTGCAGAGAATGATCAATCACCAGGTCTGCGGGAATTTTTGGCGCGATCGCCCTAGGGTCACCACCAGCCCGGGCAGCTGCGCTGCGCATGGCTGCCAGGTCAACGACCAACGGCACACCGGTCAGGTCTTGCAGCAGCACCCGTGCCGGATAAAATGGCACTGGCTGCCGCTGGCTGGATTGTGCCTGCCAGCCGGTAATTAACTGTGCAGCTTCCTCACATCGGTCATTTTCATCGACATGACGCAAGACGCTTTCCAAAAGTATCTTGATTGAAAAAGGCAAGCGTTTGCCCGCTGCCCCGGTATAGGCAGGCAAACTAAAATATTCGATTTGATCCAATGGTGCTGGTAAGGTATGGCTCATATTAACTCCAAAACATATTTTTCAACTTTCGTCTGTATTGCGCATGTGCTGGATGACAGCCTTGCCAAACTCTGTACTGCTTACACAGCGCGCATCTGACATCAGCCTGTCAAAATCCTGGGTGACGGTTTTTGCAGCCACAGTCTTCTGGATGCCCTTCCATACAAGGGAAGCAGCTTCATTCCAGCCCAGATGGTTGAGCATCATCTCACCAGACAGAATTAGTGAACTGGGGTTGGCGATGTTTTTGCCTGCCAATTGGGGCGCCGTGCCGTGGGTCGCCTCAAAAACTGCCACGTGCGTTTCGTCATTGAGGTTGGCACCCGGTGCAATCCCCAATCCACCGACCTGAGCGGCGAGGGCGTCTGAAAACAAATCACCGTTCAGGTTCATGGTCGCAATGACATCAAATTCTTCCGGCCGGGTCAGAGTCTGTTCAAAGGCAGCATCGGTGATGACATCGTTAATCCACACCCGCCCCTGGCTTAATGCCGCCTCCCGTTCCACCTCAGCAGCAGCACTGCCATTATCTGCCAGGGTGGATCGATACTGCCGATCGGTATAGACAAGGTCTTTAAATTCGCTGTGTGCCAGGTCGTAACCCCAACGGGTAAAGGCCCCTTCGGTAAACTTCATGATATTGCCCTTGTGGATCAGCGTGACCTTGCAGCGATTTAACCGGATTGCATAACGGATGGCAGCCCGGATTAACCGTTGTGAACCCTCTTGTGAAATTGGCTTGATGCCAATTGCAGAGCTAATTGGAAAACGAATCTTCTGATATTCCTCCGGATAGAATTCACCCAGCCAGGAAATAAAGGCCTGATTTTCCGGACTGCCCTGTTCAAATTCAACCCCGGCATAGATATCTTCAGTATTCTCACGAAATATGACCATATCCACTTTTTCAGGTTCTCGAACTGGCGAGGGCACACCAGGGATCCAGCGGACAGGGCGCAAGCAGACAAATAAGTCCAATGCCCTGCGCAGCTGCACATTGATCGAGCGAAACCCGCCACCAATTGGCGTTGCCAGCGGACCTTTGATCCCGACATGATAATCGGAGAAAGCCTGAACACTTTCCTCCGGCAGCAGGCTGCCAAATTCTTGTTTGGCCTGCTCCCCAGCAGGGACAGGCATCCAGCATAAGCTGCGTCTGCCACCATATGCGATATCCACAGCCGCCTCCAATACTGGCATGGCAGCCTCCCAGATATCAGCGCCGATACCATCTCCAATGATCATCGGGATGATCGGGGTTTCAGGCACATCCAACTGGTTGTTAACCAAAGTGATCTTCTCGCCATTTTTTGAGGGCTGCAAGACTAATTTCTTCACATAACACTCCTTATTGGTAACTGCTCAGGCTGCCCCCTATTTCCTTATAAACTGATTAGTTACCCTGATTGTAATTAAAATATCTCTTCAATGCACTACGCACGAATAATAATTTGATATTGACAAGTCACAGATATTCACTTATAATCATCCTATCATTAATTAATGAGACACTGTCCCATTAAACGGGACACCAGGAAAATTCATGGAAAAACCCGCCAGCACCCTCAACCGAACCGTTCAAATCTTGGACTGTTTCTCACAAGACCAACCCTACCTTGGCGTCAGGGAAGTTGCCCGGATGACGGATACCGCATCGAGCACTACAGGCAGGATCATGGCCTCATTAAAAGAACTTGGTTTATTGGTGCAGGATCATGAAACCAAACAGTACACCCTTTCAGGTAAAGTGCTGGCCTGGGCTGAAGTTTACAGCGCCACATTAGATGTGCGTAAAGTTGCCTTGCCCAGCATCTATGACTTACAACGGAAAACCGGTGAAACAATCAGCCTTTACATCCTCGAAGGCGATGAACGTGTCTGCGTGGAACGGTTGGAAAGTGATAAAAATGTACGGGTGGTCGCCCGTGTTGGAAGATATCTTCCCCTGCACGCAGGCTCAGCTGGAAAACTCTTTCTAGCTTATCTGCCGGAAGAAAAACGCGAAGAAATATTAGCCAAAGAAAAACGTGAGGTGTTCACGGAACACACACTCATAAACCCTGATGACTTGCGGGAACAAATTAAACATATCCGAGAACAGGGCTATGCAGTCAGTCATGGTGAATGGACCATTGATGCCTCGGGAGTAGCTGCTCCAATCTTTAATTCCCGCAGGCAGATGATCGCAGCGCTGACAGTTTCTGGCCCAACACAAAGATTTTATCCTGAAAAGGTTGACCAGTTCACCCTGTCTACCACCAGGACAGCGTTACAAATTTCACGATTATTAGGGTACAACCCCTCGCAGCATCGAATTGGCGTCCAGCCTGGGCGGCAATCCGAGCCGCCAAACCATCACAGCTATCACAACAACTGATCCATCATCACAACCAATATGTGAGGAGAAATAATGAAAGAAGACTGCCTTCAAACCAGCTATACTGATTTAATACCTAATAAAAAACTCCCATTTGAAAAACGTATCGCCGCCAGAATACCGGTATTGCGTGAGCGCATGCAGCATATCCTACAGGAATATGGTGATATGCCCGTCGCCGAGGTAACTGTCTCACACCTGTATGGCGGCATGCGAGGGATTTTTGCCCTGATCACAGAAATTTCGCATGTTGATCCTTCTATGGGGATCCTGATGCGTGGTTACAGCGTTGATCAGCTATTAGAAAAGCTGCCAAGGGCTGAAGGTCATGCATTCCCGCTGGTGGGAGGCTTGTATTATCTGCTGCTGGTCGACGAGTTCCCGACCTTAGAAGATGCACAGTCTGTCGAAACGATGTGGCGAGAACGTCAGGGTATCCCGGGTTATGTGATCGACGCCTTACGCGCCATGCCGGCCAGCACACACCCGATGACGCTGTTTTCACAAGCCGTTTTAGCAATGCAGCCGCATTCTGCTGCCGCCAGGGCTTATCATGACGGAATTTCTCGTTATGAATACTGGCGTCCTATGCTGGAGGATGCGCTCAATTTGACAGCCAACCTGCCTGCCCTGGCTGCAACCGTTTACAACATCAAATACCGAGATGGTGCCGTGGCGGAACCTGATCCAGATCTGGATTGGAGTGCGAATTTCGCCCACATGATCGGAAAATCGCATGATCGGGAATACCAGGAATTATGCCGCCTGTTCATGATCCTGCACGCAGATCAGGAAAATGGCAACGCCAGTGCGCACACCTCGCACCTGGTGAGTTCCACATGGTCTGATCTGTATCTCTCTTGCTCAGCCGGGTTAAATGCCCTGGCGGGTCCGCTGCACGGATTAGCCAGCCAGGAAACACTACGTTGGCTGCTGGCGCTTCAGAAACGGTACAACGGACTGCCATCCCACCAGGAATTGGCGAATTTTGCTGAAGAGACACTTAGCAGCGGCAAAGTCATCCCCGGTTACGGCCATGGCGTCCTGCGCAGCACCGACCCCCGATTCACTGCCCAATACCGCTTTGCAGAAAAATACCTGCCAGATGACCCGCTTTTCAACCTCGTGCAGCGTGTGTACGAAGTCATGCCCGGGGTTCTCGAAGCCACAGGTAAAATTAAAAATCCCTATCCCAATGTGGATGCCATCAGCGGCACACTACAACACCATTACGGCATCACCCAATCAGAATTCTGCACAGTTTTGTTCGGTACCAGCCGGCTATTAGGTCTTTCAGCCCATGCAGTTTGGGCCCGTGCCCTGGGACTGGCCATTGAACGTCCCCGTTCACTGACAACCCCATTGGTGGAAGACCTGGCTGCTGCATCGATGAAAGTCAAGGATGATGTATTCACTGTTTCATCTCGAAAATCGAATGCCTAATAATTATTAAAAAAAGTGATACACTCAAGCGTTGTTTTTATTAAATAACTTAGGTTTATCTTTATAACAAGGATTTTTGTTACTCCTCATCTTATGGAGAAATAGGGGGTCTTGTGTGGCGGCGGAGCCGCCACACAAGACCCCCGACCTTTCAGTTACAGTGCAACCTGAGCAGTTACGAAATTTTTTACACAGGACAAGGAACTACATGAAAAGAGATTGGAAACGTTATCATCCACCGACAGACTTAGCAGCCATCTTAGAAGAACATCCTGATGTTCAGGTGATCAGCACAACCCAGGAGCTTTTTGATCTATCCTGTGGTGCAGCAAATAATAAGACCTTCGAAGTTTCCTATAATGTGCCCGGCCTGAGCAAAATCCTCGATGCTTCAGTAACGCGTGTCCGAAACGGTATTGCAGCCAATTATCCCAGCCCTTATATGCGCCGGAGAGACCCGGGTGCCATGCTGATTGGCGATGAAGAACCAACCGATCACAAAAAGTTCGAAGAGGTTTATGGCACTCCCTTTACAGATCTGCGCAAGAAGACCTTTGAATGGCTTGCAGATAACCCGATCATCCTGTATGGTTATGTGACGGGGAAAAAGGGGCTGGGGCAGGACGCCCTCGTGGTAGCCCCTGCCAACGCTGGTTTTTTTGGTTTTGGTTTAGCTTTACTCCAGGGCATTACCTCCTACGAAGATATCGGTGAAGATTTCAACCCCACATCGGTAATTTATGTTGCCCCGACCTTCCGTTACACCGATTTGAATGGCAAACAGGTGGTTGTTCACTATCGAACGCCCGGGATGCATGAAGTCTTTTCTTACAGCCTGTACCCCGGACCCAGCGCTAAAAAAGCTGTTTACAGCATTCTCTTACACCAGGGCGAACAGGAAGGGTGGGTGACGACCCATTGCTCTACGGTTCGCGTTGTAACACCCTACGATAATTCAATTACTTTGATGCATGAAGGCGCCAGCGGTGCTGGAAAAAGCGAGATGCTGGAATACCCCCATCGAGAAGATGATGGGCGGTTGCTCTACGGCGTCAACGTTGTCACTGGCGAACGCCGCCTCCATGAGCAGCCGCGTACCTGTTCCCTGCACCCGGTCACAGATGATATGGCGCTTTGCCACCCCTCTATTCAACATAACGGAAAGCTGACCGTCACCGACGCAGAAGATGCCTGGTTCGTCCGCACCAACCATATTCAACACTACGGCACCGACCTTAATCTTGAAAGGCTGACTGCCCAACCATCTGAACCGCTCTTATTCTTAAATATCAATGCAGCACCTGACGGCATTGCCATGATTTGGGATCACATCATGGACGAGCCCAATAAACGCTGTCCAAACCCGCGGGTAGTGATTCCCCGAAAAATCACCCCAAATATCGTCGATGAACCCGTCGATGTTGACATCCGCTCATTTGGCATCCGTACACCACCTTGCACCAAGGAAAAACCAAGCTACGGCATTGTCGGTTTCTTCCACATCTTGCCGCCAGCACTGGCCTGGCTGTGGCGGCTGGCAGCGCCGCGGGGTTTTTCAAACCCCAGCATCCTCGATACCATGGGTCTGTCCTCTGAAGGCGTTGGTTCCTATTGGTCTTTTGCTACGGGGAAACGCACAGTCCAGGCTAACTTCCTTCTAGACCAATTCGTCAACTGCCCAGACACCTGCTATGTACTGACACCGAACCAACACGTTGGTGCTTGGAAGGTCGGTTTTATGCCCCAATGGCTGATGCGTGAATACCTGGCCAGGCGCGGCAATGCCCGCTTTGCACCAGATACAGTCCGCCCGTCCCGGTGCTCATTGTTGGGCGAGTTCCCGCACCAAATTCAAATTGAAGGACGGCTGCTCTCGCGCTGGTTCTTTGCCGTGGATACGCAGCCTGAAGTCGGTGAAGAAGCCTATGACATCGGCGCCAATCAGCTGTATGACTTTTTCGTCAATGTCTTATCAGAATACGAATGGGATGATCTTACAGGTTTAGGACGCCAGATCTTGCAGTGCTGTTTCGACCACGGCAGCATCGATGATTACAAAGCGCTCATCCCGATGAAAACTACCGATAGTTAACTGCTCGACAAAACATCATCATCAAAAAACCCGTGACCACTCAGCTTTTGAGGAAATAGGGAGTGTTGTGTGGCGGCCTGAGCAGTTAAAAAACACCTTCATCTACAACTTGAAGGTGTATTATTTAAATCTGAACCTGAAATTAATTAAGTTTGAGTTAACCGTGACCGGCTGCGAATTTCTGCCAGTCCCCTCTGCATCAGAACGCTGACGGTCACAACAAAATAAGCACTGAACAGGGCTGCTTCTGCCAGGTAACCAAAAACCGGAACAATCAAAAAGGCCAGGCTGACTTTACCAAGCATGGCAAAAAAGCTCACTTTTAACGGCAGTTCAGCTTTTCCAAATGCCAATAATAAGGTTCGATCCCAAAATAAGATATTGGCAAAACCAAAACCGATCAACAGTACCAGGAGCACACCATAAGCCGGGGCGTAGGCTTCTTTGTAAATAAAAATTGTGCGACCAAAAAATGTCCATGGTGAGAATAACAACTGCCTGCCCAACAGGAATAAACCAACCGCAACTGCACCTGTCCAGACCCCGGATACAATCGTCACGCGGGTCAGTAATTGTTTCAACTTCGCCCATTGCTTTTTAGCTACATTGCGGGTGATCTCCGGGAAGGTGGTACTGATGAACGGGGTGATCGGCATCACCACCAGGTTGATCACTGCCAGGGCGACTTTAAAATAACCTGCAACAGTGGTATCAAAGAAATAACCAACCCATAACACTTCGCTGTCCCTAGCCAGAATAGTCACTGTACCGCTGAAATTTGAATTAACAGCAAACCGGATCATCGGTTTGATCTCAGGTAAATTGCCGCGCATCGGAATCCGCCACCAATTTTTGCCAAGGCCCTTAGGCAGCCAATAAAGCGCCAACAACACCGGGCCGATACCCAAGACCATTTTACCAGCCAGGTACACCAGCATAACCTCAAAAATGCCGCCCTGCCGCAGAAATACACCCAAGAATAATCCGGCCGTCAACAGGCTTTGCAATAAATTTAATAATGCCTGCGACTTGAAGTGCCCCATGACTTGTAAAGCACCGGTTGCAGTTTCGGCCAAAATATTTCCGAGAATGCCCAGCCCATAAATAATGAACAGGTTTTGAAGCGTCGGATCTTTGGCAAGATTGGTTGCCCCCCAACGCGACAACAACACAAGGACAAAGTATGCCAGAACAGAGCTAACCAATTCGGTCAGCGCGGCAATTTTTAATGTCGCCACAGCTTGTTGTCGGTCATTATCTGCCAGTGAGCCACCCATATAACGGACAACAAACTCGCTCATCCGAAATGAAAGCAACCGGTTGATATTGGTCACAAAACTGATCACAACGCCCAGCTCACCAAAACTGGCCACCCCTAACAAGTTGGCTGTTAATATGCTGAGGACTGCACTGACTGCCTGACTGCTGAATAAATAAGCTGAATTTTCGAGTATTTTTCTAAAAATGACATCTTTCCCCCAGGTCTCGATGCCGGAGAAAAATCGCCTCACGGTGTCTCGACCTGGCTCGCCCAGTCTCGCTCTTGCATGTACCAATCAACCAAATGGGTAACACCTTGTTCAAGGTCAACCTGAGGTTGCCATCCAAGCAAGCTCTCCGCTGCGGTCACATCCGCCTGATTAGTGTGCACATCCGCCAGGTGAAACGGTTCGTAGGTGATGTGTGCCTTCTTGCCAATCCGTTCTTCCAGCATGCTGATCAGGTGATTGATGGTGATCACCTCATGCCCCCCTAAATTGATGGTTTTAAATCCAATTGGCTTTAACGCCAAGATGGTACCCCGGGCGATATCATCAAGATAGGTAAATCCACGGGACTGTTTCCCATCGCCATTGACGACGACAGGCTTGCCCTCAGCAATCCATTGGCAAAACCGGAACATGACCATATCCGGCCTGCCAGCCGGACCATAAACGGTGAAGTAACGCAATACCGTCACATCCAGATCATAGAGGTGGTGATAAGCATATGCCATCGCTTCTGCACCTTTTTTACTGGCAGCATATGGCTGTAAGGGATGATCCGTATCATCATCCTCCTTAAACGGCGGTGCCGACTCCTCAGCATACAAACTTGAAGTTGAGGCAAGGATGAACTTTTGAATGCCAGTCTGGCGGCAATATTCCAATATATTGAGCGTTCCCATCATATTGGTATCAACATATACCCAGGGGTCGGTCAAACTGGTGCGAACACCAGCACGTGCTGCCAGGTTGATCACGCCGCTAATCTCTTTTGGCAGCCATTCTGACAAGACTTTAACAATTTCGCGATCTGCAATATCGGATTTCAGGAAATGAAAACGATCATTCGGACGCAGCCGGTTTAAACGATAATGCTTCAGACGAGTATCATAGGCATCATTGAGATTGTCGACACCATAAACATGATGGCCTGATTCCATCAGCAGTTCTGCCACGCGGAAAGCAATAAAGCCAGCGGAACCCGTCAAAAGATAATTGGCCATTAGAGTCGAATTACTTTTGGATTGTCTTTTCCGGCAGCGCCAAGGGCATTACGAGTATCAACCACCAGCTGGGCAGAAGCCAAAATCGCCGGATAATCATAGTTGCTGTGATTGGTAATGATAGCCACACAATCAGCTTTAGCTACCTCGCTCATTAAATCTACAACCGAATCCATAACCAGGTTTTCATAGTTAAGATGCGGGATATATGGGTCGTGATACAGGACTTCACCATTTTTTTCTTGCAGAAGGTGGATTACATCCAATGCCGGTGATTCGCGTAAATCGTCGATGTCAGGTTTATAAGCAATACCCAGTACCAGCACCCGGCTGCCGTTTAGTGGTTTTTGATGTTGGTTGAGCGCATCCTGGATTTTATTAAGGGTATATCTCGGCATGCTGGTATTGATCTCAGATGCCAGCTCAATAAAACGCGCATTGTAATTCAATGAACGAAGCTTCCAAGAAAGGTAAAGCGGGTCAATAGGGATACAATGCCCGCCAAGGCCAGGGCCTGGCGTAAACTTCATAAAACCAAAGGGCTTGGTGGCAGCAGATTCGATCACTTCCCAGACATCTACATTTAATCGGTCACACATGATAGCCAGCTCATTGACCAACCCGATATTGATCATCCGGAAGGTATTTTCCAGCAGTTTGGCCATTTCTGCTACTTCACAAGTAGACACCAACACAATCGTATCTAACGCTTTTTCATACCAGGCCGCAGCTACCTCACCACAATCAGGCGATATGCCGCCAATAATTTTTGGTGTGTTGATGGTTGTCCAATCTTTGCGTCCCGGGTCAACCCTTTCAGGAGAAAATGCCAGGTAGAAATCTTCGCACACTGATAATCCGCTGGTTTCTTCTAAAACTGGCAGGATCATCTCACGTGTTGTGCCGGGATAAGTACTTGACTCAAGCACCATAACCATCCCTTGATGAAGATAAGGTGCCAATGATTTACTGGCAGAAGCAATAAATGAAAGGTCTGGATCGCCGGTTTTTCGCAGAGGGGTCGGTACACAAATTGAGACTGCATCAACTTCTGCTAAATCTGCATAATCTGAACTGGCACGGAGTTTACCGGATTCTACATGGCCCTTAACTTTGGCCGTGTCCACATCCAGGATATAACTCTCACCACGTTGGATGGCGGCTACCTTTTCTTGGTCGGGGTCAACCCCGATCACATCAAAGCCAGCATCAGCAAACACAACCGCCAGCGGCAAGCCGACATATCCAATCCCCACCACGCCGACACGGGCAGTGCGATCTTCAAATTTTTTTAGTACCTGTTCTTTAACGTTTTGCATTGAATAATCCTTACATGAAAAATTAAACTATGGTAATAGGTAACTGCTCAGCCTGCCCTGCAACTAAAATGTCGGGGGTGCACACACCGTTTCCTCTTCAACTGAGTAGTTACGATAATAGATTTTATCATAAGCTGTATTAATAGCTTTTTAATTAAAATAAAGAAAGCTGAGATGTGTGGTCTTCTCCTAAAAAGGAATCACCTGGATCTTCTTCGATTTTTGTACTCAAACCTGGCGAATTTTGTCGGGATTCCTGAGCTTGTTTAATATAAGCAGGCAGTTTGGCAAAATCCTCCTTGATCACGCTGCGGAGTGATGGCTGATGCAGTGCCGCCGCTGGATGATACATCGGTACAGCCATTCGACCGTTAGACCAAAATGAATGTCCATGAATATCGCTGATCTTGCCGCTGTTGACAAAATAACTCATCGAAATCCTGCCCAGCGTGACGATCACATCCGGATTGATGGCAGCAATTTGGCGTTCTAAATAGGGCTTGCAGGCATCCAGTTCCTCAGCCTGTGGAACTCGGTTTTTAGGCGGGCGGCATTTGACAACATTGGTAATAAACACCTGCTCACGTTTGAGGTTCGCCTCGGCAAGCAGTTCATCCAAGAGCTTGCCAGCCTGGCCTACAAAAGGTAAACCCTGTTCATTTTCATTAAACCCAGGACCCTCACCAATGAACATGATTGAAGTATGAGGTGTACCAGCACCGGGAACGGATTTTTTTCGAGAATAATGTAATTGACAGCGGGTGCATCCTGCGGTTTGCTGTTCAACTTCTTTAAGTATTTCTTCTGCGCTCACCCAAACCTCCAATTTTTTAAACAACCGGAATAATCTTATCCGTCAATGAATTTGCAGGCAAGTTAATAATTTTTTTAACTGCTCAAGCTGCCATGCTAATGAAAGGTCGGGGGTGTGGTGTGGCGGCAAAGCCGCCACACCACACCCCCTAT
>CAZCBW010000003.1:0-132124 GCA_964497065.1 uncultured Candidatus Brevefilum sp. | reverse complement strand
TGGCTGGTTTAGTTCAACATTCTTGTTCTTTAGAATTATTCAACACCCTCTACTTAACAGATGCGGGGAAGAATTTCGCCTGCCAGCATATCCACAATCCGGGTTGATCCGAAGGCAGTTATTAAGAGCACCTCACCTGGATGCGACTCTGAAACTGTACCGATGACTGCTGCATTGACTCCATAAGGTGATTTCTTCAAGATTTTGACAGCCTCTGTTGAAAATTTATCAGGCAGGATGACGATCACTTTGCCTTCATTTGCCAGGTAGAGCGGATCAAAACCCAACATCTCACAAGCCATATTGACATCCGGTTTTACAGGAATCGATTGTTCATCCAGCATGATGCTGACCTGGCTTTGACCGGCGATTTCTTTCAAAGCTGTTGCTAACCCGCCTCGGGTTGGGTCACGAAGCACATGAACATCAGGTATCACTTCTAATAAGGTAGAAATCATGTAGTTCAGCGGGGCAACATCTGATTGGATATTTGATTCAAACCCTAACTCCCCTCGTGCTTGTAAAACCGCGATGGAATGATCTCCTAACGTTCCAGAAATGAGCACAGCATCCCCGGGTCTGGCAAATTGACCTCCAATCTCTCTTCCATTTGGAATGACCCCAAAACCGGCTGTATTGATGAACATGCCGTCAGCTTTTCCTTTTTCAACCACTTTGGTATCACCGGCAATAATTTGAACGGCTGCTTCACGGCAAGTTTCTGCCATGGAATCGATGATCCTGGTCAGGGACTCCATCGAAAAGCCTTCTTCTATGATAAAACCTGCGGTTAAAAATTCTGGTTGAGCACCAAGCATAGACACATCATTGACGGTGCCTGAAACAGCCAGTCGGCCGATATCACCACCCTTGAAGAAGATCGGTGAAACAACATGTGAATCTGTTGAAAAGGCCAACTGGCCAATACCTGGTTTTAAGTTGATCCTTGCAGCATCGTTTCCTTCTGAAAGAAAACTATTTCCAATGCGAGATTGAAAAAGGTTTAGAATCAGATCGTGGGTCAATTTCCCGCCGCTGCCATGCCCTATCATGACTGACTGGGTGTGGTGGTGCGGTACTGGACATGCAAGCCCCTGTATTTGAACCGGTTCTGGTTTTTTATCCGTCATTTATGTTACGTCCATATCGATAATAGGCTGCACAAGCACCCTCAGAGGAAACCATTGGTGCGCCTAAAGGTGTTTGCGGGGTACATACCCGATCGAATGCAGGGCATTCGGAGGGTTTTTTCAAACCTTGCAGTACTTGACCTGCAATACATAATTCTGATTCTTTTGTTTTGATCGCCCCGGTATTAAATCGCCTTGTTGCATCGAATGCACTGTATTCATTTCTTAACCCCAAACCACTATTGGGGATCATACCAATCCCTCGCCAATTGCGGTCAACTGGCTCAAAAACTTGATTGATCAGCGCCTGTGCTGCAGTGTTTCCATTTTTCGACACAGCACGTTCATAGGCATTTCTGACAATATTTTGACCTTCTTCAAGCATCAAAATGGTCTGGTAGATGCCATTTACAAGATCCAATGGCTCAAAACCTGTGACTGTAATTGGAATGGCATATTGTTTAGAGAGAGGAATATATTCTTGATACCCCATAATTGCACAGACATGACCCGCAGCTAAAAATGCCTGGATTCGATTCTGGGGGCTGCTCATAATGGCATGGATAGCTGGCGGCACTAAAACATTTGCAGGCAGGATGGTGAAATTCTTCAGGTTTAATTTTTCTGCCTGGATGACTGCCATCGAGTTGGCAGGGGCAGTTGTTTCAAAACCAATCGCAAAAAATACCACCTGTTGGTCTGGGTTTGCTTGGGCAATGCGGACTGCGTCTAAAGGTGCGTAAACAACCTTTACATTTCCACCAGATGCCCTGATGGAAAAAAGGTCTCTATCCGACCCTGGAACCCGAAGCATGTCACCAAAAGAGGTGAAAATCACATCAGGCTGCTGAGCAATGATGAGGGCCTGGTCGATTAATTCGAGTGAAGTTACACACACTGGGCAGCCAGGCCCATGGATCAATTCGATCTCTTCTGGGAGAAGTTGATCCAATCCGTATTGCATGATGGCGTGGGTTTGTCCGCCGCAAATTTCCATTAACGTCCATGATTGCGTGATGCTTGATTGGATCTTGTTGATCAGGCTGTTGACCAGTTTTGCGTCACGAAAACGAGACAGCACTTTAGTTGTGTCTGTTTCACTCATCGGTTTGTTGGTCCTCAAGGTCTGCCAGGTCTGACATTTCCTGGAGAATATCAAGCGTTTCTTTTGCTTCAGCTTCACTCAGAATGCTTAAAGCGAAACCTGCATGGATAATGGTCCAATCCCCTGTTTGTGCATCTGGGAGTGCTTCCAGACATGCTTCTCGGGTAACACCACCAAAATCGATCTTTGCCATTTTGGTGCCGTGATCGTCATAAATTGATAAAATCTTTCCGGGTATGCCTAAACACATTTCTGCTCCTTATCCTGTTGATACCGATAACCTGTTATTACTGCTTGCCCCAATGCGACACAGCTGTCATTAGGAGGAATTTTATGATGAATCAGTGGTATTAATCCTAATGCCCTGAAGGGGGGCAGTATTTTTTCTATTAAGTATTTATTTTGCCAGACGCCACCGGAAAAGGCGAATTTTGTGGTTCCATATTCATCTTGAATGCGTTTGGCTATATCCAAACTGAGTTGAATGATCGTGTTATGAAACCTGGCCGATATCTGTGCTGGTTTTACATTCGATTTTATGTCTAATAAAATAGATTCCAACATTGGTTTGATGCTGATTGATTGCTCATTCAGAACCCAAGAATAATACCCTGTTTCTTGTGTATCGGCTATTGCTTCTAATTCAATTGCTGCCTGGGCCTCATAAGAAACTGCCTGGTTTAAGCCGATTAATGCAGCAACAGTGTCAAACAGCCGCCCCATACTGGAAGTGAGTGGGGTGTTGAGATTGTTTGAAATTTGATAATTTATTGAACTTATTTCAGCTGTTGAAAGATTTAAGTGTTCATAGATTTGCCGGTTTTCATCAAGGTTATAAGCTGCCAGGGTGCCTAATGCCATTCTGGCAGGTTTTTGAATTGCTATTTCGCCTCCCGGCATCGGCACAGGTTGAAGGTGAAATAAACGTTCATAATTCAGGCAGTTGC
Source organism: uncultured Candidatus Brevefilum sp. (assembly GCA_964497065.1). Lineage (GTDB taxonomy): Bacteria > Chloroflexota > Anaerolineae > Anaerolineales > Anaerolineaceae > Brevifilum. The sequence goes on along the minus strand of CAZCBW010000003.1, from coordinate 128,942 downwards.
CCAGCAAGAATTCACCACCCCAAATAGTACCGTCACTCCCATATCCTGTTCCATCAAAAATTATCCCGGCAGTTTGCTCTTCAGGGTCGACTTCATTTTCTACCATGCAAGCTACCAGGTGCGCATGATGATGCTGAATCGGATACCTAGGGAGATTCTCACGCGTGCTTCGCTCTTGAGCGTACCTGGTAGAGAGGTAATCAGGATGAAGGTCATACCCAATTGCCTTTGGTTTGATCCTGAATAATTCTTCGTATAGATTTATGGCGTGGATATAATCTTGGTAAGTCTCCCAGTTTTCCATTTCTCCAATATAATGACTGAGAAAGGCATATTTTTCCCGAGTCAAGCAAAAAGAATTTTTCATCTGGGGTCCAACAGCCAAGACCTCGGGTAAGTTCTTGAGCAGGCGAATTGGGTTGGGGGCAAACCCTCTGGCATACCGGATAGGATAAGGTTTTTCTTCGATGGATGTAAAAACCGAATCATCTATTCTTGAGTGAATTGGCCGATCATGCATCAGAAACCCATCCACTATGGAACTTAATTTCTCCCTGGCGGCTTGATTTTCATGTATGACAGGTTCCTCAGAGAGATTTCCGCTTGTCATGACCAGAACTTCAGGATAGCTCTCACCCGGTTCAAGCAGCAGTAAGTGCAGCGGTGTATAGGGCAGCATGAAGCCAATATTTTCCTGCCCTGGTGCGATATTTGTCGCCAGGTTTTTCTGATGCCTGACTGGGATGATAACGATTGGTGCCTGGGGGCTGCTTAGTAATGAACCTATTGGTTCGGTAACATCGGCGTATTTATCGATCACAGATAAGTCATAAGCCATCACAGCAAACGGTTTGGCAGGCCTCTTTTTGCGGTCTCGTAATTTTTGAACAGCATTTTCATTGGAGGCATCGCAAGCAAGATGAAATCCACCCAGTCCTTTTACAGCCAAAATCATACCGTCAGCCAGCATCTGCCGAGCAATAATTATTGCCTGCTCCCTTTCAGCTTGAGAATGTTCTGAATTATCTTCTATCCAGATTTGCGGACCGCATTTAGAGCAGGCAATAGGTTGGGCATGAAATCGGCGATTTGATGGGTCCACGTATTCTTGACGGCACTCACCGCACATTGCAAATTCGGCCATGGTTGTTTCAGGCCTGTCATAGGGAATATTTTTGATAATAGAGAACCGAGGCCCGCAATTGGTGCAATTGATGAAAGGGTAATGGAATCTGCGATCCTGCGGATCAAATAACTCGTCACGGCAGTCTTTACAAACAGACGTGTCAGGAGAGATTGGAATGAAATCAGTCTGGTTTGCCGAACTTAAAATGATTTTGAAATCATGATGATGGACAGTCTTGATTTCACTTGTTTGAACCAAGTCAATTTGGGCAAGTGGGGGGGGGGAAGCGGTGATGGCGTTGATAAAATCATCCAGCCGATTTGCCTCTCCAGAGACTTCAATATCTACGCCGCTGGATGAATTACGAACCCAGCCTTTAAGCTGATATTTATTCGCCAGTGTGAAAATGAAAGGACGAAAACCTACCCCCTGAACAATCCCTTTGATATGAACATGTCGGCTGATGGGCGGCATTAGTTAACTTTTACTTAATTAAAAGCTTTGACCTTAACCACACCAGCCAATCCTGAATACCTTCACCTGTTTTACAGGAGATGGCAAATGTCTTCAGGTTGGGATTGAGCATTTCAACCCCTTTGCGGAAGTAATCCATTTCAAAATCAATGTAGGGTAACAAATCAATTTTATTGATGATCAGTACATCCAAACCACGATAGATATTGGGATATTTATAAGGTTTGTCATCACCTTCAGGAACACTGGCGACTAAAATATTGCTATGCGTACCTAACTTCCAGGCTGCTGGGCATATCAGGTTGCCGACATTTTCAACAACCAAGAAATCTAACTGATTGAGCGGCAGTTGATTAAGGGCGTTTTCAACCATAACCGCATCAAGGTGGCATTCTCCACCAGTATTTATTTGAACTGCGGGCATACCTGCTGCACTGATTTTATCTGCATCAATTGCCACAGGGGCGGTATCGCCTTCGATTACTCCAATTTGGAGGTTTTTTCCAAGCATTGCCTGAATCGTAGCTAGGATGAAACTCGTTTTACCTGAACCGGGTGAAGCCATTAAATTTATCGAATAAATTTTGTTCTGATCCAGTCTTCGACGATTTTCATTTGCAAGATGGTCGTTAGCATCCAGAATCTTCTCTACAATGGTGATCCGTTGATTGGTCATTTCTACCTTTGAATTTCAATGCTTTCCAGGTGAAATTCGTCACCAGAAAGAACTTTGATTTTTGCACTTTTGCATTTTGGGCAGGCTCTGAGTTCACTGCCCATCGTATATTGGTGGTCACAGCTTTGGCATTGCAGTTCGGCTGGAATACGATTGAAATGGACTTTTGCTTCCTGGCAAAGTGTATCTTTGCTGATGATTTCCCAATAAAACATGATGGAGTCATCGACGATACTGGAAAGCTGCCCAATGATTAAATAGATATCCGTAACTTTGTCTGCATTTGCCTCTTCGGCGTGTTTGCAAGCAATTTTCAGGACGTTTTCGGTAACTGCAAGTTCATGCATCAAATAATTATAATACTATTATGGTGAGAATTGTAGAAATAGCTTAGTTGTTTTTACAGGTTAATAATTCCAGCAATTGCAAGCGGTGGGACAGTAAACGGGATGCAACAATATTTGCTAATCGTCGCATAATTGTAAAACCAAGATCACAGTCTTCTTCACAAAGGGACATAAGTGAATCCGCATTGAACATCAAGACGCGTGCTGGTTTAATGACAAACGCGGAGCAAGTATTTTGCCTTACAACTGGGGTCAGGCTTGACCAACCAATAACATCCAATGATTCTGTGGTGGAAATTAACAAAGGACCATAGCCAGGCACAATACTCTCCAGGCCGATTTTTCCATCCAGGATGATATAAAGGTTGGGATGTTGTTCACCTTCAGCAAAGATTTCTTCACCCTCAGCAAACTCAAAAATTTTCGCAATCAAAGTTAAACGCTGAACACTCTCTGACGAAAGATCAAAGAACCAGGGGATTGATTTAATAGTGTTTGTGATTTCAGCTTGGTTTAACATGGGAGAACCTTGATGAAATTAAAATTGATAATGTTTCCAACTATAAACATACTGTTATTGCGAAAAAGATGGAATTGTATTATGTCACCAGGCTTGTGTGACAAGAGTCACGCGCCATTCGTGGAAGATTGGTTGATCCAGTCCCAAATTCTTTCAATTGCCTCTTTGGCCAACTGTTTTGTTTTTTCACTCAACTCTCGTTCAAATTGAAAATGAAACCCCCTTACTGAAACCAAAATTGCCTCAGGCGCTCGATCATAGATTGTTGCACAAATCGAGAGCACGGTCTTTGGTGACATGTGGTGGGTTAAAGGAGATTTCTCATATTCGGGGGTGAGTTTGATCCAAGAAATTTCCTCAGGAATATCAGCGGTATGGGCATCAACAAAACAAACGCGCTTATATTGTGAGAGGGATTCAGCCAATTCTGGGTAAATTTGAAGAATAAATAATAAATCAACCAGATCACATTTGACTTCAATGGATTCCCCAGGGTCGTCAGGGATCTCGCAATTTACCCGCTCAGCGAGTTCTTTGAGAATATGCCAGCCGACCCCATCATCCTGACGGTCAGCATTTCCAAATCCGATGATCAGTGTCTCAGATTGCATATTTTAAAAATTTTCTTTGGGACTTCTCATTTAGCTTGACGGTGGGGAAGTCCCTGTAGTATCGAGAGAGTTAATCTCGTTTTATGGTTTGTGTTACTTCGCCTTCAGGGTCTATCACATCAATGATGATAGGCATCTGGCCGATGGCGTGTGTTGAACAAGAAAGACATGGATCATAGGCACGGATGGCAGCTTCTACACGATTGAGCATGCCTTCCTTAACATCAGGTCCCTTTACATAGGTTTTGGCTACCGAATCGACTGCTTCACTCATAGCCCAGTTATTATGGCCGGTAGATACAATCATATTTACACGTTCTAACTGCCCGTTTGGTTTAGCCCAATAATGGTGCAGTAATGTGCCGCGAGGTGCTTCAATTACGCCAACACCTTCGCCTTTGAAATCATAACGGCGGTTCATAATGTCATTGCCCATCAGATCCGGATCTTCCAATAATTCTCGGGTTCGTTCTAAGGCAAAAACAATTTCAATCAGCCGTGCATAGTGGTAGTAAAGTGTGTGGTGAACTGGTTTACCATCATTTATTTGGTGATAAATCTCAAATTCTTCTTGAGCCAGGGGGGTATTGATTTTTTCACTTGCATTTAATCGACCTAATGGGCCAACTCTGTATGCGCCATCTGGCCAGCCCATCTTTTTATAATAAGGGAATTTAAGATAAGACCAATCCAGTACACGTTCTGAGATGATGTCTAAATAATTTTGCGCACTGAAGTGTTCAAGCTGTTCACCATCTTTGTCGACCAACCGAATATCACCATCATATAGTTCTAGGGCATTTTCTGGGGTCACAAGGCTAAAATAACCTGTGTGGAAAACAGCAAATTCTTCAATTACATTGATATTGGCGTCTGCCCAGTCTTTTATTATTTTTAGACCGATTTGAGTGGTTTCCAGGGCACGATCCAAACCAGTGAGCATATGCTCACGCTTTTCAGTAGTTAATGCGTTGTTGACACCACCAGGCACCGCAAAATTCGGGTGAATACGGCGTCCGCCAACCTGATAAATAATATCCTGTCCATAGGCTCGCAATTCAATGGCTCTAACTGTTAGATCTGGGTTTACATTGATCAAGCCAACTACGTTACGCGTGGCAGGGTCTTCGTCAAAGCCAAGAATTAAATCTGGCCCGGCCAGTTCGAAGAAATGCATGCCATGACTCTGGATGATCTGGCCCATGTGCATCAGCTCACGCAGTAAGGAGGCTGTCCTTGGCGGTTCAACCCCCATGACGATATCACCGGCTTTTGCCGCTGCCAGGTGATGGCTTACAGGACAGATTCCACAAATCCGTGGGGTAATTTGCGGCATTTCGAAGACCATTCGTCCTTCACAAAACTTTTCAAATCCACGAAATTCGTTGACGTGAAAATATGCGTGATCTACGTTGCCATCGTCATTCATGTGGATGGTCACTTTTGCATGACCTTCAATCCGGGTTACCGGTTCAATTGTTATTTTTTCAGCAGCCATAATTTTTAGTACCTCCTAATGCCAGTGCAGTTTATCACCTTTAATTTCTGGGATCCGGCCTTGGGCCAGTTCTGCCAGGGCATAAAAGATAATATCCGCGTCTGGGGGACAACCTGGAATGTGTAGATCTACTTTGACGACTTCGTGAACAGCCCTGACAGGCGTCATCACAGCAAGTTCAGGATCGGATGGGATGAACCCTTCCAAATCATTAGATTCAGCATCGATATATGCCCGCCTTAATGAAGGTTCAATGCCCACGAAATTTCTCATTGCAGGCACACCCCCAAAAACAGCACAGTCGCCCAACGCAACAAGGAATTTGCATCTTTCGCGCATCCTTTTGGCAACTTTTTCATTATGCGTATTATTAATCCCGCCTTCGAGAATACCCACGGCCACACCATCAATATCCGGCTCTTTTAAATCGGTGATGGGGGTGGCACGCAGATCAACCAATTCCACAACTTGTAAAATCCGCTCATCAATATCTAAAAATGACATATGACAACCGGCACATCCACAAAGCCAGTCTGTTGAGACTTTAGGTTTAGCCATCCGTTAATTCCTTTCTTCGACCTACCGTTAATCAAACAAAGATCAGGATTTTTGAATTGAGACAGTTGGTATTCTGTCAGTCAAGCGTGACATCCAATCATAATCAGGTTTGAGGTTAAGAACATCAGCAAGTTTTGTTAATACCTCATGTGAGGTTAATACACCTTCTGGAGCGTCCAGAGCTTTAACAGCTTTCTGGATACGGCCATCCATATTGAGGTAGGTGCCTTCTTGTTCAGCCCACATGGTGACTGGCAGTACGACATCGGCGTTTCCGCTCAGCTGTGAGGCGTAAGAAGCCTGTGCAACTACGAAGGGAATATCCTCTAAAATTTTTGTCAGCTTCTGTGACGGTTTTTCATCGCCAAGCATGACAAAGGCAGATTGATACCCGTCAATCTTGATCGGGGATTCTAGACCAAGTTGTGCAGCAGCCATGCTGTTTGCTTCACCTTTGACTCCAATCAGTGATGCATTCAATGCCCCAGCAAGTTCAAGCAGCACTTTAATTGTGTCTTCATGTGCATTTTGGGTAAAACCTGCGCCATAAACGATGCTGGTTTTTTCTGCGGTTTTCAACGCATGCATAGCATTGGCAACATCTCCCTCAGAACCATCCATCTCAATGACTTTGTATAATGCTGAAAGGAAGGATGCTTCTTCACCTTTCTTCATCTGGAGCGTAAAATTGGCTGTTTCTGCCAAATGATTCTCTTCATGATCGGCAACCACAAGAATAGTGCCATTTTGAAGCTGTCGTTTTATGAAGAACCCAGCCACCTGATGTTCCTCAACCAGGTCAAGATTTAGGACCAGGACAGCGTCGCAGTCTTTTAGTTCATCCAATGATGATTCGAATGATTTTTCAAGTTTTTCTGCCATTGCTGAAAGTGAAGCTGTTGGTTTTCCCTCTTCAAGTGTGGTTACAAGGCCAGCATCAAGTTGGTCAGAAAAAATTGATTTGAATAACGTTAAATCTTCTGCCGGCAATCGGGTCGATGCCAACGCTGCCAATTCTTTGCCTTTACCCAAGCCATTGGCAATTGCTTCGAAAGCCTGTTCCCAAGTTGCAGCTTTGAGAGAGTCGTCTTTTCGGACCATAGGTGTCAGCAATCTGTTTCGATCGTCTTCTAAAGGTAGAAAACGACCCTTGTCGCAAAGCAATCCATTATTCAGTTCAGCTTCCCATACCCCTTCAAGCCGAACGAGCCGGTTGTTACGTGTGAGAACATTTCGCTGGCATCCGACTGAACACTCGATACATACACCAATGTTGTGTTCGACATCGGTGTCTTTACCCTGGTAAGCACTATAGCGGTCAATCAAAGAACCAGTCGGGCAAATTTGTACACAGGTACCGCAGGAGATACATGTGCTTTCGCCGAGCGGCACATTATAGTCAGCTACTAAAAGACTGTCAGCTCCTCGCTCTTCAAACCCCAATGTATGATTACCAACGAGCTCACTGCATGCCCGGGTGCAGCGCCGGCAGAGAATACAGCGGTTGTTGTCAAGAATGATGAATGGATGCGAAGCATCGACCTCGTAGGGTGTCCAGTTTGGCTGTAGATCCCAATGGGTCATATTTTCATCGTAAGCCCGATTTTGTAATTCACAATCACCATCGCTAACAGGGCAGTACATACAAAAGTGATTGCGTTCACTGAAGATCAGGGTCAAGACAAATTTTCTTGCTTCAATTACCTTTTCGCTGTGGGTGTTGATCACCATGCCGTCAGTCACCGGCAGTGTGCAGGATGGCTGCAGCGTGCGAGCGCCTTCAACATCCACCATACACAGCCGGCAACCACCATAAGGTGTTAACTGTGGATGATGGCAGAGCGTTGGAATATATAATCCTGCAGTTTCCGCTGCTTTTAAAACGGTCGTTCCTTCTTTAACTTCAATGGTATTTCCGTCAATAGTGAGTTTTATCATTTTCAAGACACTCCATTATTTCTAAAATCAGGCGATCTGATAATCCGATTGGCCGCTCATCTTACAAACGCCAGCAGGACATACTTTTAATTTAATATGTGCTTCAACCTCTGCCTGGAAATGTGTCAAAATATCAGCCAGGGGTGAACCTGCAGTCTGACCTAAACCACAATTCGAGAGTTCATAAAGCTGTTTACTCAACATCTGCAGGTCTGTCAGGTCTTGCATCTTGCCAACACCTTCTGAAATATTGGTTAATACATCAAAAGCACGTTTATTACCAACTCGGCAAGGATTGCATTTACCACAGCTTTCAAACCGGAAAAAGTTAAGCAGCACCCGAGCCAGATCAACCGCACAAACATCATGATTGCCGATCAATAATGCCCCAGAACCTAAAGATACACCTGCAGTATTGAATGAATCAAAGTCCATTGGGGTATCTTGCAGGCTGGCAGGGATGATCGATCCGCTGGATCCACCAGTTTGGGCTAATTTGAATGTGCCGCCATCCTTCATGCCTTTGGCATAAATCGAAATGACTTCTCGCAGCGTAATGCCCATGGGAACTTCGATCAGTCCTGTCACATTGATGTTGCCAAGAATAGTATAAACTTTTGTGCCTGGGCTGGATGGGGTTCCGATGGCTTTATACCAGGCAGCGCCATTTCGGATGATGGCCGGGATATTAGCCAAGGTTTCAACATTATTGACAGCAGTTGGTTTTTGCCACAAGCCGGCTGTCGTGGGATAAGGCGGCCGTGATCTTGGTTCTCCGCGATTGCCTTCAATTGATTCTATCAACGCTGTTTCTTCACCGCAGATATAAGCTCCTGCACCTGCATGGATATGAAGTTTGAAAGAGAAATCAGTTCCAAAGATATGTTCTCCCAAAAGCCCATATGCCATGGCCTGTTCGAATGCAGTTTTCATCCTGCTGATGGCCAAACCATATTCACCCCGAATATATATATAACCCTCATCAGCCCCAACACTGTAGGCAGCGATCATCATTGCCTCTATGATGGCGTGTGGGTCACCTTCAAGAACGAGCCGGTCTTTGAAGGTGCCGGGCTCACTTTCATCTGCGTTGCAGATCACATACTTCTTTTCACTCTTTGTTGCGGCAACAAACTGCCATTTAAGTCCGGTTGGGAACCCAGCCCCCCCTCTGCCCCTTAATCCTGAGGCTTTGATTTCTGTAAAAACTTCTTCAGGGGTCATTTCTTTGAGAACTTTTCCTAAAGCTTCATAACCTTCATTGATAATATATTCATCAATGTTTTCTGGATCGATTAGCCCAACATTTTTTAACACGATTCGGTTTTCAGCTGGCAATGTACCTTTACGAGCTGTCAGCCAGGCGATTTTTCCTGAAAGGTCATAGGCTGAGATTTGTTTTTCTTCAACCACACGCCCTTTATAAAGATGTTCTTCAACAATATGGGCAACATCATCAGACATAACCGATCCATAAATGACGGCTTCAGGATAGATAAGTACAAGCGGGCCCATAGCCTTTTTGCTGATATCCGAAATCATGGACAGTGAAACCTCTTCGTCGAGGCCAAAGTGAGTAATTTGTTTTTGTAAGGTACTGAATACATCCAGGGCGCCTCGATCAAGACTTTCTGGGTCACTGGATACCAAAACCATTGAACGAATTGCTTTCATAAGGCGTCTCCTATTTATAACGACTGAGGATATCGTGCACCTGTTCAGGTGTCACGTTACCATAAATATCATTATCAATAATCATGACAGGACCTACTCCGCACACACCCAGGCAGCTTGTTGTTAGCAAGGTCCATTGATCATCATCACTTGTCTGTCCCTTTTTTAGGCCTAATTCATCCTGGATTTTTTCCCAGACCAGCCTGCCGCCAGCAACATGGCAAGGTGCGCTTTCACAAAATTGGATCACATGCTGCCCACGAGGCTCGGATGACAGCATGCGGTAAAAAGTGACGACTGAATAAATGTGGCTGGAGGGAATATTCATCTGCTGACTTAATTCCTGGATCGCTTCATCAGAGACATATCCTAATTGATGATTGATTTCTTGTAGAATTGGGATGAGTTCAGCTTTCACATGCCCATGCTCGTTGACAAGCGTTTGCACAATTTTGCGAACGTCCTGTCCTATTTTCACTTCAACTGACATATCCATCCTCCTCTAAAAGGTTGTACGTAATCCTGATTGGTCAATAGATTTCAATTGCATCGTATGGGCAAAGCTGTTCGCAGATGCCGCATTTGATGCAGATATCCGGGTCAATGACGTGGGTTTGCCGGCGTTCACCGGTGATGGCGTCAACCGGACAGTTCCTGGCGCAAAGCGTACATCCAGTGCAGGGACCGTCAATGATCTCAAACCGGATCAATGCTTTACAAACCTTAGAAGGGCAGCGCTTTTCAACTATATGTGCTGTAAACTCATCCATAAAGTGCTGCATCGTGCTTTTCACTGGGTTAGGTGCGCCTTTGCCCAATCCACACAAACTGTTTTCATTAATCTGAATACAAAGCTGCTCAAGAGTATGAATATCATCAGGTTTACCTTTTCCCTCGCATATATTGGTAAGAATTTCAAGCAATCTCCGGGTACCGATTCGGCAGGGTGTGCATTTCCCGCAGCTTTCTTCCTGGGTGAATTCCATGAAGAACCTGGCGATGTCAACCATACAGGTATCTTCGTCCATGACGACAAGGCCGCCAGAACCTAAAATTGAACCTGCTTCGTCCAAAGCTTCGTAATCCATTGGTAAATCAAGGAATGCTTCAGGTAGACAGCCGCCCATTGGCCCGCCTGTCTGAACAGCTTTGAATTTCTTGTCACCTTTGATCCCACCACCGACATCATAAATGATCTCACGAAGCGTGATGCCAAAAGGAACCTCGATCAATCCGGTATTCTTCACATCTCCGGCCATCGAGAACGTTTTGGTGCCTGTGCTTTTTTTATAACCGATGCCTGCAAACCATTCTGCACCCCTTAAAATTATCTGCGGTATGATGGAAAATGTTTCAACATTATTGATGTTTGAAGGCTTATCCCAGAGACCTTTTTGAGCAGGAAATGGCGGACGCGGCCTCGGCTCACCCCGTTTTCCCTCGATGGAAGCCATTAATGCAGTTTCTTCGCCGCATACGAATGCACCAGCACCCATGCGAACTTCAAGATCAAATGAAAAACCGCTTCCTAAAATATCTTCACCCAGTAAGCCTAAGTTCTTTGCCTGCTCAATTGCAGTCTTTATCGTTTTTACAGCTAGCGGGTATTCAGCACGGCAGTATACGTAACCTTGGGTTGCACCTGCAGCATATGCCCCAATGATCATGCCCTCAATGACTGAATGTGGGTAACCTTCCAGCACACGCCGGTTAGCAAATGCACCTGGATCACCCTCATCAGCATTGCAGATCATGTACTTAAGCTCACCCTCCGCCTGGCGAATGAAACGCCACTTTAATCCTGTTGGAAAGCCGGCTCCACCACGGCCACGTAAACCAGAATCGAGAATTTCTTGAATGGTCTCTTCTGGTGTCATCTCGGAGAGCACTTTGCCCAAAGCCATATAGCCGTCTTTACCAATGTATTCTTCTACATTAAGAGGGATGATCGTCCCAATATTTTCAAGAACGATCCGCATCTCTTTGGTCTGCGGTGCAGAAAGTTCTTCATCAGAGATTTCGGCAATTTCCCTGGCATATTGTTCAGCTATTCGGCCTTTGACGAATTGTTCTTCAACCAGGAAGGGGATATCCTCGATTGAGAGGTTCGTATAATGAATACCTTCAGGATACACGATCAGGTCAGGTCCAGATGTTTCAGGATCTCCGATGCGAGATGTTTCTAGAACTTCAACTTCATCTACTAGTCCCTGTTTGACCACTTCATCTTGAAGTGCAGTCATCAGCTCGAGAGCGCCTTTTTCAACACAAACTGGGTCAACAGATACTAGTACATGAGAACGGAAATAAGCCATAAATTACCTTCTAAAAGTGGTTTCAATGTTCTAACTTGTAATTTGATAATCAGTGACAATTTTGCCGCCAACCACATGTTCTTTAATGATTTGCCGGGCCATTTCAGGGTTAACCTTTCCGTAGGTGACTTTGTCTTCACCCGGGATGTCAACCTGAACAATTGGTTCAAATGAATCTAATCCAATATTGCCGGTTTGGCGAATGATGATGTCACTGAGGTCATCTGATTCAATGATATCTAAAATGGCTTTGAGTGTTTCCCTGGCACCGGCAGCTATCCCTACGGTACCCATGCCGACAATTACCTCTTTCTTACCTGAGGTCTCTTTCATTTGTTGTTTTTTTAGCGCTTCTTCGCGAATTTTTTTGAGATCATCTAATGATTTTATGGTTGACATTTATATCTCCTGTTAGTTTATAGATGTAACTTTTTCATTTTCAACAACTGGCTGGCGAAGGTTTTTAATGCCAGTTTTAAGTTCTTCCCTGATGTATTTTATTACAGCAGGTTCTGATAGCGAAACGCCATCAAGTGTTTGTTTGATCGGTTCATTATCAAATTTATAGGACTGTTGGTTGATTTTATATTCAAATAGAAAACGAACCTCAGGTGTTCCAATAATTAATGTAAGTAGTGTACTGACGATATCCCCCAACGGCATGCAGTCAATGTGGCTGAATTGAAAGTTGGCAACAATTTTTGTACCAGCCCCTGGTTTTGATTGAATGGAAAAATCACCTGCACAGGCTTCAGCAGCCGCTTTGAAAAAAGGAATACCCAGACCCACTTTTCTGGATGTTCGGGAGGTTATAAATGGGTCAGTGATTTTTAGGACCATTTCTTCATCCATCCCTTTGCCGTCATCCTCTATTAAAATCGTGAGGATATCTTGTAGGTGATCCTCTTCGATCATGATCCTGATCGTATTTGCATCTGCTGAAATGCTGTTTTCAACGATGTCCAGGATATGCAGTGCCAATTCTCTCACGTTATGCTTCCTGTGACTTGATATCTTGAATTGTTTTCGGAAAGCGATTGGGTTTGACTCGGCCTTGAAGATCTTCATCCACAACGATCACAGGCGCCTGGCTGCATGCTCCGACACATCGACATAGTTCAATGGTAATCAAACCGTCTTCTGTTGTTTCACCAACTTCAATCCCAAGGATTTGTTTGGCTTTTTCAATGATTTGGTTGATGCCGCTAACATAACAGGCGGTTCCGATACAGAATTTGATCGTGTGCTTGCCGCGTGGTTTGGTGGTGAAAAACGAATAAAAGGACACGACCCCATGAACCCGGCTGACTGGTTCACCTAACTGCTTGGCAACATAGACCTGCATGGGGAGGGATATATGCCCGATGGTTTCCTGAAGTTCATTTAAAACCACCATGGTTGCACCGGCAAGGTTTTTGTTTTTGTTCAATATATTGTCAATGACTGCACGCTGCTCCGGGTGGTTCAAAGGATCTACCGCATTTAGCGTTTCAAGTGTTTTCAACATATAATATTATTCTCCTGTTTAATAATAATGGTTAACTCGCGCAGTTTTTGCCGGATTGTGAAATTAACCACAAATGAGTTTAATCCCGCTTTACGTACTGGTCAATACACAAATGTCATATTTAACAGAGAGAATCGTCAAAAATGGGTTTGATGGTGATTTTTCGGCCATTTTCTCCCCTCAGAGCCATTTTTATTTCACTAATAGATGGGTTTTCTAATAAAAAATTATTTGCCCCTAGAAATTCATCAATAAAATGAACATCACCGCTTTGTATCAGGGGATATCCTTTGATTTGGGGGTAATCTTTGGCAGCTCCTTCAGGCGTGGTATGTCGTGAAACTTCTAAAGCTTCAATTGGCAGATCAGGGGGGACGAATCCCAAATGGTAAAACAAGCTAAAAGATTGGCGGTTAACATGAGCCGGGATGAAAAGGCCGCCTATGTCTGTCACTGTGTGAAATGCCTCTTCAAGGCTAAATCGTGTTGAGGTAATCAAAAGCTGGTCTTTTCTACGGATAAAAACCCCAGAGTGATCAACCACAAATTGTTCACCAAAAAAATTAGCATTGTTTTTAATTTCTGGCAGTGATTGATCGACCAGATTTTGAAAAGCCTGAATTTGGTCAATAGTATCAAAAAGGCACAAACAATGGACATCTTCCCTGGTTTGTAATTCCATCCCTGGCAATACAGTCAGGTCATAACCTTTTGCTGCTTGCATGACTGCTGCTATGTTATCGCTGGCATTATGATCGGTGATGGCTATCAGCGAAATGTTGTGTTTGACTGCAGCTTCAACAATCAATGGCGGAATCATCTCTACCCCTGCGCATGGGGATAAAACTGTGTGGATGTGAAGCTCAGCCCGAAATGTCTTCAAATTTCTAACCTCTTAACTGATCAGTTTTGAGGCGGCCTTACACCCAGCTCCCAAAGCTGACCTGAGACTTGAAAGTTAGAAAGTGGAGATGTAAGAATCGTTACACCTTTTTCATTGGCTTGTTGGATCGTTGCCTCATCTGGTTGGGCACCTTCGGTGATGATGATCGCTGCCAGGTCAAGCAAAGCCGCCACCGCTACAATATTGCTGTGTGCCATCAATGTGACCCAAACCCCGTCAGGTCCAGCCCCGGTCATCACACAGCTGAGCAAATCAGAGCAGTAACCACTTTTGACAACGACCGATGAAAAATCTTTCTGTTCTGTTTGTAAGGTCAGGTTTAACGCTTGTATTATATTTTGAAGATTCATTTTCCCTCGTTATTAATGATATTTATGTCAGAATTCGTTTGATCAATCACTCGTTTCATTCAGAAAAAGAGTCATATAAAGGTTAGTGCCTCGGTCTTTTGTGGAAATTAAGCGCATATCATTGACACAACGTTTTATATTAACCAAGCCCATGCCAGCGCCAAACCCCATTTCTCGCACTTCATGTGTGGCCGTGGAATAACCAGGTGTCATGGCTAAGTCAACGTCGTCGATGCCGGGACCGTCGTCATAGGCTTCCATTAAAATTTTATGGGGTTCTATCTCGACCCGGATCGTCCCACCATGCGTGGTGTGGATAATCAGGTTCATTTCTGCCTCATAGATGGCAATTCCGCATCGACGGGCAATTTGTGGAGAAGACCCCAACCTTAATAAGGCGCGTTTAATTTTACTGGATGCATTGCCGCCGTGCAGAAAGTCACCTTTACGGATGTCATAACGCAGGATCAGGCTGGTGCGGTGGGAGACAATATCTTCAAAAAGATGACTTGCCCGATAGCGGATCAATTCTTCAGCATGATAATCACGCTGCAGCGCATTAAGCAGACCGTTTGAGATATCGCCTTTGGTGATGATCCCAACCAGCTCTTTTTTATTATTTAAAACTGGCAGCCTGCCATATTTTGTTCGAGCAAATGTCTTTAGAGCCTCAATAACCGGGTCATTTTCCCTGACTATTACCAGGTTTGTGGTCATATAATCTTCAACCTGGGCTTCGAGGTTTCTTTCTCTTAATGCACGGATCAGATCTTCGATTGACAGGATCCCAATCAGTTGACCATTTGATGTGACAGGTGCACCCGACCAACGTTTTTCTCGAAAAACATTCAATACGTCACTCATCTGGTCATTTGGAGAAAGTTCGTAAACATCCTTTGTCATCACCTCCTGGATGCGCAGTTCGTAAGCGAGTTCCTCTACTCGGGTGATGTTTTCTGCGTATTCGTCTGAGACAATTAATATTTTAGGTGCCATGAGTATTCATTTCTTGTATTGATAGGCAGATCAGTTTTGGATTTCAAAGCTTGGCAGCCCAGCCCGATATAAAATACCGCAGGATTCATAGAGCCCATAGTAAGTGGTGATCAAAGGAATTTTCTCCTCATTGGCGAGATTGATTGTTTCGTCGGCTGGCAATTTCCCCCTGACAAAGATGATAGCATGGATATCAGCAATCAATGCAGTACGGACAACTTGTGGGTTACATAGACCCGTCAGCAGGACGGCTTCAGGCTGAACAGAAGCCAACACATCACTCATCAAGTCTGCACCCATAGCTCCTTTGATTTCGATGTCTTCGGTTGTTGCTTCTGTTACGAGTTCGCCGTTGAGTAGTTTAATTAATTTCGAAAGTTTCATAGATTTTTTCCTTCTTATACTCATGAGAATAAACTTTTAAATCAAATCAAAATCTCATCAATATTTTAACCCATTAAGCCTTATAACATAATAATGATAACAGGTATCGATCAACTAGAGGTAAAATTACAACTGAAATATTTAATTTATAGAATGATCGAGGAAAAATGGGCGAAATTATTCTTAGTGTCAAGGGAACACGTGATTTTTATCCAGATGTAATGGCGGTCAGACGGTGGATGTTTGATATCATCCGTGATGTCTCTTCCCGTTTTGGTTATCAAGAATATGATGGGCCTTGTTTAGAATTCCTTGATCTTTATGCTGCAAAATCAGGTGAAGAATTGGTCAAAGAGCAAGCATTTGTATTTTCATCTCCAGGTGATGATTTCTTGGCCTTGCGGCCAGAGCTGACGCCGACATTGGCTCGGATGGTAGCCCAGCAGCAGTTTGAAATTCCAATCCCACTAAGATGGTGGTCTATTGGACCATTTTGGCGGTATGAAAAACCGCAACGTGGGCGCACCAGGGAATTCTTTCAGTGGAATATTGATCTCGTTGGTACTGAGTCGGTGACTGCGGATGCAGAAATTGTTGCAGTTGCAGCAGAATTCTTTAAAGAAACGGGTTTAACACCTCAGCAGGTCTGTATCTATGTCAATAACCGCCCTTTGATGGACGAGGCTTTGTCTCAAATCAACATTCAGGGAGATATCCGCCAAAAGGTGTTTCGAGTTATTGATAAAGTTGATAAATTATCGGAAGATGACTGGCACGCCTATGCAAAGGAGGCTGGCTTATCTGATGACCAGATTGAAGGTCTGAGAGAATTATTGAGAGATCAAAATCTTTGGGAGAAATCCACAGAGCTTGTGACGTTTTTTGATTTGATCCAAACCTTCGGTGTTGGGGACTATGTAAAATTTAATCCTAAAGTTATCCGCGGGCTTGATTACTATACGGGAACGGTATTTGAAGCTTTTGAGTTAAGCGGGCAGTCTCGGGCAATTTTAGGCGGCGGTCGCTACGATAACCTGGTTGCCGATGTGGGCGGCAATCCACTGCCTGGCGTCGGGTTTGCCATGGGCGATGTTGTGATTGAACTTGTATTGCAGGATGCTGGTGTCATTCCTGAAGACCTGGGTCATTCTCCGCAAGTGATTGTCACTGTGTTTGACCAGGGTACACTGGGGGAGTCCCTTAAAGCTGGTGTGCAACTCAGGAAAGCAGGTTTTAGAGTGATGGTCTATCCGGAAGCTGATAAGATTGGCAAGCAATTTAAACATGCCGACAAATTAAATATACCCGTCGCAGTCATTCTTGGTCCGGATGAACTGAAATCAAATCAGGTAGCAATCAAGAATCTTAAAACAAGACAGCAAATGATGGTTGCCAGGGGTGAAATGGTTGAGCAGGTTAACGAAAGTATCAAATCATCTATATAAAAAAACCTGGGATAAAAAACAATCCCAGGTTTTTTTTATTGCTTAGCAAGTTTCTTTAATTTTCAAAAGCTTCTTCACTTTCTGGTTCATCGTAGTTCTCGGATACTTCAATATCATCTTCAAAGTCGAACTCATCTTCTTGATCCAATATATTTTTATGATGCATCCAACCCAAGGCAAACAAGATGGCAGTATAAATAAGATATTGGACGACACCAGTCATAAAGAAGGACACGATATCAAATTCATTGCCCTGCATGATGAGCTGATTTTGCTGAATTAAATCCGAAATAAAGCCAATCGAATAAACGGCAGCCCAAACAGTATAAATTAATAAAATGGCAGCCAAAATATATAAAACAATACTTAATACAGGTGCTTTATATTTCACAATTCTTTTCCTTTCGTGAAAGTGATAGAGAATATATTATGGTTCATCAAATCTAGTGGGAGGAGGCTAATTTGTTAAACCTTAAGCTGATTAAAAAAGCAGATTATCCAACCAGGTTATTTATACCCTAATTTTTACACTTACGATACGGTCATAGGAGAAATTGTTCAATTAAATCAGGCTTATTGCTTGTCAAGGCAGGGTGGATGTGATAGAATTTTATTCGAAATTCAATATGGTGCCTGTAGCTCAATGGTGGAGCGCCTTGCTGTGGACGAGGAGGTTGTGGGTTCGAGCCCCATCAGGCACCCAAAAGAAAAAGCCCGACAGGGCTTTTTTGTATAATTATCCTGCCTCTCGTTTGACGACATTAATCGTCCAAATACCCAGTAAAGTGATGATCCCGCCAATGACCTGCCAGATCAGTAAATTTTCTTGCATGAGCGGTATAGCAATCAGGGCTGTCAGGACCGGTTGAGCCACCATTGAAGGGGTCACAACGGACGCAGGCAGCCTTCCCAGGGCAAACGTGAGCAAGAAATAGCCCCCCAATTGAGATACCAGTGCTGCCACCAGAAAGATGAGGTAGGTATTGGTTGAAAAGCCGTAAAATTGGATATCCAATAACAGCACAAATACCATCAGGAAAAAAGCTGCTGATAATAACATCACCCAAAGGAAGGCTATTGTGCTCAGTTTAGAGCGGCCTTTTTGTGTTGATAAAAAGAATGCGGCGTAGAAAAAGCTGGAGATAATGGCCATATAATCCCCCGAAACAAATTCCGGCCTGAAGAAGATTGTGCTGCCTAAAACGGCTGAGGCGCCGATCATTACAGCAAACAACCCAAGCCAAAACAGCCAGGGAAGTTTTTCTTTCAACACAAACACTGCAAAGAGTGCGACCCAAAGCGGGGAAATATTATTGAGCAGAGTTGCGTTAGCAACCGTTGTGTTCTCGATGGCTGTTGCCCAAAGACCATGGTCAATTGCAGAGAAAAATCCTGCCAGGATAGGGAAAATAATCGCTTTTATCTGCAAGGTATCTATCTGGTTTATTTCACGCAAAGCAAAAGGTGCCAAAAAAATTGCCGCGAGAAACATGCGATAAAGTGATGTGACAATCCCCGGTGCATCTGCCCATCGGACGAACAGTGGCGAAATTGTCAATGTCAGGATGGCGGCTGCCAGCGCTAAGGTGGCAACCCAGCGTTGATTCAATGATTTGGCGTGGGTATTTTGCATGTAATTTCTTATATGAATATTAAAATTGGAATTATTTTGAAGGCGGCTTTAGTAACAGAATAGGTGTTTTGCGTTTATATTGTTCATAGTCTTCCTGGCCGCCCCATTTTCGGTCTGCTTTCTTTTCAAGCATGGGTATGCCGCTGATCACTGTCAGCTGAAGGATCACCCAGAGAGGTGAAATGAGTGTTAAGCGCGCCCATCCTTGAAGTGCAGGGAAAGCAATAATCGCAATGCCGACCCAAATTAAAATCTCACCAAAATAATTGGGGTGGCGTGACCATGCCCATAGACCGGTTTGGATGAATTTACCCTGGTTATTGGAATTTGCCTTGAACTGACTTTTTTGCACATCTGCGAGCAGTTCAATAAAATATCCGAATACCCATATGACAAAGCCAAGGAGGCCAAACCAACCCAAATCTTTTTGGGTGGTTGATGTGATTGCGGCTAAGGCAGCTGCAGCCGTTAAAGAGACCCATAAACCTTGAATAGTCCAGGTTAGCAGAAAACGAGAAAATGAGTTTTTGATTTCATCAAATCGGTCATCACTGCCTGCTTTTTGGATCCGTGTAAATAAAAATGTACCCAGGCGAGTTGCCCATACAACAATAAGTACCAATAATAAAACTGTCCGGCGATTAATTTGCGGCACCAATAAAACAGTTATGGTCGTAACAGAAATATAGGTCAGGCTTCCGACAAGGTCAAAGAATCGTTCGCTTTTCATAATATATGCAAACACAAAACATACCCATTGGATCAGGTAAGCCGCAGTGATGGCAGACAAGAACAGAGGAATACCTGATTTGCTGACGCTATTGGTGCTGCCTGCAACGGCGATGCCTGCACCTATTGCTGCTGCTAAGATCACACCCAAAATGCTGGTAATTTCATTATTTTTCATCGATCACCCTATCACTATGCATTAAATTCACTGATAATTGTAAGTGCGTGAGAATTATTTAATTTGATAATAAACCAGAAAATCATCTATTCGATCAGAATTAATTGAAAGATATTAAGTAGCTGCTCAGTTTGCCCTGTAAAAGAAAGGTTGGGGGTGTGGTGTGGCGGTGAAGCCGCCACACCACACCCCCTATTTCCTCATCAGCTGAGAAGTTACGATATTAATTCTCTTTGATCAAGTATAAATGATATTTTTGGAAGAAAGAATCTGAATTTATAAATACGTGAGAAATTCTTAAATGAATTTGATCAATTCTGCCCCGCCATATGCCAGGAAAACAGAACTGATGAAATACATTGAAAAAGTCGTGGTCATGTAGGTGGATAAAGGGACGTTATAAGCTCCACACATGATACTGACACCACGTGTACCAGCTGGAATGCTGCGAACTGCTAACATGAAAAATGGAGACTTTACTGGCAGCTTGCCTAATCCGAATGGAAGTTTAGATTTCTTGTCTTCAAAATCTACCACATCACCGATTGTTTTACCGACCTGGTACTCAAAAAAAGCTGCGAGTGTGTTGCCTAAGGTGGCTACCAGTGCAGCCTGGAAGGGTCCGATCAATACAGCAATGAACAATGTTAAGGGAAATGAAGGCAAAAAAGTAAACCCAAACAAGATATAAACCAGCAAGCTGATGATCAGTGTTTGTCCTGGATTTTGTTTTATAAATGTTTGTGCATCTTCTAATGTGAATTTCAAAGTTGCAAAAATGGCAAACACTAACAATAACAGTAAAAGTGACAGCTTTAGTAAATTTTTCCAAGAAAAAAATTCGCTGTGATTTTCGATGAAACCGTTCATAATTGCAAATCTTCTTATAAAAAAAGATAACGTAACTGCTCTGTTTGCCCTGTAAAAGAAAGGTTTGGGGAGTGGTGTGGCGGCTTCGCCGCCACACCACTCCCCCTATTTCCTCATCAGCTGAGTAGTTACAAAATAACAAATGAAGCTCAATAGAAGAATAAAGAATAATCTAAAAATTATCTTCATTTTCCAGAAAAATACAATTTTATAATCCTATTCAAGTTTGATTCACCTGTCAAGGCAGGTTTAGTGTATTTTTTTATGTGGATATATTCCTGGGTTTATTGACAAGAAAGTATTAATAGTGAATTGAACCTGTTTTTGTGTTGTGCCATAATTTTTCTGGTAGAATTATTGAATAAATGCATTGATGAAAAAGAGTACACAACCCACTGATCTAAGCGATCCTGGGTAGGGTGCGAGCCAGGAGATGACGGTTGTGGAAAATCCTTTCGGAGCAGCAACCTGAACACCCATTTGGGATTAATAAGTGCGCCGGAATCATCCTTTGTTATCGGGATGCGATTATAAATGAAAGTTTATAATCGGCTGAGTTGTTCACATGCCAGGTGAAAACCAGGGTGGTACCGCGGGTATTCTGCTCGTCCCTGATTAGGGACGGGTTGTTTTTTTAAGTTATCTTATATTTTTTGGAGGTTTAATGTTCAAACCTGAATCATCCAGATTGAATATCACATTATTGGAGTCTGAGGTTTTGCGTTTTTGGAAAAATAACCAGATCTTTCAAAAATCGATGGACAATCGGGAAGGCGGACCTTCTTATGTGTTTTATGAAGGGCCGCCAACAGCAAATGGTAAGCCCGGTGTTCATCATGTTCTGGCGCGTGTGTTCAAGGATATGTTCCCTCGATTCAAGGCGATGAAGGGATTCCATGTTTCACGGCGCGGTGGGTGGGATACCCACGGCTTGCCAGTAGAAATTGAAGTGGAAAAACGGCTTGGCTTCACCAATAAACAAGATATTGAGGATTATGGGATTGCGAAATTTAATGATCACTGCCGGGAATCAGTGTTTCGCTACATCCAGGAGTGGGAAAAGCTCACTGACAGAATTGGTTATTGGGTTGATTTGGACGATGCTTATATCACCTATAAAAATTCCTATATCGAATCAGTCTGGTGGTTGTTAAAATCAATTTGGGATAAAGACCTGCTTTATCAGGGTTTCAAGGTCGTACCTTACTGTCCTCGATGCGGAACACCTTTGTCAGATCATGAGGTCGCCCTGGGTTATGCACAGGCAACAGACCCCTCAATATTTGTGCGGATGCCCCTGGCTGATGACGATAATACATCGCTGCTCGTGTGGACAACAACGCCGTGGACGCTGCCAGGCAACGTTGCGGTTGCTGTACACCCAGATCTTGATTATGTGAAAATTGCAATCACCAATGGTGAAGCCGAAGAGAACCTGATCCTAGCGGAATCATTATTGGAAAAGGTCATCGGAGAGCGTCAGTACAAGGTTGTCAAGAAAATGAAAGGTAAACAGCTCAAAGGTAAACACTACCTGCCTTTGTTCACGTTTTTGCCGGTTGAAAAAGATGCTCATTATGTTGTTCTGGCTGATTTTGTGACAACGGAGGATGGCAGTGGGTTGGTGCATATTGCACCTGCTTTTGGTGCAGACGATATGCAAATGTCGATTGATTATGATCTGCCGATATTGATGACCGTTAATGACAGCGGCCGGTTCAAGAGCGATGTCCGGCCTTGGGCTGGCATGTGGGTCAAAGACGCAGACCCGTTGATCACGAAGGATTTGGATCAACGCGGGTTGTTATTTGAAGCAGGTACATATGAACACACCTATCCGTTCTGCTGGCGTTGTGACACACCCTTATTATATTATGCGCGGCCGACCTGGTATATCCGGACAAGTGAATTAAAAAACCGATTGGTTGACCTAAATGAAAATATCAACTGGTATCCGGATTACATCAAGCAAGGCCGATTTGGCAATTGGCTTGAAAATAATGTTGATTGGGCCTTAGGTCGTGAACGCTATTGGGGAACTCCGCTGCCTGTTTGGGAATGTGACACCTGTCATCACCAGCTCTGTGTGGGCTCGGTTGATCAAATGTCCGAACTTGCCGGAAAAGATTTAAGCGATTTAGATTTACATAGGCCGTATGTTGACCAGGTCCTTTTTAACTGCCCTGAATGCCATGGAAAAATGAAGCGCGTCCCTGAGTTAATCGATGTGTGGTTTGACTCTGGTTCAATGCCTGTAGGTCAATGGCATTACCCATTTGAAAATAATGAAGTATTTGAAAAACAATTTCCTGCAGACTTTATTTGCGAAGCTGTTGATCAAACCAGGGGTTGGTTCTACACATTGCATGCCATCAGCACGCTTGTCTTTGACAGCCACAGTTTTAATAATGTGATCTGTTTGGGTTTGATCCTTGATAAAGACGGCCAGAAAATGTCCAAATCCAAAAATAACGTTGTTGAACCCTGGGATGTCATTGAACAGCACGGGGCTGATGCACTGCGTTGGTACCTGTACACTGCCAGCCCTCCAGGACAGGAACGGCGTTTCTCAGATGATTTGGTGGGCGAGGTCGTCAGAACTTTCACGCTTACCCTGTGGAACACATATGCCTTTTTTGTTACTTACGCTAACCTGGATAAATGGTCGCCTGAACAGGATGTCAAACCTGTCTATAGTGATCTTGACAACTGGCTGCTTTCATCACTGCATACATTGGTGCGAGACGTCAGCAAAGCTTATGAAAATTATGATGTCTTAGCAGCAACCAGGCCAATTGAAAAATTTGTTGACAACCTATCAAACTGGTATTTACGTCGGTCAAGGCGCCGTTTTTGGAAAACGGAATCAGATTCGGACAAGGCTGCAGCCTATGCAACACTTTATGAAGCCTTGAAGACATTATCATTGCTTTTGGCACCAACTATGCCATTTATTGCGGAACATCTCTACCAAAACCTTGTTCTGAGTATTGAAAGAGAGGCTCCTCAGTCAGTCCACCTTGCAGATTGGCCAGAATATGATCCGCAATTAATCGACGAAAAACTCAACCGAGACATGATGATTGTCATGAAACTGGCTTCTTTGGGCCATGCAGCCAGGAATTCTGAGAACCTAAAAGTGCGGCAACCCCTCGCAGAAGCTGTATTTGTTGTCGGTAATGTGGATGATCAAAATGTGGTCGATGCTTACGAAGATTTGCTTAAAGATGAATTGAATGTAAAGAAAGTAAGTGTACTAGGCAGTGCCAGTGAAGCTGTCAGTTTCAGCTTAAATCCCTTGCCAAAGCAATTAGGGCAGCGGTTCAAAGCGCAGTTTCCACAAGTGAAACAAGCATTATTGGCTTTACCCGCTGATCAATCGGCTCGAAAATTATTGGATGGTGAATCGTTGATGATCTCTGTCGAAGACGAAACTTATGCGATCACTGCAGAAGAAGTTGAAGTTCGGGCAGAATCAAAAGAAGGTTTTGCGGTCGCCTCAGAAGGTGCTTTTTTAGCAGCATTGGTCACCGATCTTTCTGATGAACTGGTCAAAGAAGGGCTTGTCAGAGAATTCGTTAGACGGGTACAATCTCTTCGCAAAGATGCTGACTTGGATATCGCTGATCGGATTCATCTCTACTATACGGCCTCCGATCAATTAGAAAAGGCTGTTCAGGCATTTAGAGAATATATTGAAGAAGAAACATTGGCAGTGAAGATAACAGCAGGTGTAACTCCAGATAACTTGCCTTTACTCCAGGATGAATTTGATGACCAAACTGTTCGAATCAGCCTTGAAAGGCATAAAGCAAACAAATCATAGGAGCTGTTTTTGAAAAAGATTATAAGAATATACGGCATTTTGGCGCTAATAGCCAGTACGATCATCATCCTTGACCAGTGGACAAAAGGATTGGTTAGAGACAATCTGCCCTTTGGTGCTGTTTGGTTTCCGGTCAGCCGGCTGGCACCATTTGTTAGAATTGTCCATTGGGAAAATACAGGGGCTGCATTTGGATTATTTCAAGGCTGGGGTATGTTATTTGCGGTGATGGCGGTCGTGGTAACAGTTTTTATTGTTGTTTATTACCCACAAATCCCCCAGGAAGAAAATTTGATGAGGATAGCATTGGCAATGCAATTGGGCGGTGCATTGGGCAACCTGATTGACCGGATTCGATTCGGACCGGTGACTGATTTCATTGCCATAGGTGGTTTTCCTGTGTTTAATGTTGCCGATGCCAGCATCACTGTTGGCGTGGGGGTATTGATATTGGCACTCTGGTTGAGTGAGCGAAAAGAAAAGCAACGGCTAATGTCAGTTACAAAGTTTGAGGATATTAATTCTAAAACGATAGATAGTGAAACATGAATCACCAGAAATTCAGTTTTAATATTGAATCAAATGATGAAATTCGCGTAGACAAATATCTTGCTGATAATTTACCCGGTATTTCAAGGTCAAAGATCAAAGCTTGCATTAAAGCAGGCGATGTGACGCTGGATGGTAAAGTTGTTGATAAAGCAGGAACGAAGGCTAAACTTGGCAGTGTCTTAGAGCTAAACTTGGTAGAGGACAATGAAATCGGGTTGATTCCTGAGAATTTTCCGCTGGATATCCTCTACGAAGACGATCATGTGATTATCATCAATAAGCCTGCTGGGATGGTTGTTCATCCTGGTGCAGGCAATCAATCTGGGACAATTGTCAATTACTTATTAGCACATTTTCCTCCAATTCGACTTATTGGCGAAGTTGAACGACCAGGGGTGGTTCACCGCCTGGATAAGGAAACCTCAGGATGTATGATATTTGCTAAATCCGATAAGGCCTATCGTTGGTTGGTGAAACAATTCAAATCTCATGATGTCCACAAGACTTATCTAACACTTGTTGATGGCCATCCGCCAACGCCAACAGGCAGAATTGAGGTGCCAATTGAGCGTGACTCAAAAAATCGTACCAAAATGGCTGTTGGGCTAAGAGGCAGCGGAAAAGAAGCAATTACAGAGTACTTTCAGCTAGAAACTTTTAGTGACTTTGCCTATTTAGAAGTTCATCCGGTCACAGGCAGGACGCACCAAATTCGAGTACACCTTGGTTATATTGGTGTGCCTGTTGTCGGTGATACCCTCTACGGCCGCAAACGCCCAACAATCAATATAGACCGGTTTTTCCTTCATGCCCAAAAACTTACAATCCGACTCCCTGGAGACCGGCAAGCCCGCAATTTTGAAGCACCTATGCCCGACGATCTTAATGATATATTGGATCAACTAAGAGGAAAAGAGAAAGTACGTTGATGAAGTGGATTGACTTGAGGTCAGACACTGTAACCCTGCCAACGGAAAAAATGCGGCAGGCAATGGCTGAGGCGGAATTAGGTGATGATGTGTATGGAGAAGACCCGACCGTAAATCGACTGCAAGAACTGGCAGCATTTAAACTGGGTAAAGAAGCTGCGCTTTTTGTGCCTTCAGGCACGATGGGGAACTTGGCTTCGATCCTGGCACATTGTCAACGCGGCGATGAAGCCATTATGGGTGATCGTGCTCATACATTTTTATTTGAGGCAGGCGGTATAGCTGCGTTAGGCGGTGTACAACCTCATACGGTGCCGAACCAACCTGATGGGACTTTAAAATTCGAAGATATTAAAGCGGCAATTCGTGTAGATGATGCCCATTTTCCTGTTACGAAATTATTGGTTCTTGAAAATACGCATAATCAATGCGGAGGCGTTTCAATCTCAAGGAAATATATGAAGCAAGCGGCTTCCATGGCGCATGATGCTGGATTACTGGTACATCTCGATGGGGCACGATTATTTAATGCATCAATTGATCAAAACACGCCAGTTGAACAGATGACGGATATGGTTGATTCTGTCACAATTTGCCTCAGCAAAGGCCTTTGTGCACCAGTTGGATCGGTGATTTGTGGAAATAAAGAATTTATCAAAAGAGTCCATCGGATACGCAAGCAGCTAGGGGGCGGCATGCGGCAAGCAGGCGTGCTTGCTGCAGCGGGGATCGTTGCAATGGAAGATATGACCGAGCGTTTGATAGAAGATCATGAAAGGGCTGCGGAACTAGCTCGCAGGTTGTCTGAAATACCGGGTATTCGATTGGACCGAGGATCACCTAATACAAATATGGTCTATATTGAAATTGAAGAAACCAGCAGCTTAACTGCTGATATGATTTCACAGCGGCTTCGTGGCGAAGGCATCCTGGCAGGTGTGACTGGGAGGCAGCAAATGCGGCTCGTGTGCCATTATTGGGTCAGGGATGAGGACCTGCCAAAAATCCAATCTGGTTTTCAAAGTGTAATGGATATTTGAGATTAAAGGATGTACCATCTGAATATTGGTTAGCAGCCCATATCAATGATTAGTAGAACGTTAACATTATCAGGGGATAATTAATTGGTAACTACTCAGCTGAAGAGGGAATTGAGGGTGTACCCCCGACCTTTCAGTTGCAGGGCAGACTGAGCAGTTGCATTAATTGTATAAATTCCCTTATGGAGAAATCATTCTATGTTAGTTGTACTTTCAGATTTGCATTTTTCGGAAGCAGAATCGACTCAAATAAATTCGCAACGGTTTAACCGGAACTTGTCACCAGAAAAATATAAGGCTTATTTTCAAGAAGTTAACCAATTTGCTGTGGCAAATGAGATTGAAAAAGTTGACCTGGTGCTGGCTGGAGATGTATTGGAAATATCTCGTTCAGGGATTTGGTTAGAAGGCAATGACCGTCCTTACACAGATAATGATGCCATTGCTCCAGGTTCATCCATCGAAAATACCATCTTGCGGATCATCAACGCAATAAAAAAAGAACAAAATGTTGCTGAAACTTTAGCTTTGTTCCGTAATATTCAAGACTATTTTGATGTTCCTGTAGAAATCAAATTGATCTTGGGGAACCATGATCGGCTGGCAAATGCTACACCGGCAACCCGAATAATTGTCCGGGAAATGTTTGGGATCGATCAAGGTGATAAGATCATCCCGCATCATTTCATTTTAAGAGATACAGTTGGTAATCCATTTTGTTTGGTCAGACATGGGCATGAATATGATCCGACAAATTTTGGATTAAACGTGCACATGATGGACTGCATACCGACTGAAATTCCTGAATCAATTTATGGCAAGGCATGTTTGGGAGATATTACCACAGTAGAATTTGGCGTTTCACTTTCCTGGTTGTTCGTTAAGCATTATGGGAAAAATTCAATTCAAAAGGACGAGACCTTAATGGCTTTATATAAACGCTTGATGGAATTTGATGATGTGCGGCCGGAATCAGCTTGGTTATCTTTCCTGTTTTCGACACCTGGTGTCGAAAAGAAACGCACCTGGGCATTAATGAAACCTTGTTTTACAGAGATCATTCACACGCTCAGCCGCCATAAACAATTCAATAAGACGCTGCGTGAATCTGCTGCTTTGGGGAAAGTCCTCGGTTTTTTACTCAATATATTATTTAAATCCGGAATCTTTGATCAGGGTGTACCGTACTGGCTGGTCAGTTTATTGATGAGAATTGCATCAAAAACAATAAAATTACAATCCCAGGTTAATTTTGTAAAGCGAGAAGCGTTAATTCTAGACCAAAACTCTGGCTGTAAATTGGTTATCAGTGGGCACACGCATTTTCCTGAAGTAACTTTAATCTCAGCTGACGAAGATGACCAGCGATATTATATAAATACCGGTACCTGGCGGAATGTGATTCCTGCCACCAAGGATTATGATGCTTTTGGCAGATTGAAAGCCCTCACAAAAGTGATGGTTTTCTATCCATTGGAAAAAAGTGATGCGGATGAAAAGCGGCCATGGGCTTTTCATCATTTGAGCGGTGTCAGTTATGGCAACCATCGTTATCTTTAAACGTCCAGATTGAATAAAGTTTTCACCAGGAGAATGAGAACATGATCGATCCCGTGATTTTTTCCTTTGAAATTGGCAATGCAGTATTTTCTCTGTACTGGTATGGTGTGTTGGTCATGTTGGGAGTGGTTATCGCATCATTTTTGACTGCTGTTAATTTTAAGCGATGGGGCGAAGACCCTGAATTTGTGTGGGACAGTTTAGTGTACATTCTTCCAGCAGGTGTGATTGGGGCCAGGTTGTGGTATGTTGTTAATGTCACATTGGGGGGTAATCTGCGATTTATTCAAAACCCCATGGCGATCATCGATTTAAGGCAAGGCGGATTGCACTTTTTTGGAGGCTTATTATTTGGTGCAATTGCTTTCTATTTTTATGCCAGGGTTAAAGGTTTGGATATTTGGTTAGCTTTGGATGCAGTTTCACCTGGTTTACTGATTGGCCAGGCATTGGCACGCCCGGCTAATTTTATTAACCAGGAATTATATGGCCCCCCAACTACATTGCCGTGGGGAATAATTATTGATGTCGCTCACCGAATTCCCCCCTGGAATAATCTGAACCTGTTCCCGGAAGCCACAACAAGGTTTCATCCTACATTTGCCTATGAGATGATTTGGAATTTTCTGGCTGCTGGATTTTTATATTATTTATCACGCAAGCATAGTGAAAAAATAAAGCCAGGCATGTTATTTGGATTTTGGTTGATTCTGGCTGGTGTCGGTAGAAATGTGATTGAATTTTTCAGACCGGACCAACCGACCTTTCCGGGCACCAACTTCAGTTATTCGAGATTTGTTGCAATTTTAATGGCAATTACTGGATTAATCTTAATTCAGGTGATTGCAGGGGTCATAAAAACTAAATCCAATCTTTTTTCTAAAACTAAATATTCATCCACGCAATCATCTGGCGAAGAATCTGTATCAATGGGTCATGGGAAAAATGGGGTTAATCAGCCAATACAGAGTGATGCTGCTGATAATCTTAAACAAGAAACTGACTGATAAATTCTTTATGTGATTCGTGTCACTGATGAGGTTACTCACTTATTTGTCAGTAAAATTTTGACATGTGAATAAAAAGCTGGCGATTTTTGCCAGCTTTTTATATAAGGTTAATAATTAATTTTCCGTTTGGTGGGGCAAAATATGTCCTCTCAGTGCCAGCACAAGATCTTTCCTTTTTAGTGCACGCTTACGGTCGATCTCGACACCTTTGGCTTTGTCGTCTGCCAGTTTCCTCAGTACTTCAATCCAGGCAGCACTCATTATGTCGGTTGGCTGTGTTCGCCAGCGCTCAACAATAATAGCCAGTTTATCCTGGTTGAGTAACTTGTCATGGGTGCGGGTCAAAGTCAAGCCCTGGGATTCAAAAGTAAATGTTTCTTCTTCAAATTCAGGTTTGATCGGGCATGCATGCATACAGGCACCGCATTTTATACAGTAATAATCAGCCAAGACGAGGTCGTTTTCATCATTGATATACAGCGCACGGGTGGGGCATACATCAGCACAGGCTAAACAGTTCTCAACACACTTTTCTCGATGAAGTTCAACGCTTCCCTGCCACCTTTGGGTGACTTTGAAAGCACCTTCACTGGCAACTTCACATTGTCTGCATCGAATACAGTCTTCAAAGTGGATGGCCATGTTGTCAACCTCTTCATCATAGCTGATGATATTCGTAGGGCAGTTATTGATTACCAGGTCTTTAAGTGAAAAGTCAAAAGCCTCTCGATCAAAGGTCAGATGACCACGAACTTCTGGAAAAGCCTCGTATTTGAGGACAGGATTTTCAGGCTTGTCATTGACAATCATCGAGATAGCATGGACAGGGCAAATTTCCACACAAATCCCACACATAATACAGGTATCAGGATCTACATCGACAGAGGGAAGGGTTGTCATCCGTCCATCAACAATTTCACCCTCTATGTGTGTTAATGATTCTTTGGGGCACGCAGTTGGACCCATCTGACAGCCAACACAGCGATCTAGGTCCCAGGTCATTAAATAGTGCCTGGTGACCATTGGGCGCTCAAGTGTCATTTGGTGGGCCGTGCGAGTTTTAATGGTTTTTCCACGATTGGTCATGCTTGGCTCCTAATCCCTCTGAATTTTTTCGAGAAGTGTATGGCTGTGATCATAGAGGTTGATTTTTAGCGGTGTCTCACCTGGCTGCGCATGTGTTGCACATCCCATACAGGGATCATAAGCTCTAAAGGCCATCTCAATCTTGTTTAATGCCGCATCAGTAACAGTTTGACCTGCTTTGATCAAATCCTTTGCTGCTTTAACAATTGACATGTCAATGGCTGCATAATTATTTGTTGTACCGACTATCAGGTTGACGGCTTCAACAAGCCCCTTATCATTTGTTTTATAGTGATGAGTTAATGTTCCCCTTGGGGCTTCAACGATAGCGATACCTTCTGTCGGTGTTTCGGTGGGGATGGTGTGAACATTCGGATCTGTAATCGTTTTATCAGACGCCAGCTCAACACATCTTTCTGCTGCGTATAATAATTCGATTAAACGGGCCCAATGGGTCGCAAGTGTGGAATGGACTGGTTTACCGCCTAATGTGTCAAAATATCTCTCATACATGATCTGGGCTTCAGGTGTTGCCATGCCGTCAGCAGCATTTAATCGTGATAAGGGAGAAGCCCGGTAAACACCGCTGTCCATACCATCAACAAAACCCTTCCAGCCAATCTTCTTTAGATAAGGGAATTTAAGATATGTCCAGGGTTCAATATGTTCTGCGATCACATCCAGGTATTCCTCTGGACCGAATTTCACAAATTCTTCCCCTGTTGGAGAAACTACCCTCACCTTACCGTCATAAAAATTGACCAGGTTGTTCTCATCAACGAGGCCCATATAATAAGTTTGGTGAGAATAGGCATCGCTGGTGATCATATCGACATATTCAGAATTGCCCAACACGATATCATCGAATAAAGCTAATGTTTCTTTGGCAAATTCAACTGAGCGTTCTGCTCGTTCTAAAATTGCAAGGCGTTGTTCCTCTGTAATGGGTTTGCTGACACCGCCCACAATGGCACTGACGGAGTGAATATAGCGCCCACCGATCATGGCGGTTATTTCATGGTTGTCTTTCAATAACTGCATGACTTTTGCACCGAATTCTTTACCAACTTTTCGGACCACACCTAGAATATTTCGCTCCGATTTAGGTGCATCTGGCCCAACCACAAAGTCAGGGCCGCCCAAGATGTAAAAATGGGTGGCATGATCAGCTACGAAAAATGCAGAATACATCAATTCACGCAATTTTTTGGCGGTGGGAGGCGGGTCTACATGATAAACAGCATCACCGGCTTTTGCTGCAGCCATATGGTGTGCAATTGGGCACACCCCGCAGATACGCTGTGTGATTCGCGGCATTTCTTCTACGGGTCTGCCTTCACAAAACTTTTCAAATCCGCGCAGTTCAGGGATAATAAGATAGGCATTTGATAATGCCCCATCTTCATCCAAAAAAAGATCAACCCTTGCATGGCCTTCAAGTCTTGTGATTGGGTCGATGCTGATTTTTTGCTTCATATTGATATCTTTACTCATATTTCATCCTGCTCATGATCGAATGCGCTAACCCGAACCGATAAAAAGTACCTGCTGGATCAACTAAGGTGTTGAGGATTTTATCTAATTGATCTGGTTCATCGGTATCGATCATAGCGCCTATGACACTGGCCATTTTTGCTCCTTGATCCGTGACACCTTCTGCAGGGCCATAACATCCCCGGCAGGGCATGTTGCCTGTTAGGCATGGAATTCCACATCCGGCCCGTGTCGCTGGACCACAGCAAATCACACCCTGCGTCAGGAAACAGGTATCTGGGTCAAGCGTGACTTCGTGGGGACGCTTGAATTCTGTAATTCTGAAGCTTGGTGAGCCCTTTTCACGGGGACAGACATCACAGACACTTTTATCATCTACACCAATGATTGAGCCTTTTGGCGGCAGATTGCCATTTAATGCAGCTTGAAATACATCCCAAACCTGGTCAACGACAGGTGGACAGCCGGGCATGAAATAATCTACGTCAGCGATTTGTGATAGATATTTCACACTTTCGAAAAGTTTAGGCAAGGTGATTTCACCTTCAGGCATCATGGTGCTTGTTTGAGGACGTGTGCCACGGCTGTTATCCAACGAAGGTGTGGTGTCAAATACACGCTGACAGAGTGATTCGATATCATACATGTTTGCCAGGCCCGGAATGCCTCCTAATTGAGAACAAGAGCCAAAGGCGATCATCACCTTGGACTTTTGCCGCAACAGGTGGGCTAGTTCTTCGTTTTCACTGTTTCGGATCGCGCCGTTGAAGAAACAAATATCAATTTCATTATCCGCCATTTGTCGGACATCATCATACTTAAAATCCATTGCGGCAGGCCAAAAAACGATATCAGCCTGTTCAGAAACATCAACCAGGCGCATACCCAGCTCAGTAATGGTAATTTCACACCCTCCACAGCTGGCTGCCCAATAAAAAGCAAGTTTTGGCTTGGAGGTCATAATTCGACCTCCAATTCTATAAGGTGTAGTTTTGTTAGCATTTGATCAATTTCATGTCGAATTTTTCCCCGCTCCTGGGTTCCGATCTGGACGAATTTTAAATTCTCTATGTGAAGGTCCATTTGTCCCAACATTGTGTCAAGGATTCCCATTTTGCATTTTGCCACATGATTTCCCCGTTTAAAATGGCATTCCCCAGGTTTGCAGCCGCATACCAGCACACCTTTAATACCTGAATCGAGGGCCATCAAAGCATGTTGAGGATCGATACGGCCGGTGCAGGGGATGTGGACCACATTCACCTCGTCTTTAGGATAGCTTTCAAGTATATCGAGGTCAGCATCAACCCTTAAAGACCAGTCACAAATAAATGTGATTAAGTGAGGCGTTTTTGGCCCATTGTTTGAAATACTTGCTGCAATCTTTGCATTGCTGACACCTTCCCTTGCAATAGCCCCCAAAGGGCAGGCCCCCACGCAGGTGCCGCAGCTCATACACTTGTTTTGGTCAACTTGAGAAAGCCTATCAACCGTGCCATCGATCTGTTTATCAAATAATAATGGTGCCTCATAGGGGCAAACCATCACACAAATACCACATCCGGAACAAAGTGTTTCATCAACTGAGACCGTGGTCAATGGGGAGGTATAACCTGACTCGATTGCCAATTCTTTGACTGCTGCAATCACCTGTGAGATATGGATTTCTTGCGGGCAGGCTTCATAACAAAGATCACATTCTGAACACATCCAGGTTGTAGGACTGTTGAATGATTTATCTTGTAGACCAGCCATCACCATCCCTAATAAACGTCGTGGATTATAATCAGGTTCGACTTTTTGCTGGATAAGGCACTTGCTGACGCAGGTGCCGCAAGCAAAACACCTTTCAAGATGGTCTCCGCCCGGGATGGCTTTGACCTGATCAGCAAAGGTTTGCGTCATTGCAGGATGGCTCATTTAGCCTCCTTTTGTAGATTGATAGCACCAACCAACTTATCTGAATAATCCATTGCCTCCGATACGCCGGGTATGCCAGGGAAGTTCTTGAGTCTTTTTTCCATTTCTGGTTTTAAACGTGTAATCTCATTCTGCAAATCTTCAGGAGAAATATCATCAAGTGTTGCCTGCATTTCATTGAGTACTCGCGCATATTTATCACCTTCAGCAGCACTGATCCATTCAACCCTAAAACGACCATCGGTCATTTCCATGCGGTCCAAGATTTTCTTTAATCGATCAGCTCGTTTTGCACCAATCAGCTGGCCAGTGATGTAATGGCAATCCTGTGGGTGGCATCCAGAATATAGGACTGCGCCAGCACCTAGCCTGTAAGCTTCATAGATAAAATCTGAATCCATCCGAGCTGAGCACATGACCTTTAAACCACGTTCGTTGGATGTATATTCAAAATGGCTGGTACCTGCGAGATCTGCACCACCATAAGAGCACCAATGGCATCTAAAAGCGAGGATTTTTTCTTCAGGTTTGTCAGCTAATACTGCCCGCATTTGTGCGAGGATTTGAGCATCTGTGTAATGGAGCTGAGTGATCGCATCTTCAGGGCATTCTGCCACGCAGCCGCCACAACCGTGGCATTTGGCAGTGATGATTTCAGCTGCTTTGTCACCTTCAATAATCACAGCCCCATAGGGGCAGGCTTTGACACACAATCCGCAGGCTCGGCCTTTAGTTTCAGCTGAACACCGCTCTGGCCAAACGACGGCAACAGTTGGTTCAATATCCCATGTTTCAGAATGCAAAATACGGCTTGCCCTGGCAGCGGCTGCAGAACCCTGCGCAACACTGCTGGGAATATCCTTGGGTCCCTGGCACGCGCCGGCAAAAAAGACTCCATCAGTTGGGCTGTCCATTGGCCTTAGTTTTGGATGGTATTCCATAAACCAGCCGCCTGGGCTTTGGGTAACATTCAGAACCGAACTCATATGATCCTGGTCTGGCTGCGGGATGGCTGCCTGGTTGAGCATGACCATATCGTATTCATGTTCGATCACTTTCCCCAAAAGGATATCTTCTGAGTGGATGAAGAGATTATGTGTTTCTTCATCCTCAGTGATCAAACTCGGCCGGCCCTGAATGAAATGGATACCCATTTCTCTGGCCCGGTTATAAAATTCTTCATATCCCTTCGAAGGGCTGCGGATATCCATATAATAAATGGTGATATTCACATTTGGATTCATTTGTTTTAATAAAACTGCATTTTTGATGGAGTACATGCAGCAGAAGTTTGAACATCCAGGGTTGTATCGTTTATCACGGGAACCGACACAATTGATGAAGGCTAATCTCAGTGGGTTTTTGCGGTCACTGGGCCTGATCAAGTTGCCGGACGTTGGGCCGGCAGAATTGTTCAGGCGTTCCATTTCCATGGATGTAATCACATTTAGGAAGTGTCCATACCCGTATTCTGCCATCACACCGGGATCAAAATGGCCAAAACCAGTGGCGACTACAATGGCACCGATATCCTCTTCAACCAGCTTGTCCTCCTGGCTGAAATCTATGGCTTCCAATGGACCGCAAGCTTCAACACATTTATAACAATGGATGCAGGCATCCAGGTCAATCGAATAGATCAGCGGCACGGATTGGCTCATCGGGATGTAGGCTGCTTTACGTGGTGCCAGATACATTTCAAAATAATTGGGAACTTCAACCGGGCAGACTTTCGCACAGTCACCGCAACCATTACATCGGTCAGCAAGGACGTGCTTGGCTTTTTCACGTAATGTTACAGTGAAATTGCCGACAAAGCCTTCAACTTTTTCAACTTCTGTATATGTTCTGACATCAATTCGGGGCTGACGCGCCGCGTCAACCATTTTTGGTGCGAGTATTCATATACTACAGTCCATTGTGGGAAAGGTCTTGTTGAGTTGTGCCATGACCCCGCCAATGGTCGGTTCCTTTTCAACCAGGATGGTTTCGATCCCTTGTTCAGCCAGATCAAGTGAAGCGCTAATACCGGCAACACCGCCGCCGATGACCATTGCCTTTTGGGTGACAGGTACTTCTATCATGTCGAGGGGTGTTAAGAACCGGGTTTTGGCGATTGCAGAGGCTGTCAGGTCTTTAGCTTTTTCAAGTGCGCCTTCGCGATCGTGTCCATGTGCCCAGGTACACTGCTCACGGATATTGGCCATTTCCATCAGGAATGGATTTAGGCCAGCTTCAGCAACAGCACCTCGAAAAGTTGGTTCATGCATCCTGACAGAGCAGGCAGATACAACGACTCGGTTAAGTTTAAATTTTTCAATATCTTCTTTGATCAAACGCTGGCCAGAATCTGCACAGGCATAAAGTGTGTCTGTTGCCCTGACGACGTCAGGTAATCCTTCAGCAAACTGGACAACTTCTTTAGGATCGATCACGCCGGCAATGTTGCTGCCGCAGTGACATACATAGACCCCGATACGTAATTCTTCGTTGTTGGGATCGTTGGCTTGTTCGCTCATTTAGGATCCTTTGCTTTGGAGGGAAATTCAAGACTTGATTTGATTAATTTATGACGGGTACGCTGTGCACGTTGGTCAGGTGTGGTGTATTCGAGTGCATCCTTGGGGCAGATCTTGACACATTGCGGTCCCTCTTCAACATCTTCGCATTGATTACAAAATTCTGCCAGTTTAGTTTGGTGATTAATTGAGATTGCGCCAAAATCGCAAGCTTCAATGCACCAGGCACAGCCGTTACACTTGGTTGGGTCTATGCGGATGATGCCAGTTTCCTGGTCTTGGGATAAAGCATCCCTTGTGCAAGCAATCACACAAGGTGCATTTTCACAGGTCCGGCAGGCAACTGCTGTGATTAGCACCTCATCAACCCGCACTGTACGAATGCGGCTGCGGTAGGTGTTAAACTCACCTTTCTTGGTATAGGAGCAGATATATTCACATAGCTGGCAGCCAATACAGAGTTCAGGATCACAAACGATATATTTATATTTTGAGGTGGAAGAAACCATATTAATCTCCTTATACACCAATTTCTTCGGCAACATCGGCCATACCGAGGTCTATCAGCAGTTGTTTTGGGATCAGTCCGTCTTCAGTCCATTCCTTCGCTTCGTAATAAATTTTCTTGAGGTATTCGAGTTCCTCTTCTGTGACAACATGGCCAGCTGACGGCCCTATGGTCATTGGTTCATTTTTCCAACGATAGGGCAGGTCATCATCTTTTTTATTCCAGCCTTCACGGATATTGAAAGCTTTCTTGATAGTATGAGCTCGAACACCGATCAAATCGACGTCATCGTAATCGAAATTCCATCCGGTAGTTGCATTGATCAAATCAGCAATTGCTGGCCAGGCACCTGCGCGATCAGCTTTGCCTGTGAAGCAGCGCCTGATGAATTTACATAGCGGAAGTGTGTCATAGACCGCTGCATATTCTTCTGAACTTGACGCAACATTGCCGCGTGTTTCATCTACAGTGAACCTGTTCGTTTCACCTTTGATATCAGGGTCGTAAGCTGCAGAACGGTTGTGGCATCCACCGCGAGTGCCAACTGCCAAACCTAGCGCAAAAGTTTTTAAGGAGCGGGCATCATAACCAGGGTTTTCAAGGCCTTTGATATGCATTGCCCATTTCCAGCTTTCAGTATTCCGTTCTTTGTCGAACTTTTCGGATGCAATTTGTACACCTTCACCCAAAACTTCGCCGATACCTTCTCGGTCACGAATCATCCTGGCAAGGATAACCGCACCCTCCCCATTGCCGAAGTTAAGTTCGATGCCATCAGGTGCCTGGTCACAAATGAAATCTTCCTTCTTTAAAACGCCTTTTTCATAACATTCCATTGCGAATGAAATCGAGACCCCCATTGACATGGCATCCATGCCGCTTTTATCTGCAATGTCTACCAGTTGAATAGCTGCCGTCATATCATCAATGCCGCAATTGGAACTGACAGCCTGTAGACATTCGTATTCAATCCCGGTCATTGCGCCAGCAAAGGGGCCCTTTTTGACCATGGACATTTGCTCACAGGCGATAGGACATTGCGCACAGGCTATTACTTTGACTTTATGGTGTTCATCCAGGTATTCACCACTGATCAATTCTGCAAACTCGAACACACCTTCTTGAAAATTCCGAGTAGGCAGCAACCCCAATTTGTTCATATTGAGAACATTTGTTGAAGTTCCGTAAATACGATATTTCTCTGTGTGGGGACCTTGCGCAGATTCAGTGATGTCAAAAGACATCTGCAGCAATTTATCAGGATCAGCAACTGCGATACCATAGGTGCCCCGGACTGAGACGGCTTTTACTTTCTTGCTCCCCCAGACAGCGCCATGGCCAGTTCGTCCAGCCTGCCGGCCGTCATTGGTCACATTGGCATATCGCACAATGTTTTCTCCAGAAGGGCCGATAGTTGCAGATCTTACCTGGTCATCTCCAAAATTTTCGCGGATCTTTTCTTCAGTTTCAAATGTGCCGAGCCCTAAAAGTTTTTCAGCGGGTAGAAATTCGACCCGGTTATCGTCAATAAAAATATGAACCCATTCATCACTGGCTCCATGGATGACAACACCATCCCATTGTGCTCGTTTTAATGCAATTGAAAACCAGCTGCCTGATAGGCTGTCGCCAATACAACCGGTTAATGGGGATTTTGAAGCAAGTCCGTATTTTCCACCGACTGGTACAGGCGTACCGGCAAATATGCCGTTAGCAAAGCAAATTGGGTTTCCTGGGTCATAAGCATCACAACCGACTTCAATATTCTCCCAACATAATCGCGTTGCCATTGAAACGCCGCCAATGTAAATTTTGTACCATTCTTCTGGTTTTTCTTCGACCCAATGTTTACGTTCATTCAGGTCAATGTGCAATATCTTACCGCTGTATCCAAACATATTAATTCTCTCCTAATTTTCTCAGGGATTTGCCAGCCAGATAATTGGGATGATTGACATTTCGGTTATCAGTTATATCTTTGATGAAGTGAAAATATTCCAAGTTACTAGTAAATTTGATATTATTTATACTCAAGGTCATCAGTCGTCAATAGTGTAGTATGTAATTATTCATCACGAATAATATCCACAATATGAATTGTTCAAATTTTCACATACTTAACCGGGACTATTTTACCACAGCAGAAGGTATTTCCAGATTAGCCAAAGTTGGAAATTATGTCTTTTGGTGTAATC
The DNA here is from genome assembly GCA_964497065.1 of uncultured Candidatus Brevefilum sp. Taxonomy (GTDB): domain Bacteria; phylum Chloroflexota; class Anaerolineae; order Anaerolineales; family Anaerolineaceae; genus Brevifilum. Next base: position 89,570 of record CAZCBW010000003.1, on the reverse strand, counting down.
CACCCAGTGCCAGGGAATAATTGTGCAGTTTGAGTCTGGAACCTGGGATATTTTGAGAAAATTTCTTGGGGACTGCCGCTGAAGGTGATTGTTCCATTTTCAAGAATAGCTGCACGATCAGCAAATTTTGCCCCAAATTCAATATCGTGTGTTACTAATAGGATAGATTTTCCCTGGCTGGATATATTTTTAAGCAAGCTTCCCAACTTCAGTTTTGCAAAACTATCCAATCCTCTAGTCGGTTCATCTAAGAGGTAAATCTCTGGTTGATGTACGCTAATCGCGGCAATTGCAGTTCTCTGGCGTTCCCCGACAGAGAGATCTCTTGGATACCGGAATTTCTTGTCTTCTAGATCAAACCTTTCTAGAAATTTAACAAGTTCTAAGTCACTCTTGTTCATTTGATGATTTGACAGCGTGATTTTTACTTCGTCGATAATTGTTTCAGCAAATAAAAGATCGTTTGGATTTTGAGGCAGGTAAGCCGTTTTTTGGATCGCTTCAGGTGTTGCAATAGATGCTAAATTTACATCAAGTAAGTACCTTTCACCAGAAGATGGAATTAAACCTAGAATCGACCGCAGAAGTGTGGTCTTTCCTGAGCCGTTCGGTCCTATTAAGACCATAATTTCCCCTTGTTTTACAGAGAGGTAAATATTATTAAGAATTTTCTGGTGATTGAAATTCACTGATAAATTTTCAATTTTTAAAAGGTCAGTTATTTTAGTTTGTGATTTAGTTTGTTTGTTTTTATTAGATTTATTATTGATGTGCTTTTCTGGAGGAAGTGAAAACTGTTCAGGTGAAACAGGAAGTTGTGAAACCTCAAAATAGCGGGCAATTTCAATTAAAGGGGGAACTTGCTCCATGATTTTAAGCATCGACTGAACTGATCCAGACATGCATTGCTTATCAGGGGACAGGTAAATAATGGCATCGCTGTAGGTAAGCAGCCTTTCAAGTCTGTGCTCTGAGATCAAAACTGTGAGACCTAATTCAGACTTAAGCGATACGATATACCTGAGGAGTTCGTCTGCAGATTTAGGGTCCAATTGTGATGTGGGTTCGTCCAGGATTAATACCTGGGGTTGGTTGATGAGTGCACTGGCTATTGCAACTTTCTGCTGCTCACCTCCCGAAATCTGGCTGATTTGCTTATTACGTAGATGTGTAATTTGCAATTTAGCAAGAATTTGATCCATGCGTTTATGCATTTCATGTCTGGGTATGCCTTTATTTTCCATCGAGAAAGCAATTTCATCTTCAACTCGATTGAAAACGAATTGTGCTTCAGGTTCCTGGAAAACAATACCGATATTTCCAGACATTTTTTCTGGGCCTTCCAGAATTGGATTTGCACCAAATACATCAATCTTTCCTGATAAAGTTCCGCCAGTGAAGTGGGGTACCAATCCATTAATACAACGAAGAAGTGTCGATTTTCCACATCCGGAGGCTCCAGTTACCAAGGTTAATGTCTTCGATGGGATTTCAAGGTTGACATCCACCAGTATGGGCTGGGATGTTTGGGGATAGGAAAAATAAAAAGTTGAGAATTTAATCATGATTATAGAAAAATATCGGAATTATCAACGTGATGGGAAAGATTAAGCCAAGCATTTGCAGATCTGGAATTCTTACCAAGGGGTAGGGTGAATAGGCAGTTGAATATAAATCACCTGTCAATGAGAGTAGGATATACGATACCAGGTAAAGGCTCATCATTGTAGAAATCAGGTAATCACCAAGTTTCCAAACTTCTTTTCGATATCGTGTAAATTGTGAATTTTTGCTAATCGTCAATATCATTCCAAAAATGAGACATAGGCCGATCAGATACATGATGACAGAAAGCTCGATAGGGTATTGATATAGCTGCAGAATCCAACCCGAAAAAATTGTAAAAGCCGACAGTACAAATCCTATCAGATAAAGGTTTGATTTTTCGTCGTTAATTTGATGATATCCTTTAGCAGTCATCGATTCGGATAAGAGAATTGCATTTTCTAAACTTGTTACCAGCAGGGGCATTAAAATCGGGGTCCAATCAACCAATTTCTTCATTGGATTGCCCCGAATAAGCTGTGCTTCTTTAATTTGATTGACTCGTTGGTTAATTGACGGAAAGAAGGTCAGGGCAATTGAGATTGTCATGGCAATTGGATGAAACGCACGGGGGATCAATCTGACCAGGTTTTGAATATTCATACCGAGGTTTAATACATTGAATATCAAATATAGGGTTGAGATTACAAGCCCATTAATCGCACCATATACCAGACTCTCTAAAGTGATATTTCCACCAATCAACGGCCATTGATTTGGAAGTGTGAGCAGTACACTCTGGCCCATTTTTGAAAACAGGCTGTTTATCAATGTGGACAGTAATATCATCATTAAGATAAACCGAAGGTTAAATTTCACCCAATGCTGTAAACCTTGTTTTTTTGCCAGTTTATGCCCCAAAAAAAGGAGGCTGAGAATACCCAAAACTAAATAGCTTGGATTCCGGGTCGATAGGAAAAAGGCTGATCCGGCAATCACCCAAATAATCCATGCAACGGACGAAGTCATCTTCAAGTCCCTTGATGATATTGATAGGAGAACCGCAGGTAAAACCGCTGAAATATTTTCAACACAGGCTTGGCCATGATCAATATAAGCACGATATTACCTATGGCTCTTGTTAGATCCCAAAGCAGGGAGGTAGCCAGGTAATATGCCAAATACCTGTGAAAATTTTCGATCAACCCGACAGCTTGCGTAAAAGTGTGACCATGTGCTGCGCCAAGAAAAGGCCAAAACCAAAGATTCATGATCACCCCAAACAGTATCCCCCATAAAGCACCAAATCCCGCTAGAAAAATAATTTCTGGCGCTTTGGATTGATACCCCATTTTCTGGATTGGAAAGGTGAGCATGGCAGCAGATTGCCCAACCCATCCAGCTGTGATCATCTGCCCTGGCAGCCATGGCCCCACACCACCGGTGATTAAAGCTGAGACCAATAAAGTTAACGCGCCAATGATAAAACCTGCATGGCTGCCAAATTTATATCCAACCAGAATGATCAAAAAGAAGGCAGGACTGAAACCTGCAGGGCCGGGAACAGCATTCTCAATAAATCGCAATCCTGAATTGATGGCGATCAAAACACCTAATAAAGCAATCATCTTATTATCTAATGTAGATGCTTGCGTTTCAAACAGGATGATCATTAGGCATAAAAAGATGATCAAACTGACCATGATCGGATAAATTGCTGCCTGATTTTCTGGGCTTCTAGCTTGTTGAAAGATGAAAGGCGACAGCAAGCTGATCAGACCCAGGGAGACCACAAATAAATCCATGAAAATGCTGAAAAGTTTACGCCGCTTCATTTCTTTTTGATTAGCAAATATGCTATCAGAACCAAAATAAACAAACCAACGACACTGATAATGATGATGGGTGTGTTAATCCGTGTGTTTTCAGCTGATGGCTCGATATTGTTGGCAGGTGTTTGATCTGGCATTATCGATGTTTCATCGATGGATTTATCTGAAGTTGGTTCCGGAACCGCAGTTATTTCCTCAGCTTGGGTGATAATCGTTGGATTGAGATTCCAATAATTTAGATATGGCTGGTCTGAATAATTCCTGAGCACTGGTTGGCTGCAAAATTGATTGATAGCCGGTGTGAATTCAGGCGGCAGGGAGGGGAATACTTCCCAGCTCGTAAAATGCCAGGCTTCAACTGAACCGGGATATACGATCGAGTCCGCAGCGCCAGTATTATTAAACCCCCACTCTCGGCCATCCCAACGCCAATATGCCCAATACATCGTATCGCCCTGCTCATTGGACAACCCGTTGATGCTGTTGATGAACCCATCCTGAACTTCGTAAGGGATACCTGAATTGTCTAATAGTTCGAACCCCGAGATTGAAGGCGAATCAAAATTAACACAGGCAGTTTTGACATCTTGTCCTACAGAATAAATCACCAAACCAGCATAATTGGATTTGTCAATCCATTCTGGCGTGATGATGAAACTACCGGATAAAACTGCAAAAACAGCGGAGGTGGTGGACATTAAATTGGGTTCAGGAAATTCGTCAGAAAAATAGAAACCACCGGACGATGTTTGATACGTAAATATATTCTCTAAAGGTGACCGTTGGTTTTCGGTGGTCCAATTACTGAAAGGAATATCCAAGCTATTTAATGCTGTCATGGCAAATGCGGTGGTGCTGGAATCGCCCCAACCGCCGTCAATGGTTTGTTGTGCCTGGATATAATTCAATCCGTTGATAATAATTTCATTTTCCACTGACCAGCCTGCTGCAAGAAGTGCCTGGATGGCCAGAGAAGTATTATCCGCTGATGTGCCAAAGCCGGGCAGGTACTCCCAGCCGCCATTCTCCTGCTGTAATAGGGTCAACGATAGCTCAGCACCTTCAGGGATGGCAGCACCGGCTGCAGACAGGCCCAGCAAGGCCAGAGATTGATGCCAGGAATTGTTCCTGTCACCAAAAGCCGCTGAATCCGAGTCAAAGGTGTCTAAAAGCATTGTTACCAGGTCAATTCCGTTGAAATAGGCGGGATCATATCCGGCAGATACCAAACTGAGAATTGATTTCCCGATCGCATCGGGTCCAGACTTGAGGTATTCAGGCAGGTTCACAGATAAAAAGCTGATAGGATCGCTGCCGTTTTGCAGCACTGTCTGTGGATCCCATCCTGCAGCGGTCAGTGCAAGAATTACACCCAAAGTCTGTCCAACAGACCCCCAGCCGCCGTCAATTTGCTGTTCATCAAAAATAAAATCATAAGCCTGGCTGACCCGATTGAGGTACCCCAGGTTGTTTATGGTTTGATCTGATAACCCTAAAACGGCTTCTGCGGTCGAATATGCATTGGCGAAATCGCCACCAATCATGCCGTTTTCCTGCTGAATTTCAAGCAAAGCCAACTGCCCGGTTGTAATTATTTCTACATCGATTTCAGTGCCAATATCTCGTGCTGCAATGAGCGCCTGGATCATCATGCCAGTTGTATTGGCGTTGGTCGCCGAATCCCATTCTGTTTGCCAACCTCCATCAGGCTGCTGATTATCCAGAATAAACGCCACAGCGGATTGGACTGTGCTCAATACTAGGTCATTTTGATTGGAAGAAGCTAAGGCGATTATGCCTAAAGGCGTTGTATCCAAAAAGCTACCAAAGCCGTCATCCCAACTGCCATCAGGATTTTGGGCATCCATCAGCCAGGTAACTGAATCCTCAGGAATTGAAGCATTGGCTGCCCCCAGACCAATCATTGCCCACACCTGGTCTAGCACAGCATCTTGAGCGGCATCGCCAAAACTGCCGGCGTTTTGGTCATAATTCGATTTGATCAAATGGATCAGGTCGATCGACTCCGACCCAAAGGCATAAGGGTTTTGATTTGCAGATGCAACAGCGGTCAACAACTGGCCTGATCGGGCGACATTTAATCCGGGCTGCTCAGTATCTATCTGATAGATCCAGTCAGTGCCAGATGTTATCAGATAATCAACTGGACGGCCGCCAGCGGTGCTTAGCAATGCGTCCTGTGATAAGCCTGCTGATGCCAAGGCAGTGACAGTCCGGATAGTAGTTGCTACGTTCGATGTTTCGTCGAACCAGCGGATACCACCATCTTCATTCATTTGTGTATTGATATACTCGAAGGCTAGTGTAATTGCTGGATCTATCTGGCTTGCTGATTGTATTGAGTCTTCAGCAAAGGCAGGTGTGGTTGAAAATATTGAACTGAGCAGAATTGTGATTATGATGATGGCATTGCATCTTGTGCTGATTTTAAATTCCATTGATGATCTCCTCGAATATTAATAAAACGACCTTGCTTCAAAAGAAAGGTCGTTAAACCAAATCCGCCCAAATGGGCGGCAGGATGAGGACGACAAGATAACGCTTGTCGGTACCCAACTTTGCCTTTCCACGAAGTTGCTTGGGTCATAAAGAGCGGGTTATCGGACTTCACACTGGGTGTAACCGTTGCGGGACAGTGCTGGACTTTCACCAGCTTCCCCCGTTCGCACCTTGCATCCGGGCAGAGGTGCTCCCTTTATGGCTTGTTATTTACTTAATTAATATTCTAATGACGGATATGAATTGTGTCAATGACCAATTTGATAATTACAGCAATTTAAGTGCATCTTAAGATATTGACAATCCTTTAATTCCTGAAATTTTTCTTTACAGTAAATTTGAGCAACCGAATTTTGATTATCGGTCATGTTGGTTCAGAGCACTATCAATTATTAATCCCTTTAGATCATCAACATGTTTGATGGCCATGAAGTGAATCCCATGAATGCCAGACATTGAGATCAATTTATCAATGGTCTCTAAACAAATCTGATGGGACTCTTTTTGAAAATCTTTTGAAGCTGAAAAGCGTTTAAGAATTCCTTGTGGAATTGTGACTCCGGGCAGATTATTTAAATAATTTGCATTTTTGAGACTCTTTATTTGAGTTACACCTGTAATTAGCTTAACTTTCTTGAGCAGACTACGCTTATCTAATGCTTCGAGATATTGTTCAAATTTAGGTATATCGAATACCATATTTGTCTGAAAATATTGAGCACCGGCATGGATCTTTTTTTCAAGTCGAATTGCTTGGTAGTCTGGATTCGATGCAAATGGTGCAGCTGCAGCGCCGAGAAAGAAGTAAGGTCTAGTTTCTAGCTGCCTGCCATCTAAAAATTTACCCTCATCACGCAATTTTCTTGCCATCCAAAGAGCCTGAATACTGTCAAAATCCCAAACATCCATCTTGCTAAATGGTTTTTTCCCTTTATTGGGATGGTCTCCGGTAATGAGCAGTAAATTGTGGACCCCAGTAGCGGAGGCACCCAGTAGGTCTGATTGAAAACTCAGTCGAGTGCGATCACGAGCTGTCATATGCATGATTGGTTCGATACCCAATTCCAAAGCTCGCTGTGCAATGACAATAGGTGCAATACGAGGGATTGAAGAGGCACCATCGGTAATATTAACAGCATCCACAAGAATTTTTATTTTTTGAAGATCACTGTCAAATGAGGATATCTCACCATTTAAAGGTGGCAGATATTCATAAGTTACAACAAAGGAGCCTGCGCTCAGTTTTTGTTCAAGGCGCGAAGCAGGATACTGGGCAGTAGATGAATTCATCTGCGTATTTTTTGTCCACCAGGCTGGCTGCCGAATGTCTTCAAAAAATTGATCCCATTTTAACTTACGCTCATCGGATGTTGATCTAATTAGAACAGCAATGGATTTCCATTTATCCCTTTTTGGTATTTTTTCGACCACATCTCGCAATGCAGAGGTTCCGGTTTTATCCCAGTCAAGCGGCGGAAATATTTCAAGCAGGCGCTCAAGTCGGCCTAATCTTTCTGCACGTTGGAAAATTGCGTACCAGATACAGGGGCGCGATTCACCAACACAGCAATGGTCTGGTGTTGACCCGCCGCATGGCCCATTGCGGATACCTTTAGGGCAGGCCATCGGGCAGATAAAGGCTGTTTCTTGGAGAAGGCAGTTCCCGCACATTCGGCAGCCCCAAACCACACCTTTTAAAGTTCGCTCGAAAGATTCTTCAATTCGTTCTGAGAGCGTACGGTATTTAAAAGGATAATAAGCTTTCTGCCAGCGGTGAGAGGGTGTAAAAATGGGCATAATTTCAATATTTTTGCTACGGCAGTTTCTTTGACTGCCGTAGCCCATACTGTTCAAATTTATTTTACACTAATCTCGACAACGTCTTTAACCTGTAGGTTTCCCGGCATCTCAGGCATTACCATGCGTAAACTTCCGTCATCGAAAGCCACGATGCATTTGTCACATGCCAAGGCGTCCGCTAGGCTTAATTCTGCTTCATAGTCATCTGCAGCGGTAAAAACGAGAGTTTCACCAGCAGCGGTTAGGTTTGCTTCTTCTAACAGGGTGATGAGTGGTACACCTGAATAAGTAGTCGTCTCACCATCACGGTTGGTAAAGTCAACTTCGGCAATTGTGAAGGTTTCTAATTCAGGTTGTGAATAAGAAACACTTCCGACAGTTAACACTGCATCAGCAGTTAAAGGTGCAGCGGGTTCTGCAACGGGGGCCTCAGTTTGAGTACAAGCAGCTAAAAGGGCACTAAAAACAACAAGGGCTAAAACCAAAGATATTTTTTTCATGATTTTCCTTCTTTCTATTGTGATTAAGGGTTAACAATAATTTGATTAACCTGAAACACCCAGCGGTTTGCTGGCGTCGCAGGGAATACAAGCCTGATTGGACCTGCTTTTGGATCGCTTTTTACGATCCAATCATTACCATCTTTCAACGCAACAATCCCATCAATCATTTCGTCTGGAATTATTTCAATTGCATAGCCATCTGCAGCCATGGCTGTAATTGAAGAGAAACCATCTTGAGCCTCAACAAGGTTCAAAAGATATGAGATTTCAACACCGCTGAAGGATCGAAATTCATCTTCACCTCTGGATTTCTCCATCAACACATCATCTAAATCAACTTGAGGGAACGAAGCTAGATCTTTATACGTGAATACACTTGGGTTGTTTACATGACCTGAGATGGATAGTTCCCATTCAACATTGGGTACGCTGCTGCAGCCGCTGATTACCAACGGTGTGATAATCAATAAGCAAAAAATCAGTAATTTAATCCATTTTCTCTTATTCATAAAGAATCTTTTCTCCTATTTTTCTAATAATAAAATTGGAATGATCATGGCTTTTTGGGTTAACATGCCATGGTTGCCGCCTGCTGAAAATGAATCATCCTGCATCCCATGATCAGCAAAAATAATGATGTGGGTGCTTTCAGGTAATGAATCGAATATTTGCGATAAATAATCATCAATTTTGATGATAGCATGTGTATATTCCTCAGAATCTGGACCAAATCGATGGCCTAAGTCATCAACATCATGAAAATGAATAAAAAGGACATCTGGCATATCAGATTCAATGGTGTTAAGGCTGTTTTTAAGCACGTTGTCATCTGTAAACCCATCACCATCTCGATCTCCGCTTAATATCACCTTGGCATTATGTAAATTAAAAGCCAAGGAATAGCCTTCAACAGCGGTCACAGCTTTTCCGTTATCGACCGCCAGGTCAAACAGCGTATCTGAATCTGTTGATCGGTACCCATAACCATATACATGATTGATTTGAGGAGGTGCGCCAGTTAACAATGCAGTAGTTGAAGCTGTTGTGATTGAAGGGAAAACGGTTAAACCTTGTTTTATTTGGTCGATTGTGCTGAAGAAAGGAATTTTGTTTAATGAAATCAATTCAATTAATTTGTTGTATTGCAAACCATCAATGAGGATCATTGCGACATGATTTGCAGACCCATCATAGATCGGATTTCCGGTTGCTTCAGTTAAAGGTGGCAAATTTAAGATATTGGCGATAGTTGGGGCAATATCAGTAATTGAATATTTGATTTCATTTGCTAAGGTTGAAGGTTCAATATGAATGATTTGTGTTTCATATGTTTTCTGATTAATTAAGATGTCACCATTCGGAAAAATCCTAGAGGTTTCAGCTATTTGTTCCCAATCATAAATATGAGTTTGGCCATGGTTATCTTCAATTCTTATGTTATCGATCAATGTAAACCCCTGGTGGTAAAAAATTTGAGCCAATAAAATTGATTCTTTTTCATAATCTAACTCATCCAAATAAAACGAGACAATTTCTTGCTCAATGACATCATGGGCTGTATCATTAACTTGGACTTCAATCTGCCAGGTTTGCTGACAACCCGTTAATACGAGTAAGAAAAAAATGCTGATGGTAAATATAAATCTTGAATACTTAGTCATAATTATTAATTTGATTGAATTTCTATAATATTGGTAATCCAGGCGCTTCGCCCACGGTCAGGCAAAACGAGTGTGGTTTCCCTTCTTACAATTGCAATGATAGCATTTTCGAATTCTCCTTTTTTAAGGATGATCGTTTCACCTTCCAAGGTATTAATTGATATTTGTGATGGGTTTTGGTTATTTAATAAATTCAGCAGTTGCGCGCCTTCAATCCAGTTTGCTACATATGCATAGCCTGTTTGACCCACCTCGTTGGTCAACATTGTGTCTGTACCTTCAATGGTTAGCCGAATTGTATTGGTTAATAAGAGCCGTCCTATGGAGGTTGGTTCCCCATCAATTACCAATGGGGTTTCTGTGCCGATGATAATGATACGTTTGATGCCCTTAAGCCATGTGGATTGATGAACAGATTCTGTCACGAAACGAACCCCATCCATATAAGGAACCAGCATTGCTGTTTTATCCAGATATTGTTTTTCTATGGTTGTTAATCCGCCATCGTTTGTGATGAATGTAATTGATTCAAATTGATCGATGCCATGTTGATCAAGGAAGTCAAAAAGCAAAATATGAGTGCCGAATGTTTCTTGATTGGGGATTATTTCGTTCACTCTGACAAACATATGCTCTGGAACATCGCCAGTCAATTCAATAACTTCATAAAACCTGATCCCTGCCAATTTGACTGAACCATGATCATCATGGCAGGTTGTACAATCATGAAAATCAACCGCTTTATGGCATTCAGCACATTCATTCATAATTTCTGCTTCTCTCCAAAGCTTTTCAAAGCCATATTCCTGGACTAATGCAACAGGCATTGGCTTTTCATTCCATATCAATACAGCCAGACCGCCACATAAAATGATGATGAATAAGATTAAGAAGATCGTAAATTCTTTTTTTTGAAAATATTTCATCCCAAGCTCCAATTGTTTAGAAAAAATAGCAGCCCAAAAATTGCCACCAAAAAAATACTCAGATAGATATCAATTGGCGAAAAAGCCGGTCGATTACGAAAAGTTCGGGATTTAAATCTTCCAAACCCCCGTCCTTCCATACTGAATACGAGTTTGTCCGCTCTTCTTAATGCACCGATTAGTAATGGTGATAAAAATTGCCGCAAATAAAGATTGATTTTGAATAAATTCCTCTGGTCGTAGCGGATGCCTCTTACAAGTTGAGCATGCAATATCGTGCGCCCTTCCTCATCTAAAATTGGGGACAATCTCAAAGCTGTAATGAACATGAAGCCAAAACGATAGGGAACGCCTATTTTCATCAAAGCATAAGCAAGATCTGCTGGTTCAGTCGTTAATATAAAAATGTAGCTCAATGCTATGATGGAGAGATAACGACCGCTTATTCTCATGCCTGACGACAACCCGCCTGTTGTGAAAGAAAATAATGCCATGTCAGTTTGAAAAAACAATTGACCAGACTTATCAAAAAATAAATAGAGGATGATTAAAAATAAACCAGTCAGAATCACAAATCTGTACCCTCTAACCCGCCAAATACGGTTATTAATCCAAAACAATGATGTATTCAATAGAATGCCAAACAAAAATAATATCCATCCAGTATTAATAGTAAAGACAAAAACTGATCCCAGCAATAACCAGATGAACTTAGTCAGGGCATATGATCGATGAACCAGGCTGCTCCCGGGGATATATGACAGTTTATACACTTGCGTAATCTCCTGAAAATTCTGGCAAATAGTTTTTATAACCATACAATTCTAGCTTTTCTATTGCATTGGAGATTGGGGAATTGATAATAACCTCACCATGATCTAAGAAAACCAAACGATCACAATAAATTTGTGCCAGATTTATACTATGATTCACAGCTATAATTGTGTTTCCATTTGAAGCATAATTTTGAAACCACCTCATCCATTTGTGAGCATTGCCTTCATCTTGGCCAATTAGAAACTCATCGATTAACAATATTTTTGGTTCATGGAGAATCACAGCGATCAAGTTTAAACGACGTTTTTCTCCGTAACTCAAGCGTTGAGGATGATCTTGACTTCTGTTCCCAAGTCCATTTTCAGACAACTTCATTGACGCAATTTCATTCATTTGAGGTGTGAACAATGTTAAATTTCGCAAAACCATTGTTGCTTCATCCCAAACAGTGTTGGTGAATAATTGATGATCTGGATTTTGAAAAACGAATCCAATTTTATGGACCAGGTCACTGGTTTTAGTGTGGATTAGATCCTGACCATAAACTTTTACTGAGCCATGCATTGGCCAATATAATTTCATCATAGACAATAATAATGTTGACTTCCCACTGCCATTTGGTCCCATTATTGCGACAAATTCGCCAGGATAAAATTTCAGGTTTACATTATTTAAAACTTGCTTGCTATTTAAGTCTAAGTTGAGTTCAGTTATTTCAATGCTAGGTGTTTTTCTATAATTTTGTAAAAGGAATTGCCGGTTGTTAGAGCCAGGTATTTCAGGACATAGATGCTGTTCGTCGGGATATCGTTTCATTGGCACTACGCTGCCAAATTCAATCGTGAAAATTTTCGCTGCGAATTTTATTAATTGGCTTAATTTGTGTTCAATAATTACGACAGTGAGTGATCTTGATTTGAGCAATTCATTTAGAGCTGATAAAACAATATATGTTGAATCAGGGTCCAAATTTGATGTTGGTTCGTCCAGGATGATGACGTCGGGTTCGACTACCAGCAGAGAAGCAATAGCAACTTTTTGCTTTTCACCACCTGAGAGGGTGTGTAATAAGCGGTCAATAAGGTCCAGGCCATTTACAGAAGTAAGGGCGTGAGTTATCTGTTCTTCAATAAAATCAGGCGGTGAACAAGCGTTTTCCAGCGCAAACGCGATTTCGTCCTTAACTGATAAAGTGCAAAATTGATCTTCTGGGTTTTGCTGAACATAGGCAACTCTTTCACAAGCATCATAAAGCGGCAATTCAGCCATATTAAATCCATTTACGATGATTGAGCCTGAAATTCTCGGCTCTTCATCATGATACAGAAAGCCTGCCATTGCTTTGCCTAATGTCGATTTTCCACTTCCTGAAACACCAGTAATGACGATAAAATCACCTTTCTTAAATTCCAAGTTGATATTTTTTAGTACGGGTTTTTCCTCACCAGGATAGGTGTAAGAAAAATCTTCAACACTGACCCAAGACATTTTCTATTGCACCTCGATACTGGTAACTGGGTAGAGAATTGATTCTCCAGACATCGTTCCTAAAGCATAGGAAATTTCACCATCTTGCATTACACTGAATATTCGCAATTGATTATTTTGAGTAATTTCTTGCCAGTGATATGTTTCGGATGCATTTTCTGCTTTGACTATGATTTTTTTATCTTCATTTGATTGAAGGTAAGGCTCGAGTAAGACCTCTAAAGGGACACCTTGCAGTTTTTGTGTCCCTGTCGGAAGGTTAATATCCGTGCTGTCCATATGATCTATCCATACGTTTGGATAAAAAATAATTTCTTGTTCATCTATCGAAATTGTCAGGCCTTCTGTACCAGAAATAATAATTGAGACGACATTTCGCACCCATGCTTTGCTGCTTGTCGGCCCCACAATATCATAAGATCTATTTTGTCCCTGACCTTGCTGAACGATTAGAATATTTTTATTTTCACTCAGTTCATCAAAGCTTATTAAAAAGGCGTAACCATCCGATGCTTCGAGTAATAATGTGTCTGCATGTGATTTAGGTGCAGCATTTACGATAATGTCTGCCAGAGGGTGTCCATGATATTCAGTCATAATACCTCGATAAGGCATTTGTCGTGTAACTGGGTTATAGGTTACCTCAGCATTCGGAAAAGAAAATGCATGTTGAACTGCGCCAGAAATTTCTATGGATGGTGAACCTCTTAGAGATGCCCTGAGATAGAAAGTTAATAAAACCGATAGTCCTAAAACACAAAGCAGGACATATTTTCCGACCTTTCGATTGGTTACAGGATAAACAGGTCGTTTTATGACGTTGGCTTTGGTCAGAGAATTAATTAAATAATAAGGTGCAATTCCTGAAAAAATAATACCTGAAAGCGTTGCGATAATTGTTAGGAGCAAAATGGCACTATATGCCAGGATATTAGAAGGCAAAGTCGCAAAAAGCTGAAAAATCAGCACATTTGAACCTGCTGATAATCCGCCTGCAATAAGATAGGGTGAAATGGACTGCTTATTATTAATGATGAAAAAACCTAAATCAACCAGCAGTCCAGCAACAAGGTTTATCAAGAGAATGATGATTCCATGAGTATTTCCACTCATCAATTCCACAAAACCTTTTAAAATTCCAGTTGTTATACCCACACCAGGTTTTCGTAAGATTCCCATAGCGAGGACAATCCAAAGTGAATGTAAGCCAGCAGCCCATTGGGTTGCACCAGGGACACCTAAAGCTGCATAGACTGCATTCCCAACTGTGTTCACATAGGTACTGGATACACCGCCTAAAGCCGAAAGGACAGCCATAATTAAAAGATCACGGGTTGAAAAATAATGTGAGGAAATACTCGATACAGCTTTAGACAAAAAAAACTCCTTTTAGAGGAAAGGAGCATTTACTTAGCGACGAGAAGAATAAATTTCGCTAATCAAGTAACCCATCTCCTTTCCAAACACGGGAGGCAAATACGTTTCCATATTTTCCCTATCGGTCAGTAAACCTTGATCAGTAAGATTTTAGGCGTATAGACTCGAAGATGTTTTTTTATGTATTTTATCCAATTATATCATACGTTAGTTTTCAGAATAATGGATAAATGTCATAATTAGTGAAGTTAATTTGGCCATATAAAAATGCCCCTGATCTTAAATGTAAGAGGCATTTAGTGAGCTATGAAGATTTGAAACCAATAAACCAAATTATCTGGAAGTAGTAATTTTGATCAATTTTCCCTGTTCATTGAACGTCATCCTGGCAAAATGGTGGTGCGTGCTGTGATGATTTTGTTCAAAGGATTTATTCAGAGTTACCATATACCGACCAGATTTGGCAGAAACACCTTTTGCATCACCTTCACTGACCTGAGTCGTATTAATTTGCATGTTTGCGTTTTGAAGACCTGGTAAGTACTTTTCTATCGTTTTTTTGACCTCTTTGTTTACTTTACCCGGTAATTGCGTGTGGTCTTTATTAGTTTCCATGTCTGAATCGCTGATCGTTTTTACAATAGGATGATCTTTCAATCTGAAAAGTGGTTTGGGCATGACCTCAAGGCCCTCATGGACAGCAAGAGGATCGCCAAAGAGTACGAAAGATAAGATTGTTTTTTGATCTTCACCATCAAGAAAGCCTTGCGTCCGCACCATTTCTTCAGCCAGGCTGAGTTTAGCCTGCATCAAGGCATAGCCAGCAGCCTGACCATTAAGCACGTTTTGCCAAAACTTGTCTGCCAGAAAATCAGCTGCGATAAGTGGCGGCATTAAGGAACCGTAAGCTATACAGGTTGACCCCACAAAAGTTTCAGTACCGGATACCAGACATTTGAGTGACATGGCATTGTCATGTTTTTTCTGGATAACATTGGCACCATAACATGCCTCTGACAAAACCAGGTTTGGTGAAGGATTATCTTCACTGAATAACTCTGGGCTTAATGCAATGGGGTAATCAGGCCCAGTTGATCCATTCAAGAAATCTTTTTGTCCGTACCAGTGAGGACCATCTTTTACACCATGTAAATTGAAATATCCCAATTTATGTTGATTTTCTTTGTAGAAAGTTAATGTATCAGCATTAATAGGGGGAGATAAATTCAGATATTTTTCTCTGCCTATCGTACGAAATACCCGGCTCGAAGCAGCTTTCCAAATCTCTGCTGAATAACCTAAATGTCCTTTTTGATCAAAGGGGCGGGTGAATTGTGTAAAAAATTGTATGATCCGGTTGAGTAATTGCGTAAACTCAATTTTGTTGGGCAGCCCTTTTTTCGTGCGTTGTTCATAATGGTAAGTAATCTGGCGTATTTGGTGAAGTAATAAACCTGCATCAGATCCAAATTCTCCGGGTATTCTTCCTGCTGGCCATTTGGGAATAAAGTAATTTTCATCAGTGGTCATATAAGGATTGTCGGATGGTATATCAAGGTCGTTATCAGATGTTGGGTTTGGCAGGTGATGGTAAGGGAGAATATCAGGACCTCCGACGATCAACAAAGCCCCAACCATTTCTCCATTGGATGCCAGTGCTTGGTCATATTCAGCCAAAGCTAATTTGACTTGCCAGGCATCTGTTGCAATAATTGGTTTAAGTCCATATTGTGCCATGAGCGCAGGGTCATCGGGATAGAACAAAGCCGCATCCCAATCTGGTAAGTTTTGAATTAATCCAACCAGGTCTTTTAGTAATTCATCGATGATGCCTGCGGTGTTTGGCCCGTAAGTCGCTTCAAGCTGTTTCTTAGAACTCATGACCACATATACTGGATATCGATTATCTGTTCTTTCTAAGACAGGTTGTTTGTATTGTTTTGCTAATTTAGAAAAAATTGATTTAATTTCATTAATTTCATCTGCAGTAGCAAAATTCTCACCTGATGCAGCTTGTTTTCCTTGATCTGAAATTTCGTTGATGAATGTTTTTGTCTGCTGATAGTCTTGAGCAATTTGGATCTCCTGTGTGAAATTCTTATTTTGTATTGATGTTTGGTTGTCATCAAATTTGCGCTCTTTGAATAAAGGACTTTCAGACATTCCGGGTTCGAGCTTGTTCCATCCTAAATTTGAGGTTACAGAGGCAGGTATTGGAAGATCAAAATAAATTTCAAGCTGATCTGGCCAAAGGTCTTTGAACCGGTTATCCTTGCCCATTAAACGTTTAATGACTTGCCCAGAGCTATCATGTGCTGCTGTCCAATGTAATCGTTCAACGGCTTCTGAATTAAAGCCGCTGTCCATATCTACAAGAGCTTTGATGATATTGATCTGTAAACAATTAGGCCACTTTTCGAGGTAAATCTCACACAAGTTTCTCAGCATATCCTGGTTTTTCATTTTATAAGCAGTTTTTAAATGCAGGATAGCGGGTATGGCTGTTGGTGGATCACTGATCAGAGCATTATGGATATGGTCTAAAGTCTCATCATATTCATTATTGATATAGGATTTTCTGGCATTGTTTAAAGAGATCAACCAGGGTTGTATAGAATTATCCTGCTGGAGGTTGTTGGTCAGGTAATTAAAAATTCCGATAAACAGGTCTTTTTCTGTATCTGGGTCAGCAAGGCTGATTAATGCCTGAACAGGTTCAACAAAATGTAGATCTTTTTCAACCAGGGATATAAGTATTTGAATGGCTTGCTGCGGCACAGATAAATTTGCATATGATAATCCCTGGAAATATTGAACATGAAGATCACCCGGATAATTTACCAACCACAGCATTGATGCCTGTTTTGCAAATTGAAATTCCCGACAATCAATGGCAGCATTCAAAATTGTTAAGAACCGATAACGATTATAGGTATTGAACGAGTCGTTTAATTGTGAAGTCTGTGACATAATTACCTCGTCTCTCGCAAGTTATTGATTAAGTTTAAAGCAGTGATGACACCAAGTTGGCGGATGATATTTGGATCAGCCGGAGCGTATTTTTTTGCCTGCTTCAGCATCACCTCCGCATTTGAATAATCTTTACATTCTTTCAAAGCCATTCCAGCAAAGTAATAAGGACGCGGATCTCTAGAATTGGCCGCAACACCTTGTTGATAAACTGAGATCGCTGCTTCTAGATCTTTTCGGTCTTGATATGCCTTGCCTAGCTCTATATAGGCTTCAACTAAACTTGGGTCATAGGTGATGGCATTTGAAAGGTTATTGACTGCCTGGTCAAGCTGACCATTTTTTCGGTGCAATCTACCCAGCATAAGGTGAATTTCTGGTTGTTCAGGCATAATCCTTAATACTATCTGTGCTGTTTCTTCAGCTTTTTTATATTGTTTTGTTTGGATCAACCAATCCGTCAGAGTAATTAATATGTCAGGATTTTCAGGATATTCCTGGGCAAGGCCGACAAGGTCTGGCAAAACGGATTCAACATCCTTATTCAACCCATGTAATTTAATTCTTTCGAGCTTTAACCCGACACTTTCAGGCAATGTGTCAATTGCATCAGATAAGGTTTGTTCTGCTTGATCAATTTTCCCCTGCTGAGATTGAGAATTAGCTAATAAAATTATCAGTCCTGTCTGATCAGGGTGTTGTTGTACCAATTTACCTGCCTGGGATTCGGCAGATGCATAGTCTCCAAATTGATATAAAAATTCTATTTCTTGCTTGGCAATTTCCATATTATCTGGATCAATACCCTTCGCTGTTTTGATGTTGTCAATTGCCTCCGGTAAATTCTTCATTCTTCGGTTAATTTCTGCCAAATTGATCCAATATGAAACCTGATCACTTTCAATGGAAACGCTTTTTTCCAACGCCTGTTTTGCGTTTTCAAGTTCGTTGTTCTGCATTTCAATTTCTGCTTTAAGCGCCCATAATTTGGCGTTTTCAGGGTAAGCATTCAGCGCCATCGCAATGTGGTGTGATGCAGCATCTGGATCACCAATTTGGGCAGCCAGGTCTGCAGCTAAAATGTGCCATTCTGTTTCTTCTGGCCAAAGTTCTAAGGCGTTGTTGATAGAAGTGTAAGCTTCATCCGGTTTGTGCTTGTTCAAAACCGCATTAAGATAATGGTTTACCGGGTTAGCTGGTTCCATTCTGACAGCAGTTTCTATCCTTTTCGCACCAGATTCGAGGCCATGTTTCAGGGCATAAATTGCATATGCTCGTAATACCTGGATATTGTTAGGAAATGCGGCCACTATTTCAATAGCCAGGTCGTGATTATTCTTGATACCAAGTAAGCATGCTGCTGCAACCTGAGGGTCGCTCAAACAGGATTCAGAGTTCATGCTTAGGGGCCAGATTCCAGTGAAGGCAGAAACACACCTTGCTTTCATACAGCGGTAATCCTCTTCAACCAGCTTGGGCATAAGCTCCTGAATTACGGCTTCAGTTGTTTCTCGATTGTGCGTAGAAAGTTTATCAGTGCCGGGTGCATGGGAAGTAATCGATAGGGCATCGGCTATTCTTTGGTTTTCTGCCAGATTGATCAAGTTTTTTGCATAGCGCCATTGTTGGAGCGGCTGATGAGTAGCGATTTCCACAGCCTTTTTAAAGTAGGTTGATGCACTTGCAAAGTCTTGCAACATGGAGGCTGCCTCAGCCATGCTCAAGCAAATCAACGATTTTCTAAACAATACTTGAGGTGCTTTCGATGGATGATCTTCCCAATTTTCGCCATACCCAGCCACAGCCTCAGCAAAAAACTTATCTGATTTTTCTAAGTCACTATTTTTACTCGCCAATCGACTTAACAATGCGTTGACTCGGGGGTAGCTGTATGGTTGGCTTAAATAATTTATGGCAACGTCTTCAGCTTCTTCGAGCTTGTCGCAATACAAAAGAGCTTCAGCTTTGGTGCAAATCAAATCCATTAGGTCAAAACTTGAGATGTTCGAATTTTTTTCAGGGTGGGGTAGAGAGGCAGTTTTGATACATTCATCAAATTGTAAATCAACAAAAAATGATTCGAATAATGCGTTTTGAAGGATGACATTTTCAGGGTCTTCAGCTAAAGTTGATTTAAGATATTTTTGGGATGCGTTCAAGTCGCCATTTAATCTGGCTAGCTGGCCAATACGGTAGAGGAATCCTATATGTGAAAAATCACGGCTATAAAGTAATGGAGAGTGTTCTAAGCTTGATGTTGAATTGAATATATCCGGATTCTCTGATATATATTCATTAAAATTTAGGAGGATGTCATGAGCCCCCGAATAATCGCCTGAGGCAATTAAGATATCGGCTTTTGCCATCACCATCGCTGGGTTGGCATTCAGGACAGTTTGATCCAGGTTAAGAGTCTCCAACGCTCTTTGCAGGTTGTCTGTCATCGTATAGCAAATAGCCAGATCCAGCAAAACCATTGGGTTGTCATTGTTGTAAGATTTATTGGATTTTTCCAGCGCTAAGACAGCCATATCGAGGTGATTAAGATTGACTGCCAGATAAGCAGCCTGATGCAGATGATCGCCTGTGGATTGGTTGTGATCAATTATATTGCTGATAATTTTTTCCGCTTTATCAACCGAACCTGTTGCAATCAATGTTTCTGCTAATTCAAGTTTGATTTTTGTGTTATTCGGGTTTAATTGTGATGCCTCTTTGAGACATGCAACAGCTTCTTCCAGTTCTCGATTTAGAATCTTATAATCTACATACCAAAGAATATTTTCAATCTTTTCGGGTGCCAGTTGTAATGCTTTTTCTGCAATCTGATTGCCTTTTTCAGTGAGTTCATTTTTTTGGTATGCTTCCGCTAACGCATGGAGAACTGGCAGATTTTCAGGTTGTTGAGTTGCTGCATTCTGAAGCGCAGCTAACCCGATTTCTAAGTTTCCTAATGTAACTGCTGACTTTCCCATACCATAATGAACACGCCAGTCGTTAATTGATTTTGCGACCGGTTCGTGGTCTGCAAGCTGCAAATAGGTATCAAAGGCTTCCTTGTAATTATTTTTAAATCGGGCAATATCAGCAAGATATAGTTTGATCTCGTTATTATCATTATTCGATAGCGCCTGGGTTAGAACCTTTTCTAAACGCTTTATAAAAGATGTGTTCTCTTCTTGAAAAGTGTTTTCGTAATAGTCAATCAGTGTTTGTGCGGTTGTTATAATAATTTCGGTATCGTTTGAGTCTTGCTCGCAAGCTTTTAATAGAAACGGCAAAGCCGATTCGGTTTTATCAGTAGCAACCATTATCTGACCTAGTAATTTAGAAATGCCGGGAAGGCTCTCATTTTGTGAAGCAAATGGATGCAAAAGTGCATAAGCATCGTCATTAAAGCCCAGATGATGTTGCGCTAAAGCCAGATCATGAACGGTTTGTAAGTTGTCTGGGTTAAGACTGTAAGATTTTTTGAGATAGGCTACAGCATCGTTTAGTTGATTGTTTTCGAGGTTTGCTATTCCTAAGGCATGGAAAATACCTGCTTCATGTGGTAATTTTTTTGATGCTTTGTCCAGAATTTCTATAGCTCTGTCTGGATGACCAGTTTGTGACCATACATCTGCTAGCACAAGCCAGGGTTTTTTTTCATTGGGTATCGTCTCGATAACCTGCTCCAAATGTTGAATAGCCTTCTTTGAATCCCCTTTGGACAAATATACTTTGCCTAATAACACCAAAGCTGATGGATGTTCAGAGTCTTGTTCGAGAATCTTTTGGCAAAGAGAAACGGCTACATCATATTGACCTATTTGGAGGGCAGAAATGGCAAAATGTTCGTAAAAATCTAATTGGGGATTGGCAACCAATGAAACTAGGCTTTGATGTCGGTCAAATGCTTCTTGCCAATTACCAGCCAGACTGTGTAATTTGGCAAATGATAATTTATGGCTGATCTCATTAGGTTCCATATGTGAAAGATAAGCCGTAAGTTCAATGGCTCTTTCATAATATTTTTGCTTGAGGAAGTTATCGCGAACTAGGGATATTATCGTCTTATTGTTCATAAATCGATCAACCAGCTTGTTCAGAAAATGAAAATTGAGGTGAGTATCATTGGTCAGGTGGGTTTTTAGGACCTCAAATTGAACATCATTAGTGTCTGAATTAATTAAATAACTTGCTTTTGCATAAAACTGTTTGGTTTGATCGTTAATTGTGAATGAATCCGAATTGATTGATCCCTCAAAAGATAAATCTTTATTGGGCGATATCTGGGACTTGAAGTATTCTTTCACTGGGGTATCAGGCAAAGATTGAATATGCATCTCTGCTTCAGAAATATTTTGGTTTCTTATCAATGATTGGATGAAATTAACCTGTGCCTTTAGAGAATTTGGGGCTGCATTAATAACCGTTATCCAATCCGAACCAGAATTGGTTTCTTTTTGGCTGAGAATGGATTGTGCTAATGATTGCACTTTGAATAGGTCAAATACCTGTGAAGCCTGGCGGTAGAGCTCGGCTGCTTTTTGCAGCTTTCCGCAGTAATACTGAAACGCAGCTGCTCGATTTAGATCTTCTGGCAGGGAAGTGCAAATGGCTTTGTCTAGAGAATCACAATCTGGGTGATTAATTTCAACTGTTTGAAATTCAGAAAAGACCTTAGAAAAATAATCTATGTGGCTTTTTTGCTGGACAAGAGCTGCAGCTATTTTCTTGCTCAATTGATGGCGATTTGAAATATCTAACCACTTTAAGCATTCAAGCTGTGAATCAATATCTAAACCTCTTGTGAAGTCAAATATTTCGTTTATTAATGAGTCATCAGGCACTGGGTTGGTTATTAATGAATGCATTATTATGGAAATTGCATACTGCTTTACGACCGATGAACTTTGTTTTAATTCACTATAAAAAGAATCATAGAAATTTGGTTGATAGTATTTTAATATCGCAAAGGGTGTACGCCAGATATGGAAATTATTATTAATAATAACAGTTTGATTTTCACCACTCTTGTTGCCTAAGTGTAAACGCCATGATTTATTTTCATCATGGTGTTCTTTCAATGCAATAGCCAACAACCCGGCAGAGAGTAAATCACCGGGAACAATCCCAGTTCTGATGGTTGTTTCAAAGAGCTTATCGGCTTTATGTTTGACCGACTCTGGGATTTCCTCATCCTCTGAGGTCAATCTCCCAGGTGGTAAGCTGAATTTTTCTTGAATTAACCAAGAAGCAACATTACCCGGTGAGAAAGAAGATAATTTAACATCTGCTGCTTCTAAAAATGGATCACCTAAACCATTGTGATTAAAAAACCCCCACATGAGAGGATCTTCATTGAGACAATGAAGCAGAGTTTTTCTTTCTTCAGCCGAAAAATGTTGTTCAATGAAATGCAATAATTTCATTAATGCCATGATGACTTCCTGTTCTAGGAGTGCAAGATATTGTTAAGGTGTGATGCCAAGTGTCCTGGAGATAAAATAAGCGGTTGTCAATAACGCAATTGCCAGGAAAACAAGAAAAACTCCGATGCCCGTATTGGTCTTTGAGAGCTCATTCAAAGCATTGATCAAATTCGTTGCATTGCCCACAAGCCCAGCAATATTCTCTGTGATGCCTTTCTCTGCTAAATTTGCAGTTTGTTTAGCGATGGTTTGAACATCATGGCCAACAGCCTGTCGGGTGAGAATAAATATACTGATGATCATCACAATAAAGCCCAAGCCAAAAAGAATAGTTGCCATTGTTATCTGAAACTCAAATGCAGTACTGAACATTCAACACCTCCGGATATATTTGTTATCTGGAGATGTTGTAGCAAGTTCTATGCCAAATCGTATGTGCCGATTTATCGTGAGGGGGTTTTAATTATTGATTGTTCCTGATATTTCGTGGGGCAAATGATGAATATCGATGACCGGATCATCGCAAAAAATGATTGCCCTCTCGATAGAATTTTTAAGTTCTCGGATATTGCCCGGCCAATCATATTCCATCATCGCTTCCAATGCCCTTGGGGTTACGCCTTGCAAATTTGCCCCCATGCTCATATTTGATTGTCGTAATAACATACCAACTAAATCTGGTATATCCTCTTTACGTTTTCTTAGGGGAGGTATATCCAGATCAACGACTTTCAAACGGTAATATAGGTCTTCCCTGAATTCACCATTTTTGATCATTTCTTTTAAATCTCGGTTTGACGCAGCAATGATTTGGACATCAACACGGATTAAAGTTGTTCCGCCGACACGTCTGAAAGCACGTTCTTCGATTGCCCGAAGTAATTTTGCCTGCATATCTAATGGCATTGATGAAATTTCATCCAGAAATAGGATTCCGGTATCTGCGACCTCCATTAAACCATTTTTCCTTTTTTTGTCAGCACCGGTAAACGAGAATGCTTCATGACCAAACAATTCGGATTCAATTAATGTGTTGGAAATTGCCGCACAATTTACCGCAATAAATGGTTTATCTTGTCTTGGGCCGGATTGATGGATAAATGTAGCCATGACTTCTTTGCCCGTTCCCGATTCACCTGTAATTAAAATAGACACCGATGAATCAGCCGCTCTTTCAGCCAGGTTCAACATTGACTGCATTCTTGGGTGCTGTCCGATAACAAAATTGGCAGTCGTTGTTTGAGACGTCCTGAGATGGTTTAATTCTCGCTGCATAGCAATCAAATTCTCAGCTCGCTCGATCGACTTTTTGAGAGCCTTCATATCGATTGGCTTTGTTATAAAGTCAAGGGCGCCTTTTTTCATTGCTTCAACTGCGTAATCAATCTGGCCGTGGGCTGTTATGACAATAAATTTCGGCTGCCAGGTGAATTGAGTGATTTCATCAAGCAGACTCAATCCGTTACCATCAGGCAATAATATATCCAGGATACATATATCAGCCTTATTTTGTTGGAGAAACCCTCTAGCTTCTTTCAATGAGCCTGCCTCAAGGACCTCTTTTCCGTCTTTTTGCAGGCTGTCTGCAATTGCTTCACGGGCACTTTTTACATCATCGATTATCAGGATTGTTGCGCTCATTTAAATGTGCGCCCTTTCTTTCTTTTTGAGAAATATTGTAAAAATAGTTCCACCTGTAAAACTCTCAACTTCAATTTTCCCCTTATGGGCATTAATTATACGTTGTGTGATTGCTAACCCTAAACCTGTTCCTTGTTGAGAACCAGTGACGAAGGGTTGAAACATATGCTGCTTAATTTCATCAGGTATACCGTGGCCTGAATCAGTCAATGAAATCTTATAGAAGTGTTTATCAGAATCGTTTTCAGGTACTGTGATTCTTATGCTTAAAGAACCGCCTTCATCGCTCATGGCATTAACTGAGTTGCTGATCAGGTTGGTAAAAACCTGTTCAAGAGCGCGTAAGTCACCCTCAATAATTGGGTTGTCAACTTCTGTTTCATAATATGAAGAAATGTTCAAACGCATTAATCTAGGGTGCCAACGCTGTAAGATCTGGTTCAGTAGATAATCTAAATCAACATCTGTCATTCGGTATTCAAGCGGTTTAGCAAAGGACAAGACGCTGTCCATCAGGTACATCAGTTTATTGCATTCATCTCGCATATTCTCAATCCACTTGATGTTCTCATCTTCTTCACCTATATTATCTTCCATCACCTGAAGTGAAAGCATAATGGCGTTGATGGGATTGCGAACTTCATGAGCAAAAATTGCGGTAACCTCACCCAAAATTGCTCGCTGTTCTAATTGTTTATTCGCTGCCTGGCTTTCTGCTTGCTGGCTTGTATCTCTGATCAATAAGACGATTGAGAGCAGTTTACTTTGATCAATGACAGGGGCTGCCATTAATTGTGCTGGAAAGGATTTGCCAGAGCGGTGATGAAGCATCAAATCATCTGCGGTCAATGTCGCTACGCCTTGTTGTGCAGATGAAAGGGCAGATCGCAATGATTTAGAACCAATTAATATTGTATCAATAGGTTGTCGTAATACTTCGATGTTTGAAAAACCTAACATCGATTCTGCTGCTGGATTAATTTCAGCAATGGTAAGGTCTGGCGCTAGGATCATTACGCCTTCTTCAAGATTGGCGATGAGCTCATTCTGAATTTTCAGTACATGTTTAATTTTATTTGCAGTATTTCGTAGTATGCGGAGTGAAGAATTGGTCTCCAGTACATTGGAAAGGTGAACTGCGATGAATTTTGTCAGTGAAACTGCTTCTGAGGGTAAGGGTGTGGCTTTACCGCCGACGACTAAAAGCCCAAATTTATTAGTTTTATTTCCCAATGGGTACGTAATAAGAAACTTGAAATTATTTTGGGCCGCAGTTTTTTGGAGTAATGTTGATGGTGGAGATTGAGCAATCCAGGTTGTTGACGTTTGATGATTGATTAATTCCAGCTTATCTAATACTTGGGGGAAAATCTCAGATATTTTATTATTTGACAAGTAATGTAATAATTGCGGCAAATTTCCGCCAGCCTGATAAATGCCAACCCAATCTGCATTTAATAATTTTGCCGTTTTCTCAAGAATATTTTTAACATTTATCTCAGCACCCTGTTTGACCGGTGTTTCAATCAAGTTTGATAATTGGTTTAGAAAAGAATTGAGGTCTGTCAATGAGTGACTGCTGCCTTTATGGATGTCTTCGGGGTGGAGTGTAAAAAGCAGCTTATCCTTATCAGGCGATAGAGAATAGATTTTTACATTGACAGGGATCGGGGGAAGTTTTTTATGGCGTAAATTTGCTGACTTATTATGCCCACTGATTGGATTGGTGTCACTGATATCGTGAAGCAATGCTTTTATCGGTTGGTTGATAAAATCATTTTCCCCTAAGTTTGTTAACAAAAATAACGGATTGTTACCAGCTATAATTTTGTTGGTATTCGGCTGATAAATGATTGCCGGGTCTGGGAGTAAATTTAACAGCGTCTGAATTGATTGGTTGCTGTCGTTTGAAGGAACCTCAAGTTTGTCTTTATTCTCAGCAGAAGTTTGATTCACATTAAACTCATACGGTAGCAGTTTTCTCCATACGGCGTAGGTGAGCAGGGAGGATACCTTCCATTGATCTGTATTTTGCGACAGTTCTTCTAGCTATTTGGATGCCTTTATTTTCAAGACTTTGACAAATTTCTGTATCGTTCATCGTGTGTTTTTCGTTTTCAATCAATTCGCGCATAATCGCCCTGACGGCCAGGCTGCGATCAAAAAACATGGACATCGGTATGATTTTTTTATTCGGTAATTGCACTGTTTTATTGGCAACTGCCCGAGAAATTGTCGATTCATGAACCTCTAACTCATCGGCTATTTGCGCCCGTGTTAATGATTCAAGTTCTTTGTCTCCGTGAATTATAAATGATTTTTGAATTGTGACCAATCGTTCCATTAGCTGTCGCATTGTGTTGTTTCTCTGTTGGATGCATTTGATGAGCAGTGATGCTTTATCGATATCTTTTTTCCATTCTTCCTGGTTTTCACCTGCCTGTTCTTTCAATGCTTTTTTAAATAAAGGGCTGATTCTTAAAGTGCCTCGTGATGGTGTGATGATCTCAACGACCAGGGGATTGCCCTCCTTATTATTTAAGTAATAAATCATGACATCGGGTTGATGGAAAACATCCGGTGCATTGTTGTTAGGTTGGCGGAAATTACCCCAATTGGCCCTGGCAGGAAAAGGATTAAGATTATCACTGATAAATCGGCTGACAAGTTTAATGTTTGCTGAATTTGTGTTCAGTTTACGTGCAATTTCAGAGTATTGGTGCTTGGACAAGAGGTCGAATTCTTCATCAATTGATCTGCGTACAAATTCAGGTATGGAGCCCGTTTCTGATAATACGTCTACTTGAACCAACAACGCCTCTTTGATATTGCGTGAACCTACTCCGATTGGATCACATCGTTGAATCTTTTGCAAAACTGTCTCAACTTTTTCAGGCGTGGTGTGATGGTAGCGGCAAATATCGCGAACCTGGATGGATAAGAATCCGTCTTCATCTAGATTGGTTAAAATCATGGCAGCAATTTCGCGTTCATCTATTTCAAGTTCAGGCGCAATTTGGTGAAGGACGTACGTTGGCAGATCCAAATGCTCTGATGAATATGGATCATCCGGAACATCATTATTATATGAGGAACTACTGCCGCTAAAAGAATAGAAATCGTCACGGGGTGACACGAAAATGATCGTTTCATCTGGGTCTTGCGTTTTAGGTCGACTGCAGATAGGGCATGGAGAGTTTTGAACTAATCTTTTTCCGCACATAGGGCAGCGTCGTTCATTGACCAATTCAAGCGCAGGGTTTTTTGATAGTTCAACATCGATTGTCTGTAATAATTCTGTTGATGTCATATAGAGCAAGGTCATTGTCTGGGCGATATGCGCAGATGTCATCGGACTTTGAACTTGCCTTTGGCCATGGACATGACTGAGTTTCATTTTCTCTGCTCCTAGATCAATTATATATAGTTATGCCTATAGTTGCAAGATGTGTGCCATAGATTTTTTATTGATGCTGGATTACTAAGACTGGTGGTACAATGCAAAAAACTTTTTGAGGAATATTTATGAAGCTGGTTGTTATTGGAGGTGGTTTAGCAGGATGCGAAGCTGCATGGCAGGCATCCATTCGCGGAATCAATGTCGATTTGTATGAGATGCGTCCAGAAAAAACAACGGGCGCTCACCAAACAGATTTATTAGGTGAATTAATTTGTTCCAATTCTTTAGGATCAAATCTACCAAATCGTGCATCAGGTTTATTAAAAGCTGAGCTCAGAAAAATGGGCTCATTATTAATATCCTGTGCAGATGCAAGCTCACTGCCTGCAGGGGGTGCATTGGCTGTTGATCGTTCACTTTTTTCAAAATGCATTCAGGAAAAAATCGAGAATCAATCGAATATCAATGTGATTCGAGAAGAGGTAACCTCACTGCCAAACTCGCCAACCGTGATTGCCACTGGGCCGTTAACTTCTCAAGCATTTGCATCATCACTAGCGTTACTTACCGGAGAAAACTATTTATATTTTTATGATGCGATTGCACCGATTATTGAATATGAGTCAATTGATTTTAACATCGCCTTTAGAGCCAACCGATATGATCAAGGTCAGTTAAAGGAGGGGGATTATATTAATTGCCCCCTTGATGAAAAGGACTATCTCAAATTTAGAAATGCACTGATTAGCGCTGAACGCATCCCGTTAAAAGATTTTGAGAGTGCAATGGTTAATGGGGTTGTCAGCGGAAGCGGCGAGTTTTTCCAGGGATGCCAACCTATTGAAATTATTGCTGAAAAGGGTGAAAAGGCACTTGCATTTGGGCCGATGCGACCCGTAGGGTTGACTGATCCAAAAACGGGGCGTTGGCCTTATGCGGTCGTTCAATTGAGACAAGATAACCTTGCTGCAAAATTATATAATCTTGTTGGCTTCCAGACAAATTTGACGTTCAAAGAGCAAAAAAGGGTATTCAGAATGATTCCTGGTTTAGAGAATGCAAATTTTTCTCGGTATGGACAAATGCATAAAAATTTATTTATAGCCTCTCCCAGGTTAATAAATGAAACATTATCATTTTTAAACCAGCCGAATATATTTTTTGCGGGACAAATTACTGGAGTTGAAGGTTATGCTGGTAATATTGCTTCAGGATTAGTCGCCGGGATAAACGCTGCTAGATATTTGAATAAACAAACACGCATCATCTTACCCAGAACGACAATGATAGGGGCATTGTTGAATTACATAACCCATGCTGACATGAAGGATTTTCAACCGATGAAAGCAATATTTGGCTTATTACCAAATCCCGATGATGGCAGACGACGATCAAAGAGAGAACGGTTTGATTTTTACAGTCAAAGGGCTTTAAATGACCTGGAAGAATATCTTCATAGAATAGGAGATTATTAACTTAGTTTTCCTGCGTATTGACATTTTTGTGTCTCCCCAAAAACAATGATTATTAAGCAAGAAATGTTTGATGCTTTATAATTGAAGTAAACTCACCACAAAATTGAGGAAATAACTAATTATGGATATCAAGCCCGCTGATAGAATCTCAAGTATTAAGCCATATTTTTTTTCAAGCCTGGAAAAAACTATCAACAGTCTTAAAGGTTCTGGTATCGATATCATTCGTTTAGATATGGGATCACCAGATCTGCCGCCAGATGATAATATCATTGAAACATTAGTTAAAAATGCCCGCCAGACTGATGTGCATGGTTACAGTCAATCGGGTGGAACGATTTCATTACGCACTGCATTTGCAAAATATTACTTTAATCGGTTTGGTGTTAAACTTGACCCACATCGCGAAGTACTAGGATTGATAGGCTCAAAGGAGGGATTATTTAACCTCAGCCAGATTTTAATTAATCCAGGGGATTTAATTTTACTGCCTGACCCTTGTTATCCGGTTTATGCCATTGGCGCGAAAATTGCAGGTGCAGAGATTTACAAAATGCCTTTGTTAGCAGAAAATGAATTCTTGCCAGATTTCAAGAAAATCCCTGAAGATGTGTTAAAAAAAGCTAAATTACTGTGGTTGAATTATCCCAATAATCCAACTGGAGCAATTGCGCCAAAAAGATTTTTTGAAAAAGCCATTACTTTAGGAAAAAAATATCAAATAGTAATTGCCCATGATGCACCGTACGTAGATGTTTGCTTTGATACTTATCAAGCACCGAGTATATTGCAAATCCCAGATGCAAAAGAAGTTGCTGTCGAATTCAACTCTCTTTCAAAGACCTATAACATGGCAGGATGGCGTGTTGGTATGGCTGTGGGTAACCCGGAATTGATTCGCTTGCTGGGGATGTATAAAAGCCAGCTTGATTCTTCACATTTCAAACCAATTATGGTAGCTGCAGAAACTGCTTTGCTTGATGATCAGGCATGGATTTTTGGGCGAAATAAGGTTTATCAACACCGGCGGGATATTGTCGTTAGATATTTAATTGACTTAGGATTTTCTTTGGATATTCCTAAAGCCTCCCTTTATGTTTGGGCGAAACTTCCACCACAAATTCAAGATAGTATGTCGTTTTGTGATGCGTTGCTGAATGAGATTGGTGTGAGCATCACACCAGGTGAGGTGTATGGGGAGTCAGGGGCTGGCTACATTCGAATTTCATTGGTTCTGCCTAGCGATCGATTAACAGAAGCCATGGTACGGTTAGCAGAATGGATGAAAAAAAGCAGAAAGTAATACATGACACCGATAAATTTGATACAAACCAAATCTCCACAGGAAAAAGCACTTCTGGTAGGGGTCGGTCTTTTTTCTCAAGACGATCTATTATCACTTGAAGATTCTTTGGAGGAGCTGCAGTTACTGGCTGACACCTCTGGTGTAGAGGTGGTCGGTTGTGTAACACAAAACCTTGATCGTCCTAATCCAAGAACCTTTATTGGTTCTGGAAAAGTTGAAGAAGTTAAAATTCTTTCGGAAGAACTTGGCGCTGATATGGTGATTTTCGATAGTGAACTGTCTCCACGGCACCTAAGAGAATTGGAAAAAGAAATTGGCGAATCGATTCGAATCATTGACCGTACGGCACTGATACTCGATGTTTTTGCCCAACATGCACAAACACGTGAGGGGATTTTACAAGTTGAACTGGCGCAAAATGAATACCGGCTGCCTCGTTTAACTCGAGCTTGGACCCATCTTGCCAGGCAGGCAGGTGGTGGCGGCGGCCGGGCAGGAGGTGTAGGCGGAGTTGGTTTAAGAGGTCCAGGTGAGACACAGATCGAAGTTGACCGCAGGTTAATTTCTCAAAGGATTGAAGTCATTAAAGGTGAATTAGAAAAGGTCCGTGCCCACAGATCACGTCATCGTGAGCGTAGAAAAAAATCTAGAATTCCGGTGATATCTTTGGTGGGATATACCAATGCAGGAAAATCAACCCTGTTAAATAAATTAGCGGATGCGGAAGTTTATGTTGCTAACAAGCTGTTTGCCACTTTAGATCCTACGACTCGCCGGGTAGAACTGCCTGGCGGACAAACTGTTCTCTTTACAGATACAGTTGGCTTTATCCAAAAGCTGCCAACAGAGCTTGTGGCAGCTTTTCGTGCAACCCTGGAAGAAATCACTGAATCAGACATTCTTTTACATGTCGTGGATATTACTCATACGAATGCAAGTGCACAAGCCAAGGCTGTGCAGGAAACACTGACAGAGATAGGCGCTGGTGATATTCCAATGGTGACGGCTTTTAATAAAATCGATTTATTGAAAGATTCCGAAAAAGCTATTGCGACTTTGGATGGGTATTCAAATACATATCCAATCTCTGCTTTATCTGGTCAAGGTTTGAGCGAGTTGTTGAAAGCGATCGAGTCAGAACTTTTTGAGACTTATGTTGAGTTGGACGCATTGATTCCTTATCAGGAAGGACAGCTGATCTCTCAATTCCATGAATTTGGCCAGGTCAATAAAATGGAAAGCAGGGAAGAAGGAACCCGAATAGTTGGGTTGATGCCGCGCAGACTTATCTATCAATTTGAACCTTATCTTGTAATCGATGATGAGGAATTTGAACTCTGACTTTGTTAAATAAAAAAACTGGGTGGAAAAATCGCATCCAGCTTTTTATTGATATACTTTAAAATTATTAATCTCGTTCAGCTACGTCGATTATCTCACGGCCTTGGTAATGCCCACAATTTGAGCATACCCGATGCGGAAGACGTCGTTCGCCACAGTTTGGACAAACAGTGGTATTGCGAGCTTTCAAAGCATCATGAGCCCGTCGTCGATCACGTCGGCCAGGTGAAATTTTTCTTTTTGGAAGAGGGGTCATCTTTCACTCCTTAATTTTCTCAATATCTAAATAATAACCAGAAGATTATACCGGTAAGTTTTTGCCAGGTCAAGCGAAATCAGCCTTCAGAATCTTGTTCTACGTGATTTTCAAAATTGTTTTCGAAATCGAAATTCGAGTATTCACCTTCATCAATTTCAGAAAGATATTTATTGACTTCATCGGCCTGCTCAGCAGGAACCAAAACCTCCACTTTGCCTAATGGGCCAGCTGATAACCCCATCGATCGGCCAAGGCTTTCCTGGCTGAGCACAACGGTGAAATCTTGAGCTTCAAGAAGCGCTTTGATCATATCAGCCTCTAATAATCCTGCTGCTGTATAAACACTAATTAATTTCATAATTCTCCGGTTTATTTGATAAAAAAACTTCCACAGCTTGCGTGTAGGCTGAAAATGCTCTAATCAGTTTTCCTCTTTTTCTGAGAGCGTCACCTAAGACTTCCAGACGCTCATAAGAGACTTCCTCATGTTCGTCGAAGTACGTGGAAAGCCATTTTTCAACATCTTCAAGATAGGATGTTTTTTCTAAATGGGATTGAATGATATCCAAAGCACTTTCGAACTCACCGCTATCGATCAGTTTTTTTGCGAATTTGAGTGTTTTAGGCATCTCATCAATTAAAGGCTCTAAATTTTCATCGGTGGTGATTTCGGAAGTTTCAGGTATTGATTTTTCTATGAATGGTTCTTCAACCCATGTTTGATCTTCAATGTTTGTTAATACTGCCCCATAAAATTCTTCATCTTGTGGCTTTGAAATCTCTTCGCTATTCTGGTTGATGTCTTCCGTTTCGATTTCATTAACTAAGAAACTAACCGTTTCTTCGTCATCCATGTATTCAGAAACAGGGATCTCCTGTGTGATCTCTAATGATTCTGATGCAGGCGGACTCTCTGAAAACTCTAAGTTTTCACTTGGCTCATCAATCTTTTCAAAATCCTTCATGGTGGCATCAGTCTCTTCAAGCTGCTCCATTGGGTCTTCAATCTCATCAGGCACATCATCACCATTCGGTTCGTCAATCATATCCATCAACCATTGCGGCAATTCATCCTCTGATAACAAATTATCATCAGGATTTGATGGCCCAAATTCCATGTTTCCTCCCAAATTGGAGTCTGAAAAATCAATGAAACCTTCATTTGAAATTTGTTCCTCGCTGTTTTTAAATTGGTAGTCCATTGTGTTAGTGTTTACTTCGTTAGTGTTATTAATGTCTTGCGAAGTTTCGCTGCTTTGCTTTTGGATTTCAAATTCCTGATCATCATCAATATATTGATCTGATGGTAAACCATCGATATTTGTTGGGGGATTTTCCACTTCTTTAATCCAGCTGTCCTCTTTTTTTTCTGAGGATTCCGTTGGTTCGATATCGCTCTTATTTGGATCCTCAAGCCCTTGCAACCATAAAGGGATATCGTTTTCAGCAGATTTTTCATCAGGGTTTAGGTTGGAACGCTTTTCCTCATTATTATCCATGATACTTTCCAATCATCTAAGATGGTTAATATGAATTATATAACCGTTTAAATATAATACGCTTTAATCCTGAATGGGTCAAGAAAAAAACCGTCCCAAAACTGGAACGGTCGAGTTTCATTATGGAGGTGGCAACTTTCATTCTCCAAGGTAATCTCGAAGACGACGCTTAATTGATGGATGGCGTAGTCTGCTGAGTGCTTGTGCTTCTATTTGTCGTACACGCTCTCGGGTGACGCCCATCTTCCTGCCTACTTCTTCAAGTGTATAGGATTGTCCATCCAGCAAGCCGTACCGAAGCTGAAGTATCCGGACCTCTCTAGGTGGGAGTGAATCCAATACAGACACCAAATGTTCCTTCAAAAGATTGTAGGTGGCTGAGTCATCTGGCGGCGGAGCTTCGTCATCTTCTATAAAATCACCTAACATTGAATCTTCTTCATCATCAGTTGGTGTTTCAAGCGATAGGGGGCGCCTGGCGACCTGAATCATGTTCTCAATTTTTTTCGGTGGAACTTCCAGTGTTTCTGCGAGCTCATCGACAGTTGGTTCTCTCCCGAGGCGCTGCGTGAGTTGGTGCTGAATACGGAGCAGTTTGTTGATCTGGTCTCCCATATGAACAGGGACCCGAATCGTTCTTCCTTGATCGGCAATCGCGCGAGTAACAGCCTGCCTGATCCACCACGTTGCGTAAGTACTGAATTTATGGCCTCGCCGGTACTCAAATTTCTTGGTAGCCCTGATCAGTCCAATGTTGCCTTCCTGGATCAAGTCCAGAAAAGGTACTCCGCGTCCCATATATTTTTTTGCCACACTGATCACTAAACGTGAATTTGCAGTGATTAAATGTTCACGAGCTTCCCATCCATCTTCAATGAGAAGCCTGAGTTCAATTCTCCGCCTGGCATTCACATTACCCCGTGCTAGCTCCTCTCTAGCCATGCGGCCGCTCTCTATACGCTGGGCAAGTTCAACTTCTTCCGGTGCAGTTAATAGTGGAACCCGGCTAACTTCTTTTAAATAAAGCCCGATCGTATCGTCAGTATCGATATTTGCTAGATCATCGGATGCCTTTTGTTGTTCTTCTTTTTCATCCTGTTCTTGTTCTTCTATAGCTTTTTTGATGTCTTCATCTGAAGGTTCGATGAGAAGATCTGCATCCTCAATATATGGGATTCCTGCACTGATTAATGCTGAAAAGGCTTTTTCGAGCTGTTCTACATCATTTTCTGCATCAGGGAAAAACTCTAGGATATCATTGATGGTAACAAAAGATTTTTTTCTACCTAATTGGATCAAACGTGATATTGGGGATGCCGGTTTGCCACCGTTTGATTTTTCTGATGTTATTGTCATTGTTTCCATAAATTCCTTCTAAATATCATCTATAAAATAAATTACAAAGTATTATTCAAATAAATTGAGTTACTTTAAGGTTTGCTTGCTTAAGGCAAGCACGAATTAGGTTTGAGAATACTATTTTTTTCATCGAAAATCAATGACTTTTGTAATAAATATCCAGGATTATCAAAATAATCACTATCTATTGGGTTTTATTTTCTAATCAAAAATCAGAATATATGGAGTCATTAGTAGAAAACTTTAGAATTATTGATAAAGAATGTTTTGAAAGTGAGATATAAATTTTTAAGAATCTGCCAATAAATTAGATTGGTCAAATGAAGTATGGCAAAAAACCATGTGGATGCATTTATGATTAGAATATACGATATCTGCGTTAATTAAGTCAAGTAAGTTTACAATAATGGTAAAAACTCAGCTTATTAGGAAGAAAGGTGTAACACTTCGGCCTTTGAGCTGCAGGGCAGCCTGAATTGTTACTTATAATGGTTATATGGCTGATTGATTATTTGTTGGAATAAATTACAATCAAAGTCAGCAGAAAGAAATTAATAAAGCATACTTCCTGAACTGGGCTAAATTGACCGTCCATTATTTGGCTGGTAAAATCTTTCGGATTGGAAATTCCATGAAAAGATACCAGAAAACAACTGTTTCCCAATATATGGTCCTGGCATTAATAGGGCTTTTCATCGTTGGCATTAGTTATTTAAGTTTCTTCATGATGCAGAGTATCACATTTGAAGATCATTTTGCTGTTCCTTGGGCTGCGGGACGTTTGTGGTTGTATGAAGGTGTTAATCCCTATGATGCAGGGGTCTTAGAATTTGCCCAATCTGCAATTAACGGATCACCATTTTTAGCGGTTTTACCTGCATCTGCTGAATTGGTTGACCCGATGATTAATTTGGTTTTTTATTTGTTACTTAGTATGCTGCCATACACGATTAGCCGGGTGATCTGGGTGGTTATTTTAATAGTGTCTGCAGGTTTCATGGGTTATATCAGCATCCATCTCACTAAATGGCAGTTATCTTTATTCGAAAAGTTTGGTGTGATTATCCTGGTGTTGATGTGGCTGCCAAGTGTATATACTGTTTTTTCTGGGCGGTTATCGTTATTGGTCATCTTGATTGTGATTGGGTGTGTGCACTTATTGATCAAGGGTCAGGATACCTCTGCTGGGCTGCTTTTGTCATTAACCTTTGGTTCGTCACCAACATCAATATTGATATTTATATTATTTCTTGCCTGGGGTATTTCTCGCCCCCGCTGGGAAGTCATCAAGGCTTATTTCTCTGGCTTAGCTTTTTTGATCGTCATTTTTACTCTTATGCTGCCAGCTTGGCCATTAAGTTGGGTTGCAGTTTTGTTAGATAATTTTCAGGGATGGGAGTGGATTAATACACCATTAATGATATTAGGAGGCTTTTTTCCTGGTATTCAAAATTTCTTATTAATTTTTCTTCATGCTGGATTTCTGATCTATTTTATGATTCAATTGGTTTCAATTTTGGGCAAAAGCGGTATTGTATTTATGTGGAAATTATCTGCAATTTTGTTGATTGCTTATTTTTTGCATGTAAATGGCAGCATTCAGCATTTATTTTTAATTTTGCCGGCAATGTTTCTGGTTTTTAGGTTCTGGTGCGAACGTTGGAAAGTGACTGGACGCTTGGTTTCGTGGAGCTTTATGTTATTTTTTTTCGTCGCACCTTGGGGTTTTTATCATCCGGGTTTTAATATGACAGAATTATCTATGCCCGCATTGTTTTTGGTTGGATTTCCATTAATCGTTTTTTCTGGCTTAATTTGGGTTCGTTGGTGGGCGTTGAAGATTCCCAAACTTTATTACGAAACCTAAAAAATTTCATTGAAGGCATTGCGGCATGCCGTTGGTGAATAAAATATATGCTATACTTTGAACAATTTGCGCCTCAAGCATAGCAAATTAGCAATTATTTAAAATATCAATAGCATAAAGCCCTTAATTATTTATAAAGTTGGAGGAGAAAATTTGATGAAGAAACGAATAGGTGTTCTAACTGGTGGGGGGGATGTTCCAGGATTAAATCCAGCACTTAAAGAAGTTGTTCTTAATGCTTTGGACCTAGATTATGAAGTGATAGGCATTCGTCGAGGTTGGGGCGGTTTGCTTTGGTATGATGTTGATGATCCAATCACACATGAAAAATGGACTCTAAAATTAAACCGGAATGATGTGCGCTTGATTGATCGTACAGGTGGTACATTTTTGCATACATCGCGTACGAATCCACAAAAAGTTCGTCCGCATGACGTCCCAGGATTTTTAAGTAATTCTGCTCTCGGTCAAAAGATTGATGATCAGGGGACAATGGATTTTACAGATCATGTGTTAAGTGTTCTGGAACATTTAAGTATTGATGTTCTGGTAACAATTGGTGGGGATGATACATTGAGTTACAGTGTGCGATTAAACCGTGAAGGTTTCCCGGTTGTTGCAATACCAAAAACCATGGACAATGATGTTTTTGGAACTGATTATTGTATTGGTTTTTCAACCGCTGTTACACGCTCTATCGATACCATAACCCAATTAAGAACCTCAGTTGGATCACACGAAAGAATTGGCGTTTTTGAATTATTTGGTCGTAATTCTGGCGAAACCAGTTTGATCAGTGCCTACCTGGCCTATGTTGACAGAGCAATTATTTCAGAAGTCCCCTTTGACATGGACAAATTAGCAAGGTTCCTGCATGATGATAAGCGTAAGAATCCATCGAATTATGCAATTGTGACAGTTTCTGAAGGCGCAAGAATGGAGGGTGGTGAAATTATTGAAACTGGTGAAGCAGATCCGTATGGCCATCGTAAGCTGGGTGGAATTGGAGAGATCATTGCTGAAAATATAAAGAAAATGACCGATCATCATATTATGTACCAAAAGTTTGCCTACGTGATGCGTTCTGGCACTCCAGATTCTTTAGACCGCATGGTGGCGATGTCCTATGGGAATTTAGCCATGCAGTTGATCAACCGTAAAGAATATGGCAAAATGGTAGCATTGCAAGGTGGTAGATATACAACGGTGCCTGTTGAAATTGTCCTCTCAGGGAAAAAACAAGTAGACGTAGAAGCATATTACGATAAAGAAAATTATATACCTAAGGTTAAGGATTTCTTAGGTGTTCCAATGTTCTTGACGTAATTTTAAAAGTGAGCCCATGGCAATACGACATGGGCTTTTTTTGTTTTTGGGTTAGGAAAAGGAGTCTTCTTGAGAAAATCAGATCAAGGAATTGACCATCACAGGTACTGTGTTATTCCGCGCACCTTAATTTTTATTATTAACGAAACTAGCCAGGTGTTATTAATTAAAGGTGCACCTGACAAGACTCTTTGGTCCGGACTGTATAATGGCATTGGGGGTCATATTGAAAAAGGTGAAAATATCCTGGAAGCTGCTTGCAGAGAACTTGCGGAAGAAACAGGAATCAATAACATTAATTTATTATTTTGCGGCCAAATTATGGTCGATGTTACGGAAAAGACTGGGGTGTCAATTTTCATTTTTAAAGGTTTCTACGCTGGTGAGAAAATGAAACCTTCGCATGAGGGTACTTTAGAATGGATAAAATTAGATGATTTAGAAAAATTACCAGTTGTCGAGGACTTGGTCGAATTATTGCCCATTTTGGTGAAACATCGAGGAAAACAATCACCATTGATAGCTAAATATCAAATGGATGAGAGCGGAAAATACAATTACTATTTCAATTGAACACGTTCAAAAAATATTAATTCAGTATCCCCGTAATTACGTCTCAGATATTCTTGAAAATTCGCATAGCCATAATCAGCCACATCCTCTTTTGGATGAATCTGTACAATTGCAACGCCATCAGATGTCGTCCATTCAGATTTCTGATCTAAAAGCTCCATGGCTTTTATCCAATAGCCCTGGTATTGAGGGGGGGCAATATAGATGAAATCAAATTGCTGCGACGGTTCACTTCGAAGATAAGCAAAGGCATCTTTCTTATGTACAATAGCATAATCCTTTAGACCTGTTAATTGAAGATTTTGCTGAATAACTTTGTAAGCACGATAATTTGTATCCAAAAATACTGCCTCTTCAGCTCCTCTTGAAAGTGCTTCAATCCCAACTGAACCAGTACCGCCAAAAAGATCTAGGAATTGACATCCAACAACTGAATCAGCGAGAATGTTAAAAAGTGCTTCTTTTACCTGGTCTGTAATTGGCCTGGTTGATTTTCCTGGAACGCTGGCCAGCCGGATGCCTTTGGCAATGCCCGAAATAACGCGCATCAGGCTAAATCCTCGACAGACTGCCGGGCTGCTAAAATATTCCCATAAGGGGTGTTAAGCGGTACCACACAGCCCGTACTCAGAATTAATCTTTTACCCTTGGTTTGCTTATAGGCTAGTTTTGCTTGTTCTTTGATATCTTTCATATTTCCTAAAACCAAAGGATCAATACGGCCAAGGCCGCCGCACACTGTTCCTTGAAATTTATTTAAACCTTCAGACAGGCTTGGCTTTGTTTCCTG
Organism: uncultured Candidatus Brevefilum sp.; assembly: GCA_964497065.1. Classification (GTDB taxonomy): domain Bacteria; phylum Chloroflexota; class Anaerolineae; order Anaerolineales; family Anaerolineaceae; genus Brevifilum. The sequence goes on along the minus strand of CAZCBW010000003.1, from coordinate 49,918 downwards.
ATCGTGCCAATTAATGATTTGAACAGGGTAATCGGAAATTAAGTCAAACATAATATCACTTCCGTGAATATGCACCATGTTCAACCATAAATCTTTGACCGATTCTAAAATTTCCAAATCATATCTTTTGCCAAAGGCCTCATATTCTTTGGTAGACAAAATCTGAAACGAAGCATGTTGAATTGCAAAAAATGTTCCGGCAATGCCAAAAGTTTTTGCTGTCTCAATGAAACGTATAGTTGTTTCTGTGATCGTTTCCAAACCTCGGTGCAGTGCATCAGGATACACCCTTAGATGTGTACATAGTTGCTCATCACCAAGAAGATTTTTTACTTGCGATAGTGGGTTGAATATTGTTTGAATGAATGGGATTTGTTCAGTAAATGCATCCTGAAGTATTTCTAAACATTTTAACTGGTCGCCAAGATGACCACGGAGTGGATCAAGAACCTTTAATTTGAGCCAATCCTCTGGTTCTTGAATCGCACGTTTTGTATAGGTTCTTGTCCCTTCGATATTCCCCTGCCATTTATCTTTTATTCCCCAATCTTTAAGGCAAAAGGAAGAAGTGGGCATGACCTTAACAAAGTCAAAATCGAATCTGTTTTGAAAGGCTATGGTTGCGTTTGCCAGAGAGGTGGGATTTTGGTCATCAACAGGGAAATGATGCCATAGTGCAACTGGAATCCGGTCTGGTTTTTCTCCAGATAAAGTGTTTTCTAATCTAGTTCTGTGAGAAATGGCCATTTTATTATCTCTTTCTAATTAATATCACGCGTTATCTATAGATGGCTTGTCTTTGCTAGGTTCTTCTCCAGTTGGGATGTTATTAAAAGTCCAGTAGCGATTAGCAAAGTAGTTCCAAATAAATACAATCCCAATGCTGATTGCCAGTGCCAAGTTTTGACTTAAAACTAAATTATCAACTGGCAATGAAAGACCTGAGTTTACAATGGTTCGAAATATCCAGCCATCAAGTAATGTAATTATTGGTGTTCTGATGATGATGCCAATAACATTTATCAGGATGAACTGCATTAATTGTTTCGGCGCTCCACGTGATCGGGATTCAGGATAAGTCCAGATTCTGTTCCAAAAAAAATTATTCACAACTGCACAGGCAAAAGAAATTGCTTGAGCCCATGCCAGATGTAAACCAAACACCAGGCTGAGGAGGTTCATTAAGCCAAAATCAACAAGGGTTCCTGAAACCCCGACGATTGAAAACTTGACCATCCGGATGCGTTCTTTTTTACTATTAAATAAATTCATATGGATAATTTATCCTTAAAATAAGGAATAGTGTTATTCAAGCCATCTTCGAAATTGGTTTTAGGCTCCCACCCAAGTATGGTTTTTGCACGTGTGATGTCTGGTTGTCTCATTTGTGGATCATTCCCCAAACGATCAGTAATTTTTGTGGTTATTCCGGCAGAATTTTTTAGCAGCTCATTGATCAATTTTGCAAAATCTGCGATGCTGATTTCATTTGGATTTCCCAGGTTAATTGGTTCGTGGTAATCACTCAAAATCAGGCGGAAGATTCCTTCAATCAGGTCATCTACATAACAAAAGCTCCTGGATTGTGATCCATCGCCATAAATTGTCAGCGGTTCACCTCTTAGTGCCTGTTGAATGAAGTTAGGCACCACTCGGCCATCATCTAATCGCATTCTAGGTCCATAAGTATTAAAAATGCGAACAATGCGTGTGTCTATTTCGTGAAATCGATGATACGCCATTGTCAGTGCTTCAGCAAATCTTTTTGCCTCATCATAGACTGATCTTGTACCAATTGGGTCGACATTTCCCCTATAAGTTTCCTTTTGCGGATGTTCAAGTGGGTCACCATAAATTTCACTGGTTGATGCTAACAGAAATTTAGCCCGGTATGCTTTTGCCACACCCAATGAATTGTGGGTACCTAACGCACCTGCTTTCAAAGTTTGTATGGGCAGGTTTGGATATCCAAGCGGTGAAGCAGGGTTTGGGCTGGCAGGAGATGCAAAATGAAGCACAAAATCAATCTTGCCAGGGACGAAAATAAAATTTGAAACATCGTGGTGGATGAAGCTAAAATTCTGATTACCTGCCTGTTGGGTCAGGTTTTGTTTATTGCCTGTGATGAAGTTGTCCATCCCGATGACCTGGTGCCCCTCAGAAATCAACCGGTCTGTTAAATGTGACCCCAAAAAGCCTGCTGCTCCAGTCAATAAAAATCGCATCTCTTGGCTCCTGTCCTGAAAAAATGTATCAAAGTCCCATTAAAGAAAATGTTTGCCTATTTTACCAGTTTCGACACCTATATGTAAAAGCATTCTGAAGTATAATCTAACAAATCTTTGAATAAATAGTTTTGCAATGAAATTTATGGAAAATATTGAGAAATTAGAAGAAATCAACGCAAAAATTGAGTGCTTATTATTTGTTTCATCTGGGTTAGTAAGCGTTGGGCAGCTTGCCAAGACGTTAGAGGTGAGTGAAGGTGATGTCAACACCGCATTGGCAGAACTTGAAAACCATTATAAGCAGGGGAATCACGGATTAAGGTTGATGCGGGTTAAAACTCGCGTGCAATTAACTTCGGCACCTAAACTGAGCCAGGTGGTAGAGACCTTTCTTGAGTTGGAAACCTCCAGCACTTTGTCTATTGCCGCATTAGAAGCATTAGCAATCATTGCATATAAGCAGCCAGTCACCAGGCCAGAGGTTGATATCATTCGCGGTGTCAACAGTGACGGGGTGATGAGAACGTTGTTATCAAAAGGATTAATTGAAGAACTGGGCCGGGCAGAGACACCTGGACGTCCAATTTATTATGGAACTTCTCCTGAATTTCTACAATACTTCGGTCTTGAATCAATAGACGCATTGCCCTTTATCGATTTTGATGCATTGACAGAAAACCTGAACGAAAATGGTGAAAAGGAAATATTAAAAACATAATGGCAGAAGATCGAGTTCAGAAAATTCTTTCGAGAGCTGGCTTTGGTTCCCGAAGAGGGTGTGAAGAATTAATAAAAGAAGGCAGGGTGACTGTTAATGGTGAGCGAATTAACCTTGGGGATAAAGCCGATCCTGCAAAGGATGATATTCGTCTGGACGGATCCCCGGTAGGCAAGCCAGAAAAGAAAGTGTACATTGCTCTAAACAAACCACGAAATATGCTTTCACTGGATGTTCCTGATGATCCAAGGCCAACGATATTTGATTTGGTCAAAGATGATAGGCATCTTTACCCGGTTGGGCGGTTGGATTTTGATAGTGAGGGACTTGTTCTTTTAACCAATGATGGAACTCTGGCAAATCATTTGACACACCCCAGATATGAGCATGGTAAAGAGTATGAAGTTCGGGTGACTAAAAAGCCTGATCAAGAGCAGTTAGAAATTTGGCGGCGGGGTGTCGTTCTTGAGGATGGTTATCGGACTCTTCCAGCTGCTGTGGAAATAAAATCTTACACAAAAAAAGGTGCCTGGCTCTCTATCGTTTTACGGGAAGGGAAAAACAGGCAAATCCGCCGCACAGGTTCCAGAATTGGGCTTCCTGTCAGGCAGATTCGCCGGATCAGGATTGGTCCAATTGAATTAGGAAAACTCCAACCCGGTCATTTTCGCTACTTGAAACCGGAGGAAATTACTGAGTTATTGGATTATGCCGGGCTGTTAAAAAAATGATTTTCAGCGTTTTGAATTTTCTAACAGATCATTAATTATATCGAGTGTTTCTCTTGAGATTTCTTCGCCTGAATCACGGTCAATCTTTCTGATTTTTCTGCGAAGTGCTTCTGCTTCAACGATGGGGTATGGCGCTTCCTCTACGTCGCCAATTTTTGCTTTTGGATGTAATGACACCAGGATGCATTTTATCGGTGGCAGGGACTGATCATCGAAGTGAACTGAGAAGAATTTTCTGACAGCTTTTTCGTTGGATTCTATATCTAGAGCAGGCCTGCCTAAATTCTCCTGACCAAATAGCTTTAAGAAAAATGATCCACCTTTTTGGCGCCATTTTTTATCATAATAAATCTCGCCACTGGCTGAAACTGGAACTGGAATCCATAATGCAGACGGTCCAACCAGCAGCATGGGGATCGGGCCACGGTAGACATAGAAAGAGTACTTATTGTTTAATTTATTTAGATTTTCTGCGAATATCTCATCATAACGTGGACTTCGGCTGAAGCGGGTGACAAAAAAGGTGCTGACCTGGGATATGATAAACCCTACGATTAATGCACCAAAGGCGATCGTTGTTCTTTCAGGTGTCGGATTAATATTGAGAATTAAGCCGATCACCAAGATTGAAATCCCAACAATTGAGCTGATATTACCAATCCGCTTATTTCGCTGGATCAGTTTTTCATTAATAATTATGTTCATAACAAATATTTAGTCCTTTTGTGTGCTTTGAGTAATTGCCTGGCGTAATTCTATCAGCAAATTATTATCCACAGCCTGCTTGGCAGATTTTACTGCATTAACCAACGCCAGAGCATTTGATCTGCCGTGGCCAACAAATACCAACCCATCTATCCCCAGCAGGGGGGCAGCGCCAATTTCGTTTGGATCGAGAATCTTCTTCACCTTGCGAAAAGCTGGTTTTGCCAGTAGAGCGCCAATCTTTGTTTGAAACGAAGCCATCAATTCTTCCTTTAATACATCCAATAATAGTTTTGCCACAGCCTCTGTGGATTTCAGCATCACATTACCTGTAAAACCATCGGTTACAACAACATCAACTTCGCCGCCAAATAACTCTTTACCCTCAATGTTGCCGATAAAATTTAATGGCAAAGCTTTCATTAAAGGATAGGTCTCCCGTACAAGATCGTTTCCCTTGCCCTCTTCTTCACCGTTCGCCAGCAATCCCACCCGAGGTTCTGTGATATTTAACATGCTTTTCGCATAGATGTTACCCATTAATGAAAACTGGACGAGAAATTCAGGTCGGCACTCAGCATTTGCCCCGATATCAAGAACAACTGACTTGCCGTTCTTGACTGGGAAAACAGCACAAAGGCAAGGGCGGATGACACCAGGGATATCACCAAAGGTCTTTTTTGCAAAATACATTGCCATACCAGTATTGCCTGCAGTTACAAAGGCGTCTGCTTCACCTCGTTTAACGATCTCCATACCGATTCGCATTGTATTCAGTGTTTTGCTTCGTGCTTCTTGGATATGGTCGCTCATGTCTAAGGCTTCAGGTGCATGGGCGATTCTGACACGGGATTTATCACCAGCTGTTGAGGATAATTTTGATGTGAGAATGGTTTCATCACCAACGAGAATAATTTCCTCATTTAGTTGTTTTGAAACAGTCACAGCTGCTTCAACTTCTGGCAATGGTCGGTTGTCACTGCCCATTGCATCCAAAACGATGGTCATAATTACTCCTTTAATAGCTTAAAAAGTTTGCTTGACAAGAGAATCTTCAAGGTTATAATTACACTGCTCTAGCGCTGGTGCTGGAACTGGCAGACAGGCGTGGTTGAGGGCCACGTGCCGCAAGGCGTGAGGGTTCGACTCCCTCCCAGCGCATTGATCGACAAGCACACTTTGGTGCTTGTTTTCGTTAAGGCACAGATGAAGGAAATTCTTGATTCAACCATGTTTGTGGGTTGACTGGCGTCCCTGAGTTATATATTTCAAAATGAAGGTGTGGGCCGGTAGAACGCCCAGTATTGCCCATGATTCCTACAATATCACCTGGAACAACCGATTGCCCGACAGCCACATTGATTTCTGCTAGGTGCGCATAAGCTGAAAAAACACCCCAACCATGGTTGATTAGAACATAGTTCCCTTTGATCATCAGCTCTTCAGCCAAGACTACTTCACCAGCAGCAGAAGCATAAATATTCAAGTTTGATGCACATGGGCGAAAATCAAGTCCGTTGTGATAACCTTGCAATCCTCCCTGATTATAATCGCGGTCTGAACCAAAGGGACTGGAGGGGCAGGGTTCATCGACGGGATACACGAAACGCCCGTCCCATAAACGGGATGATGTGTTTTTTGAGACAAATGGCAGGAGAAAATTTTCCTCAGTTTCATTCACATCAGGTTCGAGGGTTTCATTATCGACACCGGTGACAGGCTCAAAACCATAATTGCCAGATGTCAAAAGGATTAATTGTTCCAAAATATTCTGTGAACTATTTCTTGAATCTGAATTGATTTGAAGCAATATGGGTCCTGTTTCTTTTAAAGCATGAATACCATGAAAACTATAATGTTGATAACCATCCTCAGAATGAAAGGTAAGCTCTGAATCCCCAAGGCTGCCTGTGAATTTGGCACCATCCTCCGACAGGATTGTAATTTGCAGGGTTTCACCCTGGACAGCAGGCAAAGGGTCAATCCAAACAGCGTCTACCTCAATTATTGGTTGAAAATCGTTATTGATACCTTTGGGAGAGTAAAGGATTTCTCCTGGAATGACTTCCCAGGCGGAACCCAGGTTGTTCTTTTCAAGCACCCCCCAAGGTGAATCAGCAGAAGTTATGGCCAATTCGAGTAAAGTTTCCCCAGTTTTTAATTGATTAAGCGGTGATTGTAGTTCCTTTTGTTCATCGATAGGAATGATGAACCTTGCGCCAGCGATGGTTTCTGATGGGCTTGTCAGTCGATTAAGAAGAACCAGGTCGCCCAGCTCGAGATCATACCGTCGTGAAAGACTATCAAGAGAAGCACCAATCGACAGGATTTCCGATGTCAGAACGCCGGTAATGCCTTCCAGTCCCGGAATGATCAACGATTGACCGATGAATAATGAATTCGGGTCGGCGATATTATTTACTGCTTGAATTTCTTCTGCTGAAGCACCAAACCGTAATTCTAAATCACCTAAGGTGTCACCTGCCTGGATGATGTATACTGGGCCAGCTTGCTGAAGGAGCGATTCTGCATTGATATTGGAATAATCTCCTAATGGCGAAAAAAGCCATACCACAAAACCTAACAGCAGTATGGTTTGGCGTAATAAGTGAGAAAGTTTATTGAAGGGGTTCATATAATTTTATTAGGTAATAAACATAACTGATATATTTTTTAATCGGTATGAAGTTTACCATAGGCAGACAGTAATGTGAATCCTATTATTTAAGAGTGATTTCTCCTTCTTTGTATCAAAAACTAATCCAAGATGGATGATTACCTGCTGGTATAATCAAAAAAAGTTATTTGAATCAAAGGTGATATTGTGCTTATTACAACTTGGAACATCAACGGTTATCGAGCAATTTTAAGAAAAGATGCATTTGACTGGGTCCGGAATGTAGACCCTGATATTCTTTGTCTTCAGGAAATTAAAGTTCAATTAGACCAGTTAGATGATGCTGAAGCATCTTTAGATGGCTATCAAAGTATTTGGAATCCCGCTGAAAGAAAAGGTTACAGTGGTGTAGCAACATTCTATAAAGCTGAACCTGAGCAAATTGATAATAGTATAGGAGCAAAAGAATTTGATGTTGAGGGCAGGGTTATTCGAATGAAATACCCTGATTTCGTTTTGTTTAATATTTATTTCCCTAATGGCGGCCAGGATAATAAACGAGTCCCATATAAATTAGCATTTTATGACCAACTATTAAAACTATGCGATGATTTACATAAAACGGGAGAAAATATCATCATCACCGGTGATTTCAATACCGCTCACCAGGAAATTGATCTAGCCAATCCCAAAGCAAATGAGAAGAACACAGGTTTTTTACCTGAAGAGCGAGAATGGATTGATCGTTATATAGAACATGGATTTGTTGACGCGTATCGAAATTTGTACCCTGAAAGGGAAGTTTATACCTGGTGGACTTATAGGTTTAATTCACGAGCAAGGGATATTGGCTGGCGTTTGGATTATTTCATGGTATCTGAGGCATTGATGGAAAATGTTGTGGATGTGATCGTTCATAGTGAAATTTTAGGTTCAGACCATTGCCCTGTTAGCCTTAAGTTATCAATTTAATTTTGTTACTACTCAGCTCATGAAGAAATAGGGGGTGTTGTGTGGCGGCTCCGCCGCCACACAACACCCCCGACCTTTCAGTTGTAGTGCAACCTGAGCAGTTACTTATTTTTTTATCAAAAATAAAAAAAGCGTTGAGTAGTAAAACCCCAACGCTTTTTGTCGTTAATGAAGTAATTAATCTACTTCAGGAACCCAGCAGGTCAAAACCAAGTCTCTAGCTGCTTTAACTTCGTCAACTCGACGGATCGGAGCATTGTGCGGAGCGTTTTTCAATAATTCTGGATTTTCACATGCTTCGCGAGCAATAGATTTCATCGCCTTTGCAAAAGCGTCCAAAGTTTGCTTTGACTCTGTTTCCGTCGGTTCAATCATCAGTGCTTCATGTACAACCAACGGGAAGTAATTTGTTGGCGGGTGGAAGCCATAATCGATCAGCCGCTTGCTGACATCCAATGCATGAATTTCTGTTGAATCTTTGCAGATTCCTTCGACTACAAACTCATGCATGCAGGTACGGTCGTATGGTAATGGAAAATCTTCCATAACTTTCTTCATCAGGTAGTTCGCATTCAAAACCGCTTTATCGGCAATGTCACGAAGTCCTTTTGGCCCGTGCATGGCGATATAGGTATATGCCCGCACATGCATACCAAAATGACCGTAAAAAGCCTTCATCCGCCCGATGGTCTTTTTAGGAGTATAGAAACCAAAGAAAGGCGGGTTGTCATCATCACCTTCTTCAATGATGGTCACAATTGGTGCAGGCAGGTACTCTGCCAGAGCCTCAGAAACACCAACGGGACCTGATCCTGGGCCTCCACCACCATGTGGCGTTGAAAATGTTTTATGGAGGTTAAAATGTAGGATATCAAATCCAACATCTCCAGGGCGCATAATACCAAGTAATGCATTTAAATTTGCACCGTCACCATAGACCAAACCGCCTGCTCCATGGACAAGTTCAACAACTTCGACAACATTCTCTTCAAATAAGCCCAAAGTGTTGGGGTTGGTCAACATCAGACCGGCAAGTGTATCATCACAGTGAGTTTTTAATGCCTCAATATCCACATTGCCACGCTCATCTGAAGGCAAAGGCACAACATCAAACCCTGTCATTGCTGATGTCGCCGGGTTAGTGCCATGGGCTGAATCTGGGATTAGTATCTTGGTGCGTTTTAAGTCATTATTGTCTTTATGATATTTTTTGATGATCAATGCACCAACAAGCTCACCATGTGCACCGGCAGCTGGTGTTAGACAAACCCGATGAAAGCCGCTTATTTCCTGCAGCCATTCCTGCAATTCGTACATCAGGTAAAGGTTTCCCTGAACACTGACGATAGGTTGCAATGGATGGGTAAATGCAAACCCTGGCATTCGGGCAGCTTCTTCATTGATTTTTGGATTGTATTTCATCGTGCACGAGCCCAATGGGTAGAAACCGCCATCAACTGAATAGTTTTTATGCGAAAGTGTTGTAAAATGGCGGATTACATCTAATTCAGATAGTTCAGGAAAATTGATCGTTTCACGTTCGAACCCCTCTGGCAGGGATGCTTCGGGTACATCTGGTTCTGGAAATCTGAAACCGATTCGACCGGGTTGTGAAAGTTCATAGATTGTTTTTTCAGTCATTGGTAACCTCCTCAAGTGCTGCAGCAAATTCATCAATGTCATCCCGGGAGATCTTTTCGGTAACAGCAACCAGCATTTGATTTTCCAGCTCGGGATAATCCTGGCTGAGATCATATCCACCAAGAATCCAGTGATTTTGTAAATGAAGATTTATTTCATTGACTGGATTAGGTGTCTTGATCACAAATTCATGGAAGAAAGGTGTTTCCGGATAGGCGAGCTCAAATCCTTTAAGTTTGGATATTTGTTCAGCAGCGTAATGAGCTTTTTGATAACAAAGGTTTGCAACTTGTTTAAAGCCATGTTTACCTAATAGTGATAAGTATACAGTAGCTGCTAGGGCCATTAATCCCTGGTTAGTACAAATATTGGATGTTGAATTTTCCCGTCGGATATGCTGTTCACGGGCTGTTAATGTTAAAACATAAGCCCGATTGCCATCCTCATCCACCGATTCACCAACAAGACGGCCAGCGAGTTTGCGGATATATTTATCCTTGATGGTAAATATGCCCAAATATGGGCCGCCAAAAGATACTGGGATTCCTAGCGGTTGTCCATCGCCGACGGCGATATCTGCATCAAAGGCACCAGGTGGTTTTAATACGCCTAAGGCAATTGGATTAAAAATAAAGGCCACCAGGGCACCCTGTGCATGGGCAACCTCAACAATTTCTGAGTGGTCAATGACGCGCCCAAAAAAGTCTGGATATTGAACCAAAACGATCGAAGTGTCTTTATCGACCATTTCAATCAGGGTCTGCTCATCAGGCGCAATTCCTACCGCTTGATCATCACCAATAACCTGGACATCATCGAGACCTTGCATATAAGTACGAATAGTCTCACGATATTGTGGATTGACTGACCTGGAAACCAGCACTTTCTTTCTTTTACCGCGAAAGAAATGATAGGCAAGGTTTGCAGCTTCTGCTGCTGAGGTTGCGCCATCATAATGAGAGGCATTACTGGCATCCATGCCGGTCAATTCTGTCATCAAGGTTTGAAATTCAAAGATAGCCTGTAATGTGCCTTGAGAAACCTCTGGCTGGTACGGGGTATAGGCTGTATAAAATTCTCCTTTTCGAAGAATCATATCGATAGCCGCTGGAATGTAATGATCGTATGCGCCAGCGCCGAGGAACGATATAAAGTCATTAGTTGAGGCATTTGCTGATGAGATTTCGTCAAGAACCCCGGCAACTTCCATCTCCGTCAGACCTTCAGGCAGTTCTAAATCAGGAAAGCGGAATTTTTCAGGAATATTTTGAAACAAATCATCAATTGATTTAATTCCAATCGCACTCAGCATCTCCTCAATTTCTTGGGGGGTGTGAGGTGTATACATTAGCCCTCGCGTTCTTCACAATATGTTTGATATTCATCCGAATCCATCAGGCCATCAAGTTCGGATGGATCATCTAAGGTGAGTTTGATCATCCAACCTGCTTCAAAGGGATCAGTGTTTAAAACCTCTGGTGCGTCGGCTAGCTCTTCGTTAAGCGCCGAAACAGTTCCTGAGACAGGAAAGCTAACATCTGCGGCTGCTTTGACAGATTCGATCATTGCTGCATTATCGCCTTTGCTGACTGCATCACCTTCATCGACTGATAACTCCACATAGACAACATCTGAAAGTTGGTCCTGGGCAAAATCAGTAATACCGATTGTAGCATCATCGCCTTCCACAAGAACCCATTCGTCCGTTTTGGTATACTTCAAACCTTTAGGTGTCTTCATACCCTTACTCCTTTTGTATTAAATTGTTGATAATTATGAACTTGAGATCCTCTGTCAAGCATGTAGGCACGAGTAAATGCCCACGGATGTTTCAGAGACGTCTGTTTAATGGGTCTCCTTTACCTGAGAGTTTCGGTCGCAACCTTGCCCCTTCGGTGCCGCGATCGTGCGTGCGGTCTCTTCCCATTAACATCTAACTTAGCATGTTTTGATTCTATAATCACCTTGGAAATATGTCAAGCTTCATCAAAAAAAGTTACTGTTGCACTTGATACTTGAATCTAGCGAATTTTAAAGTGAGCGAAATCTATTTATTGAGAAATTTCCCGATTTCTTCCACATATTCAAGTGATTGATGGCGAAAATACGTATTATAAAGTTCAGCATAGTGCTGACCTCTCACCATTAATTCATCATGACTGCCTGCTTCGATAATATCCCCAAATCGCATCACTAAAATTCGGTCAGCCGTACGTACCGTTGATAATCGGTGCGCAATCAATATACTGGTTGTGTCTGAAAGAATTAGGTCGAGTGCATCTTGAATTTGCTTCTCGGTAAATGGATCGATACTGGCAGTTGCTTCATCTAGAATGAAAATCGAAGGTTTTTGAATCAATACCCTCATCAATGCAATAATCTGCCTCTGTCCCATTGAAAGTTGAGAGCCACGCTCACCAACCTCTGTGGCTAATCCGCGTGGTAAAGTTTCTAACCACTCACCGTTTCCGATCTTATGTGCTGTGGTGAGTATTGAATCTGAATCACAAACAGGGCATCCATAACGGATATTTTCTTCAACAGTGCCAGAAAAAAGAAATGGCACTTGAGAAACGATACCCATTTTTTGTCTTAAAGGAATTAAGTCATATTCCCGAATGTCTCGATCATCGATAAGGATTTTTCCACTTTCAAACTCATAAAATCTGGCAATCAACCTGCCGATCGAGGTTTTTCCTGCGCCAGTATGGCCAACTAAGGCTAATGTTTCGCCAGATTTGATGGATAATGAAAAGTCTTTAAGCACTGGCTCATCAGGTGTATAGTTGAAGTTGACATTTATTAAATCGATACGGCCATCGAGTCTTTCAGGTTGATATGATCCCACTTGTTTAACTGAATGGTCTGCATCAATTAAGGCGAAGATTCTTTCAGCGGCTGAAAGGCCGGTTTGAACCTGGGTCCAAAAGGATGAAACACTCATAACTGGAATTAAGAAACTATCCAACGTTGAGAGGAATAGATACCAGGCACCTGCAGTCACTAAACCGTCTAATACGGTCATAGCACCGAAATATACCAATAATGCAGTTGCAATACCGCCAACGGTTCGCAAGATTGGAAAGACAATTGAAAGGATGAATCCACGTCGTATATTCACCTGAAATGAAGTCTGATTGGCTTGCTCAAATTCACCATAGATGGACTCTTCCTGGCGAAAATTCTTAGCAATTGAAATACCGCTGATAGTTTCTTTGATGGTTGAATTAACATTTGCCATAGCCCGCATGCCTTCTCGGGTGACCTTTCTGGCTGCATTTCGGTATTGCATAACAAGGAACACAAGCAGAGGAATTAATAAGAATATCGCGATGGCTAAACGCCATTCAGTCTGGATCAGGATGACAGCCAAAATAATGGATGTGATTAATTGCATCAACACGTCTGTAGACAGGGTCACAAGCTGGCCAAATTCGCGTGTGTCTGAAGTGATTCGTGAAACGATTTTGCCTGAGTCAAAATTGTCATGGAACGACATGTCCTGCTGAACAGATGCTTCAAAAGCATCGGATGCAAAAATTTGGATCAATTCAGCAATTGCCCTGGCTGAGAATCTTCGCCTGATGAAATTTGCCAACCAACTTAAGACACCAAAAGCTAATACGATACCGGATAAAGTGTAAATAAACTCGTTTGTGATCTCCTGTTGTGTTGCCCTGTCCAAGCCATTTGCGACAATGACGGGCAGAAGTGCTTCAATGATTGCTCTGAGTAAAATGGTGCCGCTAACAATGAATAATTTATTCGTCTGTGTCTTAAAGTAATCGAATATTCTCTGAAAAAGCTTCTTGTCAGAATATTGTCGATCATACTTTTCTGCTGCTAAACCTGAAAAGAATCCCATAATTATTCGCTGAAAATCATTTGATAAGATCGTGACTCTTCCATTAATTGTTCATGGCTGCCCACGGCTGCAATTTTACCCTTACGCAGAACAATGATTTGATCTGCCCAACGAATTTGTGAAAGGCGATGGGTGATGATCAATGTGGTTCTGCCTTCAGCAGCTTTGAATATTGCTTTTTGGATGCTGTCTTCAGTTTCACTATCGATAGCACTGGTTGAATCGTCTAAAATGAGAATTTTTGGTGTGGTTAGAAAGGCGCGTGCTAAGACTAGTCGCTGACGCTGTCCGCCTGATAATGTTGCCCCTCTCTCCCCGATGATTGTTTCATAACCCCTATCAAACTGCATGATGAATTCATGGGCTTGCGCTTCTTTTGCCGCAGCGATAATCTCATCTCCAGTTGCTGTTGGTTTTCCAAAGGCGATATTTTCTGCAATTGTCCTTGAAAAGAGAAACACATCCTGTTCTATGATGGAAATCTGATTCCTTAAAGATTCTAAGTACCAGTCTCGAACATCGATGCCATCAATTCTCACTGATCCATGTTGAACATCAAAAGTTCGATTGATTAATTTGACCAAGGATGTTTTACCTGCGCCTGTTTGGCCCACAATTGCCACCGTTTGCCCGAGATCGATTTCTAAATTAATATTCGAAAGTGCCGGGTCATCATTGTTGTAACCAAAATTAACATTTTCAAAGGTGATCTTTCCAATGATCAGGTGATCACGCCCATTAATGTTTTGGTCCAGTTGATTTTCAGTTCTCAGTAACTCAAGAATTCGATTGGCACTGGCAAAGCCTAAAGAAATTTGTGAATAGGCAAATAGCGAAACAAAAGTCGGAAATCCTAACAGGGAGAGCGTACCAAAATAGCCAATTACATCCCCGATAGTTAATTGACCCTGCTGTAATAATAATAAGGCATGAAATAATCCGGCAGCCATTGTTATGCCCAATATCAATAAAGGCAGAAAGCGACTTTCCACATCCCCCTGTCTGATAGATGCATTACGATAGGCGATGGCATTATGTTTGAATCGCTCAATTTCACTGGTCTCTTGAGCTGTCCCTTTTACAATCTCGACTCCATCGACCGCCTCAGCTAAACGGCTGTTGAGACTTCCAAATGTTTTTCGAACCTGGCCGGTGATTGGATTTAGAATTCGTAAATAATGCCATAATGCGACGACATAGAGAATGATGAATAATAACGGTGTGGTCACCAATTGCCAATGATAGCTTGGCGCGACAATGAGTGGAACAACAAGAAAATTTAATGATCCAACCACCAGGTTGAAGCCGGGGCTGAACATATAATTTACTTCACGGACATCATTGGTTGCTCTTGCCATCAGATCACCAACTGATTGAAGATTGTGAAAAGTCATACTCTTTCCAAGTAAATTGACATACAATTCTTGACGAACAAATTTTTCGATATTTTGGGCGATAATTTCAAAACCATAGTTTCTGGCAAATTGTAAAAATCCCCTGATGATCTGTGATATCCCAATAATTAGGGCAAAATTTCCAATAATTTGTATGGATGGGTTTTGTTTAATAACTTCATTAAATGCCCGTCCAATATAGATTGGGACAAAGCTGGCTAAAGCAGCATTGCTTACCGCACCAAGTACTGCCAACAGCAACCAGTGCCATTGGCGTATCGTGTGCGAAAGGATCCACATTATTGGGGATTTTTGGTTTGTTTTATATTTTGTTTTGAGGCTGAATTCAGTAATTCCCTCAACAGAACCTGCCATAATCTTAATCTTTCAAATCCTTAATATTTTTTATCTGCTGAGGTTAACGGATAGAAACCCCATGCCAGCTACCCATAAACCACAATTGAGAACGATCACTGAATATGTATTCAGGCTATTTAGAAATTTCTCTATAATTATCTCGTCAAAGATCATAAACTTTTACAACATATTCAATTGTACCCCTTACTTCTTTTCTTATTATGAGGTTATTAACAAAAATTGGTTACTACTCAGCTTATGAAGAAATAAGGGGTATGGTGTGGCGGCAAAGCCGCCATACCATTCCCCCGACCTTTCATTTGCATGGCAGCCTGAGCAGTTACAAAAATTGTATACCACCGAAAATTTGATCTCTTCCGAGTATAGCCGGATTTTCATGAATAATTGGGGTCATTTTGAAGCAAATCATGATGACGCTTAATCTGGGATGCGTATTTCTATTATGTGTAAATATTTATAAAAAATAGATTTGACGATCAAAAACCTGCATGTTATACTGGAGGCGAAAATATAATCAGATTAATCCTATGAATAAGGATGGTCTAATGAATCCCCTGATTTTATCCAAAAAGCTCTCAAAATTTATGGAATATGTTGCTAGGCAATCCTGCACAGGAACAGAAAGACTTCCCAGTTTAATAGACCTGGGTCAGCACCTTGGAATGAGTGTATCAACATTACGCGAAGAGTTACAGGTTGCAAGAGCGTTAGGTTTAGTTGACGTAAAACCAAGAACCGGGATTCGTTGTTTGCCCTACTCATTCACCCCTGCGGTATCTAAAAGTTTGGCATTTGCTGTAAGTGTGGATAAAAAAATGTTCAGGCAATTTTCTGACTTAAGAAATCATATTGAGGCTTCTTATTGGTATCAGGCTGTCAGTAGCTTAAAGGCAGAGGATATTGAAAATCTGCATAAAACTGTCGCTTCAGCAGTTGTAAAATTAGGTTCCGATCCAATGCAAATCCCGCATAAAGAGCATCGAGAATTACATTTGAATATTTATCAAGGTTTGGATAATCCTTTTGTGATTGGCATTTTAGAAGCATATTGGGATATATATGAAGCAGTCGGTTTATCGGTTTATGAAGATAAAAAATACCTTGACCGAGTCTGGACGTATCATCAGCAAATGGTTGATTCGATTTCAGATGATGACTTTTTATCGGGATACCAAGCCTTGATCGCCCACATGGACTTATTATTCCAGAGAGAGCAAAAAAATGCGAAGATCCCTTTTGAGTAATTCGGAGAAAGGAAACTTGATGATAAAGGAGATTGATCCAGTGCTTGGACAAAGAGATGGACATGCGAAGATTGTCAATGATTTTTGTATGACCATTTGTACTGTTAATGGTTCAGGCAGTGCAACAGCCAACACCACGTTATTGCGAGCCATGTTCCACATGGGCATTCCTGTTTCTGGAAAAAACATTTTTCCATCGAATATTAAGGGGCTGCCAACTTGGTTCTCAATCAGGGTCTCAAAAGACGGTTATCTTGCCCGGGTTGCGCATGATGACATCATTGTATTGATGAATCCAATGACGTTTGAAGAGGATATCAACTATGATGTACCAGGTGGAGTCGTTTTTTTTGCCGATCATATCAATCTGCCAATTGATCGCCAGGACGTTGTTTCTTATCCGATGCCGGTTAAAGATTTGATCAAAGGTTCTGACATTCCAAGAGATTTGCAAGACTATATGGAAAATATGATTTAT
This sequence comes from uncultured Candidatus Brevefilum sp., assembly GCA_964497065.1. GTDB lineage: Bacteria > Chloroflexota > Anaerolineae > Anaerolineales > Anaerolineaceae > Brevifilum. The sequence continues at coordinate 32,947 of CAZCBW010000003.1, read as the reverse complement.
GTTGGAATTGTTGCTCAGATTTTAGGCATAAAATTGGAATTCATTCAGGAAGCCTTGATGCGCCAATTCCGCAGGAAACCATCGGTGGCAGACTCTAATTTTTCCGTTGTTAAGCTGGCGGCAGACTGGGCAAAAGAAAACTTACCAAAAAAAGATCGCTATTCTGTTGAACCTATGGAACCTCTTGAAGGTTATATCATGGCTGATGGAAATACAGCCGGTGCATTAGGCGCAATTTATGGTGGGTTCCAATTGTGTGCATGGTATCCTATTACACCTGCTTCCAGTCTGGCCGAGTCATTGGTTAATTTTGCTCCGCACTTAAGGAAAGACCCTGATTCTGGGAAAAACAATTTTGCCATAGTCCAGGCTGAAGATGAGCTGGCTGCCATCGGTATGGCGGTTGGTGCGGGATGGGCTGGCTTGCGATCAATGACATCTACTTCGGGGCCTGGCGTCAGTTTAATGACTGAATATATGAGTATGGCGTATTACGCTGAAGTACCTTTGGTTTTGTGGGATGTGCAGCGGGTTGGTCCCAGCACCGGTCTGCCAACGAGGACAGCTCAGGGTGATCTGTCAATGAATTATTACCTTGGCCATGGGGATACCCAGCATATTATATTGATTCCATCAACTGTAAACGAATGTTTTGAGTTTGGCTGGAAATCTTTTGACATAGCTGAAAAGTTCCAAACCCCTGTGATTGTGATGAGTGATCTTGATTTAGGCATGAATCTTTGGATGACTAAAGAATTTCAATATCCTGATACGCCGTTAGATCGGGGAAAGATATTTTGGGAAGAGGATTTTAAAGATATTAAACAAGAATGGGGTCGTTATTTGGATATTGATGGGGATGGCGTGCCTTATAGATCGGTGATGGGCAACCAACATCCTGATGCAGTATTCTTCACTCGTGGAACAGGCCATGACGAATTTGGTAATTACAGTGAAGAGCCAGATGTGTGGCAGCGAATAATGGACAGGCTGAAGCTTAAATTAACCAATGCTAAAGAGGCATTGCCGAAACCATTCATTCGTGAAATCGAAGAAGCGAAGATTGGATTGATCGCTATGGGATCAACAGAACTTGCTGTGATTGAAGCGCAAGATAAATTAAGTAAATTGGGGATTATCACTGATTTTATGAGGATTAGGGCTTTGCCATTTTCAGATGAAGTAAAAGATTTTATTCAAACTCATGAACGAAATTATATACTTGAATTGAACCGGGACGGCCAGCTTCACCAAATATTAACCATTGAACATTGCAAATTGGCTAATAAATTGATTTCATTGTCGTATATAGATGGACTTCCCATGACAGCAGATTGGATTGTTCAGTCGGTTGCCTTAAAGGAGAAAGCATAAAATGACGGATAGTCGAGATTCAGCAAACCAGTTGGGATTAACTCGCTCAGATTACCGCGGCAAACGGTCAACACTTTGTCCTGGATGTGGACACAACACAATTTCAACACAAATAATTACAGCATGTTATGAATTGAATATTCACCCCAGCCAAATAGTAAAATTTAGTGGGATCGGTTGTTCCAGTAAAAGTCCGACGTATTTTTTAGGTAAATCCTTTGGGTTTAATGGTCTTCATGGCAGGATGCCTTCACTGGCATTGGGAGCAGCGTTTGCAGATACGACTATGAAAGTCATCGGTGTGTCTGGTGATGGCGACACCGCCAGTATCGGCCTGGGTCAATTCAAACATCTTGTTCGGCGAAATCTGCCCATGTTGTACATCATCGAAAATAATGGGGTTTATGGACTGACAAAGGGACAATTTTCTGCTACAGCTGAAAGAGGTCTTGAGCTGAATCATCAAGGAAAAAATCCTTTTCTTCCGATTGATATTGCAAAAGAGGCATTAATCGGCAACGCAAGTTTTGTTGCCAGATCCTTTGCGGGGGATCCTAAACAAATTAGAGAGATATTAAAAGCTGCCTTAAGCCATCGCGGCACTTCTGTGATTGATATCATCAGCCCTTGTGTGAGTTTTAATAACCGTGAAGATACGCTGCATTCCTACCAGTGGGGCAGGCAGCATAAAGCCCCATTGCATGATATCTCCTATGTTCCAGAAAGAGATGATATCATTCTGGATGCGTTCGATGAGGGGGAAATTAAAGAGGTTACTTTACACGACGGTGCTGTTGTAATTTTGAAGAAATTAGAACACGATTATGACCCCACTGACAAATGGCATGCTTTGAAAATCCTCGAAGAAGCAGAACAAAACAATTGGCTTTTGACTGGCTTGATTTATGTTGACCCAGAACAGCCATCGTTATACGATTACATGAATTTAATCGATCAACCACTTAATCGTGTGCCAGCAGAAAAATTGCGACCCTCACCTGAATCTCTGGCAAATATCAACCAGAACATGCTTTAATACAAAAGATCCAGTTTGTTTTCACGCAAAGAGTGTTTTTGCTTGATATAGCGTTAATTATTACCTAACGTATACAATAAAGCCAGGTTTGGCGGTCTGAAAGCGCCAACTGGAAAACCAGAGATCAGGACTACCTGCTGTCCATGGACTAAGTTTGTTGCAGTTGCAATGATAGTTTCCACATGTTTGATCATCGTTTCGAGTGTATCTGCATAAGGAACCAGCATTGGTATAACTCCCCAAAACATAGCCATTTGGTGGTAGGTTTTTATTTCAGGTGTAAACGCGAAAATCGGGACATCTGGTCTTGCTTTAGACATTAACTTGGCTGTTTTGCCTGACTGGGTGAAAACAACGATTGCTGCCACCTTGCGATCATTGGCTAGTTCTTTTGCAGCCCTGGTGATAGAAACAGGGTCATTTTTTTCAGCTAATTGATTGTCTGTGATCAATTGCCCCCATCTTTTTCGGTTTGCTTCTGCATTTAGAACTATAGAAGCCATCATTTCTACACTCTCAACCGGATATTTCCCTGCAGCTGTTTCTCCAGAAAGCATGACTGCATCAGTGCCATCAAACACAGCATTGGCAACATCTGTCGCCTCTGCGCGTGTTGGCCGAGGATTATTGATCATTGAATCTAACATTTGTGTCGCTGTGATCACCAATTTGGCATGGGAGTTTGCACAGGCAATGATCTCCTTTTGGGCAACGGGTACGGAAGCTGGAGACATTTCAACACCGAGATCACCTCTCGCAACCATGACTCCTTCGGTAATTGCCATGATCTCCTCAAGATTACCTAAAGCTTCAGGTCTTTCCAGTTTGGCAATAATCGGTGTTTTCTTTGCTTTTTCATTTTTTGCTAGGTTTTCTATAGCCTGGCGGACAACAACAATATCATTTGATGATTGAACAAATGATATTGCCACCATATCCACTTCTTTCTCGAGTCCAAATTCAAGGTCAGATTGGTCTTTATCTGTAAAAATTGGGGTGGTGAGGGTAGCTCCTGGAAGGTTAACACCTTTGTTTGATTTAAGCACACCGCCAAGAACAACATTTGCATCAATACGGTCTCCGTTTACAGTTGTTACTTCGAATTCAAGGTTACCATCATCCAATAAAATGTGATTACCAGGCTTGAGTGCTTTATGCAGATCTGGAATCTCAAAGGGTATGAATATTTCCTTTGACTCACACACAAAATTCTCAGTAGAACTTAATACGACATGGTCACCGGCCTTAAGCGTAATCCCCTCCTCAGGAAGGCTTCCGATCCTTAACTTTGGTCCCTGCAAATCCTGTAAAATTGTGATCGCTACACCTAATTCATCAGATATTTCTCGAATCAGGTCGATTAAACTCCCATGATCTTGATGTGACCCATGTGAGAAATTTAGCCTGGCTACATTCATCCCAGCTTTTATTAAAGCAAGAATTGTTTCTTTGGAATTGCTGCTTGGTCCCAATGTACACACAATTTTAGCGTAGCGATCCATAATTAATTCCTTGATAAAGCGGTTAATCCATTAATAAAACTTCTCGAAGTATTGGGAGCATCCAGTCTATCGTTTCTTTATCAATCACCAGCGGCGGTGCTAGTCGGAGAATGTGTTCATGTGTTTCTTTAACCAAGATGCCCTTATTTTGAAGTGCTTCTGCAAACCGTCGAGCGCCGCCTAGTTCGTGTTTGAGTTCAACACCGATCAGCAAGCCTTTCCCGCGAATTCCTTTGATATTTTTCTTTGGAATTTCCTCTAAATGGTCTTTTAAGTATTCACCCATGTTTCTTGAGTTCTCGATCAGGTCGTCTTCTTCCAGTACCTCCAAAGCTTTTACAGCCACAGCAGCTCCTAAAGGATTGCCGCCAAATGTAGAGCCATGTTCGCCTGGTTGGATCAGCCCTAAAACTTCAGTGTCTGCTAAGACTGCTGATACGGGGTAGAAACCGCCAGATAAAGCTTTGCCAACGATCATGATGTCAGGACGCACATTTTCGTGGTCACATGCAAATAGCTTGCCTGTTCTCCCTAAACCGGTCTGAATCTCATCTGCCATGAAAAGAATATTATTGTCTTTGCACAATGATTCAACTTCCTGTAGATAACCTTCGGGAGGGACGATGATCCCATTTTCTCCTTGAAGCGGTTCAAGCATAATGGCTGCTGTATGGTCTGTAACTGCTGCCTTGATGGCTTCAATGTCGCCATAAGGAACCATTTTGAATCCAGGTGTAAACGGCCCAAAATCTTCTTTATACTGGTCAGTGGATGTGAATGAAATGATAGAAATCGTCCGACCGTGAAAATTGCCTTCAGCAACGATGATCTCGGCTTTATAGCGTGGGATGCCTTTTTTTACATATGCCCACTTTCTGGCGACTTTAATGGCTGTTTCTACGGCCTCAGCACCACTATTCATGGGGAGAGACATTTCATAACCTGTCATATCAGACATTTTTTTATACAATAAAGCAAGTTGATCGTTACGAAAGGCGCGTGAGGTCAGTGTTATATTCTCAAGCTGATCGATCATGGCTTGCTTAATTGCAGGATGGTTATGACCCTGATTTAATGCTGAATAAGCGCTCAGGCAATCAAGATATTTGTTTCCTTCCACATCGTAAACCCAAACACCTTCACCTTTGGTCAAAACGACATCTAAAGGATGATAATTTTTAGCGCCATATTTTTCTTCTAAATCAATAAAATAATTACTATCAAACATTTTGATCTCCTCCAATTAATAGATCTACCAGAATTGCCTTTTGAGCATGCATGCGGTTTTCTGCTTGTGGGAACAAACGGGAATGGGGGCCGTCTGCCACTTCATCAGTGATTTCCTGCCCCCGATGCGCTGGTAGGCAATGGAGGACTATCACTTTAGGGCTGGCTACTTTTAATAACTCCTGGTTAACCTGGTAGGGAGGAAATACTTTTTCTCTCCTTTGAGCTTCTTCTTCCTGTCCCATACTGGTCCAAGTGTCTGTATAAATTACATCTGCATTTTCAGCTGCCAGAAAAGGGTCCCTGAGCAGTGTGACTGAACCCCCAGAAAGGCGGGCATATTCGATGGCTTTATCAACTGACTCCTGCTGCACGTCGTAACCTTCTGGATTTGCGATCCGAAAATCCGCCCCTAATTTTGTCACAGTTTGCATTAATGAAACTGCCACATTATTGCCGTCCCCGATAAATGAGATTTTCAAACCATTGAGGTCTGAGAATTCTTCATAAATCGTCAACGCATCTGCCATAGCCTGGCAGGGATGGTTATAGTCACTTAAACCATTTATCACAGGTATGCTGGACCATTGTGCCAATTCGAGAAGATGTTCATGGGCAAACACCCTGGCCATAATCGCATCAACGTAACCCGATAAAACCCGAGAGACATCAGCAATTGATTCACGTTGTCCTAGACCAATCTCCTGCGGTGAAAGATAGAGTGCATCCCCACCGAGTGTCCGCATAGCCATATCAAAGCTGACCCTGGTCCTTAAACTAGGTTTTTGAAACACCATCGCAAGCACTTTATCCTTTAACAATGGACGGTAATGTTTTGCTTTGTGTTCCTTTTTTAATTTTAGCCCCAGGGTGAGCAGATCTTTAATCTCCTCTGATGTGAAATCAGCTATATCAAGAAAATGTTTCATTTATTCTCCCTTCTAGAATAGTGAGTTTGACAAGTAATCATAAATTAATCTCGGCGAATGTCAGCTAGATTTACTGCATATTGCTCACCCCTTAAAAATATTATACCTTGCAAAAGTATATTGACCTGGGCGATGCCTAGCCAAAAAAACAAGCCTGATAATAGGGTGCTTATGAATAAAGCGTAACTCCTAGATTGTGTACGCAAGCGATTGGTCTGGTTTTGTAGTTGTTCAATTGTTTGTTGGTAATCGCGAATATTTTCCTGAGCATTGGTTAAATCTTCACTGAGATATTGAATATCTTCACCCAGGTCAAGGAGGTTATCTTTTAGGTTGATAATACCACCGCTTGTTTCGTTGAGGCTTAGTTCAATTGTTTCTAAAGCCACTGGAATATCGCTCATACTCCCAGCAACATTTGCCAGGCTGATATTCAAGGGGACATCGGGTTGATACCGTGCACCAAGGAGTGGAATGGCAGCGAGAATTGAAAGGGTATCATCGATCAATTTAGCACTGGACGAGGCTGAGGATAGGGCGATTTGTGTTTCAATAATCGTCAGGCGGAGGTCATCCCCAATTAAAGACGAAGATAGCTGCAATGATTCTGAAATGCTGTCGAAGGAGTCGTCTAAATTGTTTAATGTTGAATAAATGGTGATCAAATTATTGCGGGAGTTTTCAATTGTGCTGTCTAAAATCAACAGGCTTTGGTCTGTGGTAGTCAGGATGTTGTCAAATGTATCCACAAACTTATCAAACGATTTAAGTATTCTTGGCCTGATAAACCAGGTTGACAAGATCCCGCTGAATGAAAACAGCAAACCAGCCGAGGAGATTATGACAAAAAATAACCCTAAAGCACGGATATTTGGTTTATTTTTTATCATGATTCTCCTGAAAATTTAAAAATACGTCGTCTATTATTTTTTCTTGTAGTTCCCACATCCTCTTCTTCTCTTCTTTGTTACAATGATCAAACCCCAAGAGGTGCAAAGTGCCGTGAACAGCCAATAATACATATTCCTTCTTAAACGAATTGTTCTGTTCGTTTGCCTGTTTTTTGGTTTGCTCTAGGGAAATAACAATATCGCCTAAATAAAAGCGGTCAGTTTCAGGGTTTTCAATATCTTGATTGAAGGATAAAACATCAGTTGTTTTATTGATTTTTCGATATAAGTTATTGAGTTCTTTAATTTCTTTGTCATCAGTCAAGCGAATAGTGATATCATCATTAGTCTTATTATGAAGTTTTAATACCTGTTCAACGGCATGAATTATTAATTCATGATCCACCTTGTAGTTTTCATTGTTTACCTGTTGAATTTCAATCATAAGTCGAGGTGTTTGGGTTATCTTCAAGATTTGCTATGCGATTTTTTTGCTTGAGTTTGTTATAAGCAGGATATTTCACTCGTGGGTGATAGGTTCCTTTGAGCGTTCGATAAAAGGATCTTTTCACTTCTTGAAGGTCACGTAATGTCAGGTTGGTGTCATCAAGCTGTCCATTTTGCTCATAGATATTGACAGCAGTATCAATTAATGACCGCAATTTTTCTTCGTCTTTTGGTACTTCTGCACGTGCTCTTGCTTCAGTGCCGTCAGCAAGCATTAAAAGTGCAGTTTCACGAGATTGAGGGCGTGGACCAGGATAAGTAAATTGTGAAATATCAACATCCTCAGGATTATCAGATTTTTTGATTGCTTCAGTATACTGATAATGGGTATGCATCGTGCCGTGGTGTTCACGGATGAAATCAATGATTCGATTTGGCAGCTTATATTTTTTCGCTAATTCAACACCATCAGTTATGTGGCTGATGATGGTTTGCGCGCTTATGAGGGGATCAATTTCATCATGTGGATTAACTTGATCTTGAATTTGGTTTTCGATGAAATATTGGGGATTCTTTGATTTACCACAGTCATGATAAATTGCACCAACACGGACCAACAAGCCATCAGCTCCGATAGCTTCTGCAGCTTGCTCAGCCAGGTTTCCAACCTGCAGTGAATGCTGATAACTGCCTGGAGCATTTCGAAGCATTTGCTGTAGCAGTGGGTGGTCTGGTCGGGACATATCTAATAGTTGAAGTGCCGTTGTTTTTCCAAGGACTTGTGAGAACGAATACTGCAATAATAATGTCAGGCTTGCTGCTCCAATACCGTTGATAAATGAGACACCTGATAGTGTGGCAATACCTACCCAATCGGTGAGAGGATCAGGCATGCGATAACCTAATATTATGCCGATCCCAGCAGCGCCAACTGCAATTCCTGATCCAAAAAATGAAGAAATTCTTTTAGCTTTGCCAAGTGTCAACATACCGATGATGGCGGGGATAATATAGAAAATTGTCAGGTCAAATCCATTAGGAACGCCATATGCTGTGAGAATGCCCAAAATGACCGTTAAGAGTATAGCTACGCTTACATTGAATATAACCGAAAGAGTCAAACCAAAGGCTGCAACGGGATAGATATAAGGCAAGACTGTCCGATCAATGACCGTGAACCTTGCAATACCCAAGAAAAGTAAAAAAGTAACAGCAATAAGCAAAATAGCTTTGATTGAATATTCTGGAGAATATTTTACGGTATTAAAATATAATCCGACAAGAATAGCAACCAAAATAATTAAAATTGCAGCGCCGATAACTTCTTGAATTTGATCGGTCGTCTGGATTAATCCATATCGCTGTAAAGCTTCCCAATCAACTTCACGAATGATCTGCCCTCGGCGGATTAATGTTTCACCAGTAATAAACGATCGTGTAAGTGGATCGACTGATTGGCGGGCTTCTAATCGAGCAGTTTCGGTTTGTTCTTCACTCAATAGGCTGTTAGGTACGATAAATGGTTCAACCAACGACGAGATCATATTTGCATGGTCTTCTGGAAATGAGAAGTCAATCAGTGAGGGGATACTGAGTCTGGCAGAAAAAAGATCTGTCTCTTTTATCGTATTTCGCATCACCAAACTGAGGACATTGGCTGCCTCGTTTTCTATTGCGTCCCACCGTGAATCTGAAAGCTGAAGTATAGCAGTGATATTTTCTTCAGTCAGGTTCAGAATTTCAATAGCTTGCATATCGGCTATTTTTTGATCTATGGTAGAGAATTCATCCATTCTGACTGTAGAAATAAAATAAAGGACAGTTCGCATGTTCTCCACTTGGCGGCGTCCAATACTTGGGTCTGCAGGAAGGTAGATTGGCTCAACTGCATTAGCGGCATCATCTCGGGCTCTTGATGTTAATAGCTTACTTTCGAAATTCAGGGAATACGGCGCTAAAATATCTTGAGTCGCAACATCACCAATTTGTAATGGTAGTGAGGATTGGCGAAAAGATTCAGGGAGTATTAAAGCAAAGAAAGCAAGCACGGCAGTAACAATCAAGACGGCAATCTTGATAATTCCCGCGTGAATCAGTCGTTTCTTTTCGTGTTGCTTAATCATTAATAGTTTATGCTTTTTCAAGCAGGTCACGAACGATTTTGCTGGCTTCTTGACCTGAAGCTCTACCTTCCAAAAGGGGCATTAGTTGTTTCATTACTTTGCCCATTTCTTGAATGTTTGATGCTCCGGTTTCCTCAATCACAGACTGAATGATGGTCGTTAGTTCATCAAGAGTCATTTGTTCGGGTAAGAATTGGTTTAATATTGTGATTTCTTTCTCAGCATTTTTCACCAAATCTTGACGGTTTGCTTTTTTCGATTCAATAATTGTGTCTTCTCGAGTTTTGACTTCTTTTTGTAATATTTTCAGAACTTGAGAGTCATCAACTTCAGTGCCGGATTCAACTTCGACTAGTTTAATCGCCGACATAACCAGTCTCAGGGTTTTTTTGGTTTCTTCATCAAGCGATTTCATTGCAGCTGTTAACGCATTTTGAATTTCTTGTTTTTTATTCATGGCTTTGATTATACCTTTATTAGCAGGGGATTTTGCCCTGAAAGAGCAAAAAGCTATCCTGATCTTGGGTGGTTTTAAAATATTGCTGAAAAAGGAGAGAATACTCTATTTTTGTTCGTTTAAACCCTGCCCAGTATGCATAGCAAAAAAGACTGCCAGAAGAAGGCGAATCCAAGTTCATTCGAGCATGAGAGTCAGGAGGGAATTGGGGCATCAAAGCTTTCTTAGCAATAGGAATAAGTGCTAGAAATTCAATTAGCAAATTATTGTGTCCTGAAGATAAATTAGGATACAGAAATAGTTTCTTATTATCAGGATCAATTTCTTCAGCAGCGTTTCCCGGGTGATTGTCTAACCAGAGCTTTATATAGTTGCTGTGGCTAAAAAAATCTTGCCAGGTATGCAATAATCGTCCAAATGCAGCTTGTGCATTGCGAAAATTTTTGTTTCCAATTTCTGTGATAGCTATTTGCCTCTGGGCTTCGATGTACTTCCAACTTGAATCAAATTGATTGCTGTCAAAATGCAGATGATCATGGCCGATCAAGTAATACAGCCGGTCTTGCTTGATATTTGCCGTGATAATATTTTGTAATGCATCATTTTGAAAATCATTAATTAGAGCATTTTTTGTAATTTCAATATGGTATTTTTTATCCATTATTTAATTGGATACCATTACATAACTATTTATCGTTTCCATTATTTGTGGACCAATTCCAGGCACGTTTAGTAAATCATTTACTTCATTAAAACCCCCATGAAAGTCTCTGTATGCAATAATTTCAGCTGCCTTGGTTGGGCCAATGCCAGGGAGAGACTCAAATTCTTCTAATGTTGCCTGGTTAATATCAATTGGATAAATAATATTTGACGATAAATCTACATTCATATTTGTGGGTGAGTTACGCGAGGTGTCTGGAATTGGCTCACCAATGGCTGGGATATAAAAATAATCTCCATCATTCACAAGAATGGCTTCGTTAATCCTGATCAAATCAGCCATCTCTGTCAGCCCGCCTGATAATTCGATTAATTCTCCCAAACGAGTATCTTTTTGCACATGGTATACCCCCGGCTGATGTACTTCTCCTTTGATTTGAATTTGGTAGGGTGCCGGAGTTGAAGATGGCTTAGGTATTGCCGTGCCAACAGATGTTGGCACGGCAAGTAATTCAATTGGAAATCCACGTGCAGGCCGTGAGATCAATATGATCCCGCCAGATGCAATTAATCCCATTAATATGCCGTATAAAATCAATCGCCATGGTTTCATCGTCCTTTTCCTCCCTGCCTAAATTATCGTATTTGCAACCTGCTCATTATCATTTTCTAAAGCTTTCATCAGATTGAAGGCTTCTATTGAGACCTCAAGCATTTCTAATGAGGGCTCTCTGGTCGTTAGTTTTTGGAGTGCAAGGTTTGGTTTGATGATGAATTTGACGAATGGAGAATTTAAATGTTTTGCGATCAAGTGAATATATTCATAAGAAATGCCAGCCAGGACAGGAATCATCAATATCCTGGTAAGTAGTCTCAGCTGTAATGGCAAGGGACCGAACAATGAAAACAGGAGTATCGAAAGTAAGACCAGGGTCAAAATGAATGAAGTCCCACAACGAGGGTGCTCAAGAGAATAATTCGAAACAATCTCCGGTGTCAAGCTCGCATTATCTTCGAAAGCATTGATGGTTTTATGTTCAGCCCCATGATACATGAATACCCGATTGATATCCGGAATCTTGCCGATGACCCAAAGATAGACGATCAATAGGAGCAGGCGAAAGAATCCTTCGAATAGATTAATGATCCATGCATTGATGTTTATGTATCGAGCTAATAAACCTGATAGAAGGGCGGGCAAAAGGAAGAAAACGCCAATACCAATAGCTAAAGATGCTGCCAGTGTGATATATAAAAGCGGCCCTTCAAGCTTTTCGTCTTCTCCTGTTTGGACGTTTGCAGACATCGTCAAAAACCGCATTCCCAGGCCTAAGGCGTCCCATAACACAATCAAGCCTCGTAGAAAGGGGATTTTCACCACTTTGCTGGTATACAGGCCGCTTAATTTTTCTTGATAGCAGACGATTTTTTTCTCGGGGGATCGCGTAGCCATAGCTACGGATGATTTTCCTCGCATGAGGACCCCTTCAATCACAGCTTGTCCGCCATAAGACGGTAATTTTTCGGTCACAATTTTCCTTTGATTAATTAAAGTTCATAAAAAAACGAATTAAAGCTTCTACACCTTTTTTGTGAGTTGGCAAATGCAAACGTTCATTTGGTGAATGGATCTGATCATCTGGCAGCCCAAAACCTGTGATGATTGAATCTAAGCCCAGAATTTCTTTGATCGCTGTTGCTACTGGGATAGAGCCACCTTCCCGTTTCATGATTGGGTCTACATGCCAGGTATCTTTTAAAGCTTGTTTGAAAAGATCAACACCAGGCGCTTTCTCGTCAGTGAGGTATGCTTTAGCACCTGATAAAAAGTCCAATTCCCAACGGACTGAATCAGGGATAATCGTACCAAGGTAGTCCTGCAAATTTCGATAAATTTCTTCAGGATTTTGATCTGGAACCAGGCGGGTTGAAAATTTTGCCATTGCATATGAAGGTATGATAGTTTTCGCACCGGGTTCAATGTAACCTGAATAGATACCATTCACATCGAGCGTTGGCCTGCTGCCAATTCGTTCAACAGGTTGGAATGCAGTTTCACCACCTAAAGCCGGAACGCCAGTCATCTTCTTAAAGAAATTGTCATCCATCCCTATTCGTAAAAGCTCAGCTTTTTCTTGTTTGGAGATTTTCCTGACCTTTGAGTAGAAACCGGGTATGGTCACTTTTCCAGCTTGGTCATGAAATGAGGCAATGATCTTGCTGATAATATTTGCTGGATTATCAATGACCCCACCAAAAATTCCAGAATGCAAGTCTGCGCTTGGCCCAAATAATCGTAGTTCAAAATATGCCATGCCTCTCAGAGCATAAATAATGGTTGGTTTATCTGGAGAAAGCATGTCTGCATCGGGGTTTAATACAATATCACTTTTCAACATTTCTTTATTGTTGGTTAGAAAATTTTCTAAACTGGGTGAGCCAATTTCTTCTTCACCCTCAATAAGAAATTTTATGTTGACAGGCAAATCACCTGTCTCAATTATCGTTTGTAAGGCAGAAATCATCGCCCATATCTGTCCTTTCATATCAGAAGCTCCGCGAGCAAAAAGATATTCATCCTTGAAAGTAGGTTCAAAAGGTGGGGATTCCCATTGATTTATCGGGTCTGGAGGTTGAACATCATAATGACCATATAATAAGATTGTCGGTTTAGATGGGTCTGTCAGATGCTCTGCAAAGATGATCGGATGTTTTGGTGTTGTCCAGGCTTTTACATTTTGCATGCCTATTTCTTTTAATTTTCTAACCAAAAAATCTGCGGCATTTATTACATCACTTTTGTTTCCATCTGAAGTCGATATGGATGGAATTTTTAAAAATAATAAAAATTCATCTAATAATTTCTGGTAATTAGAGTGATAATGATTAATAGCTAGATTGGTTTGTTCTTCTGCCATAATGATCCTTTCAACGAAAAAGGCTTTATTGATTATATGCCAACTCAGAAGATTTGGTAAATTTCTTTAAGATAAGTTAAAAACAATTTCTTGATGGTCGGACAGGTTATTATTTTCGATTGACGTCTGTCATATGTTCAGTAATAATTAATGAGATATGGTAACTACTCAGCTTATGAAGAAATAGGGGGTGTGGTGTGGCGGCAAAGCCGCCACACCACACCCCCTACCTTTCATTTGTAAGGCAGTCTGAGCAGTTACGAGATATGTAACATTTTATGGGTAGTGCGCATCATAACTATATACCTATCAAGGAGATAAATTTATAAATGGCACCTGAAAGAGAAAATGTACTGGAAATCGAAACGCGGGAATTAGTTATTATTGGTTCTGGCCCGGCGGGACTCTCCGCAGCACTTTATGCTGCCAGGGCTGATCTCTCACCCAAAGTTTTAACTGGCATGGTTTTACATGGACAAGCATCTTTAACCCATAGCATTGAAAATTATCCAGGGTTTCCTGATGGTGTTGCTGGCCCGGAATTAGGTCAGCTATTTCAAGCGCAGGCAGAGCGTTTTGGTGCAGATGTTGAGATGGATAATGTTGTAAACGTGGATCTCAGTCAGCAGCCATTTATGATTGAAACGCATAGTAAAAAATATTTGGCCAAAAGCCTTATCATTACAACTGGCGCAACACCAAGAAAACTTGAAGTTGATGGTGAAAAGGAATTAACAGGACGAGGTGTATCATATTGTGGTACCTGTGATGGATGGTTTTTCAAAGAAAAAGAAGTTGTTGTCGTGGGGGGTGGTGATAGTGCCTTAGAAGAAAGCCTTTTCCTGACCAGGTTTGCGAAGTCTGTAACAATTATTCATCGTAGGGACGAACTTCGTGGTGGTGCAATATTACAAAATCGAGCATTTGAAAATTCTAAAATAAAATTTATCTGGGATTCAATCGTGACTGAAATCATTGGGCAAGATGCTGTAGAAGCTGTGCAGTTAAAAAATCTCATAACAGGTGAACAAACGGTCTTTCCAAGTGATGGAGTCTTCATTTTTATTGGTCATACACCTAACTCGGAATTATTTGAGGGGCAACTTGATATGGACGAGGAGGGATATCTAAAGGTCAATAAATATATGGAAACGAATGTGCCAGGTGTCTTTGCTGCAGGAGAGATATCCGATCCTCATTTTCGACAAGTCGTTACTTCTGCTGGTATGGGTGCAGCTGCAGCGATACAAGCCACCCGTTACTTGGAGAATGTCGAATAAATAAAAAATCCGGTATAAATTTTAACCGGATTTTTTGTCAGAAATAGTGTGGCCAATTTAACTATTGCGTTGTGTTCTGGTTACCAGTGAACCAGCCAAAGACACGCTGATCGCTCTTATCCCCTGCAATTTCCCAGTTTTCATCACCGTTGTTTCCTCCGCCGATTTGCCTGACAATCTGTACTGACCAACGGAAAATGTGCGGTCGCCCAGAATCTGGTGCTAATGAAGATGGAACTATTAACGATGTCTCATGGACGTATTGGGTAATAGACTCTCTGGCATCGCTGGTCAAATCTGTGATTGTCACAGCGTATGCTTCATTGGTTTCTATTTCTCCAACAGCAGCCCATTGTAAGGTGATGGTGTCTGTTCTGGAGACAAAGGATGCGCCATCGGCAGGTAGTAAAAGGTTAGGGCCTGGATAGGGCGGCAGCGGTGTTGGTGTAGGTGTAGGCCCAGGGGTGGGTAAGCGTTCACACAGAGGAACCCTTATAATTTGTCCTTCAAAAACGGTGTCACCTAATAATCCGTTGTATTCACGAATAACAGCCATAGAAATATTATAAGTATTGGCTATTGAGCTGAGTGTATCGTTTGCCTGAACAGTGTAATTCAGAGTTTCACAGGCAGCCTCAGTTTTTTCAAGATCACTTAATGTTGGCGATGGTTGTGGGGATGCAGTTGGAGTTGGCTGCGGCAACATTAATTTCTGACCTTCAAAAAGGCTGCAATCAGCAGACAGGTTGTTTTCCAGGATAATGCTTTGAACAGATATACCAAAAGTAGCAGCAATGCCAGAACATAAATCACCTGGTTTAACTGTATATTCTATAGGCGGCAATGGCGTCCAGGTTGGTTCGGTTGTCGGTGTGAAGGTGATCGTAGGCGTCACTGTCTCAGTTGGAGTAGCAGTTGGTGTACCAGGTTCAAGTAGTTCACCAGCTTGAGCATCCAATCCATTAGCATTGATCACTAAAAAGATCACAACAGCACCTAAAGTGATGACCAAAGCCAATAAACCTAATGCTGCCGGCAAGCTAAGTGTGATTTCTGGCAGCCGTTTAGAGCGTATTTCCTCAGGCTTTTTCTTGCGGTCAAACTTCCCTAAGTCAGTACCACAAACCAAGCATTTGGTGGTGGAATCAGATACCTTTGTCCCACAAACCGGGCATAAATTTGTCTTTGTTGTTTTTTTATCTGGGCTCATAATAATTCCGAACTAGTATACCTCAAGGTTTCTGAATAGTGCAATATATCAATTTTGGGGTTTGAATGGTTAGGGAAAGTAATATTGACGATGGTATAAATAGGATCATGGAACTTAGTTTTTATATCCATCTACCATTTTGTCAGCAACGATGCCATTATTGTGATTTTAACACATTTACTGGAATGCAATTACTGATACCTGATTATGTGAATGCACTTGTTAAGGAAATTCGATATTATTCCGATCGTTTTGCTGACAATGATGTTCACACGATCTATTTTGGCGGGGGTACGCCATCACTTTTGCCATTAAATCAATTTGATAAAATCCTGTCGTCAATCAATCGTGATTTCAGCCTCAGTGATGACTGTGAAATAAGCATCGAAGCAAACCCAGGTACATTAAACTTGGACTACCTCATCGGGTTGGTAACGATGGGAATAAACCGGATCAGCATTGGGGCACAGTCAACAAATCCCATGGATCTTGCCAGAATGGATAGAATTCATGGCCTTGAAGACATTGTTAATAGTATTTATTTTGCCCGAAAAGCAGGGATCAGGACAGTCAGCTTAGATATGATTTATGGCATGCCATGGCAGGATCTCACTAGTTGGACAAGTTCTTTATCTCGGGCTTTAGACATTAAACCGGACCATTTTTCTTTGTATTCATTAATTATTGAACCAGATACACCATTGTTTCGGTGGTATCAGCGAGGTTTGATTGCTGCTCAAAATGAGGATCTTGAAGCCGATATGTTTGAAACTGCAATTGGACTCTTATCGCAGCAAGGTTATGATCATTATGAAATATCAAATTGGGCGAAAAAGGATAAATCACTTGATTTTCGCTGTAAACATAATCTTCAATACTGGAAACATCTTCCTTATATCGGAATCGGCGCTGGAGCCCATGGATTTATCGATAGCTTGCGTATAGTCAATACAGTTACTATTCCCGATTATATCCGTCGTCTTGGCAGCTTTGAGAAGGTAAACCAAAATCTTAAAATATCCCCAGCTGCAATTTCAAGTATAGAAATAGGCGATTTTGAAAATATGCAAGAATTTATAATGCTTGGATTGAGGTTGATACGAGAAGGTGTGTCTGATAAGACTTTTAAACAAAGGTTTAATATTTCAATGAAAAAGGTTTTTACAAAAGAAATTACTTATTTAAATAATCTCGGCTTGGTAGCTTGGGATAGATTTGATTCAGATCAACTTCGATTGACAGAACGTGGTGTATTTGTCGCTAACCGTGTGTTTAGAGAATTTGTGTGATTATTTCACTATGACCCGAGTCCCATAACCGTTGACCACCCACTGTCTCGGGCCGCCGTATGGTGTTGTCCACCGATAAAGCCATTTTGCTTCATGATTACGCATGTTGATACATCCAAGGCTCATTGGATAGCCATAGTTGTTATGCCAAAAAGTGCCATGGGCAGCAATGCCGCCCTCCCACTCAAAGAAACTACACCAGGGGACACCAACAAGTTCGTAGGCAAAAATATCATCTGTGACTTTTCCATTACCCATATGGCGATTTGGGAATTTAGGATCCATTCTAAAATCGCCTGTTGGCGTCTTCTTTTGTGGTGTCAGAACACCTGTTGATACTGTTGTATCAAAAACGACATTATCACCCTCATAAGCAGTGAGATGCTGCATATGAATTGAAATTTCTATCTGTTTTTCTCCCTCAGGGACGTCTGGCGATATAGGATCAAACTCTGAGTCATCTAAAATTCGCATATGTTCAGCAGGTACTGCATAACTTATGCCTACTGCTCGATCATATATATGGTACCAAGGACGGCCATCGGGACCGGTGATGATATCTTCAATTAAATGCAATGTCTGATAGTAAAGCCTGTAAACTCTTTCCCAGCCCAGTCTTGAAGAATAATGCCATGCACGGGTATACGGCACGGTGATTTCACCCATTCTTCCACCCTCATCAATTGTGTCTGAAATCGGGTTTAGCACATGTTCGACTTCAACCAGCCATTTTCTATGGACATACCCCCCCCAGACTTTGTACCAAATCGGGTTAAATTCAGGACCAAATTCAGATTCTACTTCTTCGTAGACATTGATCAAATCGTCCTTAAAGCGCTGGTAGAGGATTTGGCTATCCTCATTAGGTGAACGATGAATGCTGACAGAAGGTACACTCCCTGTACCGCTGACCCTTACCAACTTAGGTTGTCTAAATTTTTGATCAGTATCAAGAAAAGGCTTAAATGCCAGTGTTCCCAGGCTGAGCCCAGCTACCTTTAAGAAATTTCTGCGTGATAAGGTCTTATTAGTCATATAACTGTATTATACCTGTGGCGATTTTCGTGTCAATTGTCAAATTCACTAGGTTCGATATCCGCAACAGATTTTTTGATATGGGTAGGCAGGTAGGGGAATTTATCAATATCTTCTTTTTTGGTTACACCGGATAATACTAAA
This sequence comes from uncultured Candidatus Brevefilum sp., assembly GCA_964497065.1. Lineage (GTDB taxonomy): Bacteria > Chloroflexota > Anaerolineae > Anaerolineales > Anaerolineaceae > Brevifilum. Next base: position 14,423 of record CAZCBW010000003.1, on the reverse strand, counting down.
ATAGTCTCCATACCGCTGGAAACACCTGCAACAATATCTGTATCCATCCGATCACCAATCATAATTGTGTTTTCGGAATGCACATTTAAATAATTTAAAGCTGTTCGCATCATCAATGCATTAGGTTTACCAACATAAAAAGGTTTGACACCGCTGGCTTTTTCGATAAGAGCTGCCATTGCCCCACATGCAGGTACCAATCCACCCTCACTCGGACCAGAAGGGTCAGGATTAGTTGCGATGAACCTGGCACCATGATCATGGATTAATCTGATCGCTTTCTTGATCATCTCGAAGTTGTAGGCCATTGTTTCACCAAGCACGACATAATCCGGGTTCATATCTGTGATAACGTAACCGACATCGTGAATTGCCCCTGTCAATCCACTTTCACCGAGAACAAAAGCTTTACCGTTTGGCCGTTGTCTATTTAAAAAAGCTGCTGTTGCCATTGCAGAAGTAAAAATCTGGTTTTCTTTGATGTTTATGCCAATGGATTGAAGTCGGTGGGCCAAATCCCTGGGGGTATACAGTGGGTTATTGGTCATTAACAAAAATTTTCGTTTTTGTTTCAATAATTTTTCGATAAACTCATCTGCTTTTGGGATTAAGGACCGTCCTGCGACCAAAACCCCATCCATATCGATGATAAAATTTTTCATAACTTATTCCTTCATGGATAACTAATGTAATAATTTTACATTATTACTCTAATCATACTCGAAACTATAATAATAATAAAATATTAAAAATTACATTGGTTCAATTGAAATGAGATGGGATATAAAAACCACTGTGGGAAGTATTCCACAGTGGTTTTATAAAATCGGCAATTAGTGTTATTTATCTTTTAAAATAATCCGAGCATCAACAACGCTGACACCCTGATCTTTTTCGTAGACTAGCACCGGGTTAGCATCAGATTCCAGGATCTCATCATCGAGATCCGATACCATAAAAGCATAATGGGCGATTGTTTTAGCCAAAACAGCCTTATCACGTGGTGCTTCTCCCCTGACACCATCAAGGATAGCTGCACTGCGGATTTCATCAAACATATGGGCAGCATCTTTCACGGAAATTGGTGCAACCCTGAAGGTCACATCTTTTAACACTTCCACAAAAATTCCACCGAGACCAAACATGACTGTTGCCCCGAAAGTAGAATCGCTGACGGAGCCGATGATCGTTTCGGTAGCCCAGGGAGCCATTTCTTGTATCAGAATACCGTCAATTTTTGCATCAGCTTTATAATTCTTTGCATTCATCATGATTGTATTGAAAGCTTCGCGAACTTCTTCTTCATTCTTGATGTTGACTTTCACGCCGCCTGCATCAGATTTGTGCAGAATATCTGAAGACACGATTTTTAAAACCACAGGATAACCAAAGGATTCTGCTTTTTCAACAGCTTCATCCTCAGTTGTGGTCAATTCGGTTTTAACAACCGGTAATCCATAGGCTCTAAATATTGCTTTCGACTCAATTTCGTTTAATGCAGTACGTCCTTCTGACCGAACTTTATCAATAATTTTTAATGCGGCATCCCGATCAACATTGAAGTCATCAGGAGTAAATATGTCCTTCTTTCGTTCTAGTAAACGAGCATATTCTCTTAATGTTCCCATAGCTTTTACAGCAAGATCTGGTGCTTCGTAGGCTGGAATCCCATTTTCAACCAGCCATTGCATCGCTTTGTTTGACCTTTCCCCACCGACAAATGAAATTGTGACCGGCTTATCGCTGATGCCGGTTTCACTGATTGCCTTATGGAGTGATTTTGCAATTTCCATCGGGTCAGTCATGGCTGTTTCACAATATAGAACAACTAAACCGTCGACCCAATCATGTGCAAAAGCAAATTTGGTGGAGTCAAAGTACCAATCCGTTCCAGCCATACCAGTGAGATCAACAGGGTTCTTGGCAGAACCAAAACTTGGCATGTGTTTTTTAAATTCTTCCTGTACATTCTCAGGTGCAAAAGATAATGGAATACCGGCACTTTCTGCTGAATCGGTGGCTAAAACGCCAACACCACCGCCATTCGTGATGATTAGAAGATTTTCACCTTTCATTGGCGGCTGGAGCGAAAGCGCAAGGGTGCAGTTGAAAAGATCACCAAGGTCGGTCGCCTGTATGACCCCGGCTTGTTGGAAAGCAGCACCGTAAATTTTTTGAGACCCTGCTAATGAACCGGTATGCGAAGCTGCTGCTGCGGCACCATGTTCAGACACACCTGCTTTAAGAACTACCACAGGTTTCTTAACATTGGCACACTCTTCGATGAATCGATGGCCGTCCTTTAAACCTTCGATGTAGAGCGTGATACAATTCGTGTTTTCATCTTCATTCAGCCATGCAACCATATCAGCAAAATTCACATCGGACATGTTGCCGATAGAAATTAGCTTATCAAAGCCAATTTGCCGGGTATAGGTGATGGCATCGATCGCGATCAATAATGCGCCGCTTTGGGACACCAATGAGGCAGAGCCATCTAGAGGTAAAAATGGCGCAAAGGATGCGTTCAAGTTGTCTGAGTTTGAAAGTGTACCTACGATATTTGGTCCAAGCACCCGCATGCCATATTCATGAGCTGTTCTCACTAACTCTTCCTCCAGCTCGGTTTCTCCAACCTCACTGAATCCTGAAGCTATCACGATCAGCCCTTTAACACCCTTTTGCCCGCATCCTTTAACTGAGTCAAGTACGTATTTAGCTGGGATGGTGATCGCTGCAGCATCCACAGGATATGGAATATCGAGCACTGAAGCATAGGCCTTAAGACCAAGAATTTCATCAGTAGACGGGTTGACTGGGTAGATCCCTCCTTCATATCCACATTCAATCAAGTTTTTTACAACTGTATGTCCAATTTTCCCTGATGTATTTGAAGCACCAATTATTGCAATCCCTTTTGGTCTGAGAAGACCGGTCAATACTTCATCCACTAGTTCCTCCTAAGAACGGTAAACGTTAATTTTAACCTATTTAGCGATAAAATCATTCCATCGGCTATTGTACCTTATAATTTTGTTTGACTGCATTTGTTAGTGACAATTATCTAAGGTTTTATAGAGGAATATCGTGGCAAATATTACAAAAAACCAAATGGAAATAATATTAAAAGGAAACCGTGTTCTAAAAAGGGGAAATAAGCAAGGTAAGGATGCCATTGAAATTATTTACGAGGCAATCAATGCCGTAAACCCCTATGAATGTGTTAGAGATTGCCTCAATTTGGATGGCGACATATTAACTATCGCAAACGTTTCGTTGGAACTTAAATTAATCAACAGAATTTTCTTAATCGGTTTTGGAAAAGCAGCATGCCCGATGGCTTCAGCTGTGTTGGATATTTTAGGTGCACGTATCAACAAAGCAATGGTGATCACTAAGTCGTCAGTCTCCTTAAAAGGCTCATACATGCATAAAAAGTTACGGGTTTTAACAGGTGATCACCCTGTGCCCTCATTGAATTCGATTGAGGCGACACAAAAATTGTTGGATGGGTTGCCTCCGTTGACGCCAAATGACTTAGTGTTGGTGGTCATATCTGGCGGGGGATCAGCATTGTTCACATTGCCTATAAAAGGCATAACCTTAACTGACTACCAAACGATGATCGAATTGTTGTTAAAAAGCGGTGCTGAGATCCAGGAGATAAACACTTTACGGAAACAGTTAGATGAGGTTAAAGGCGGTCGGCTTGCAATCCGATTGCAGCCAGCCAACGTTCACTCATTGATCTTCTCGGATGTGGTTGGCGATCCTTTGGACATAATTGCCTCAGGGCCAACAGTTCCCAATTTATCAACGATCGAGGATGCCTTGGCAGTGATTGACAGATATGAGTTAAGCAGAAAGATTTCCGCTTCTATCATGGACTATCTGATCAACGAAAAAAACCGAGGCAAAGTAAATTCAATTTTGCAAAGGCAGTTTCCGATAAGAAAAGTCACAAATCATTTGGTTGGTTCAAATATCAAAGCTGCTCTAGCAGCTAAAGACCATGCGGTTTATCTTGGCTATAATGCGTTGGTAGTTACTTCCTTTATGACTGGGTTAACAAAGGATGTAGCAAAATTATTATTGGGGATTATCCAAACAGAACTTAATAATGAAAATCCTGTTAAATGGCCTGCTTGCCTAATTTTTGGTGGAGAAACCACCGTGGAGGTCACCGGCACTGGAAAAGGTGGACGTAATCAGGATTTGATTTTAAGAATGGTCAGGGAATTAAGAGAACTAGATGGTGTTCTGGTGATTTCTTTTGCTACAGACGGAGAGGATGGCCCTACAGATGCTGCTGGTGCAGCAGCCGATGCGCACGTTTTCCACGAAGCTGCTGAAGCGTTTGGGCTCAATATTGAAGCATATATTGATAATAATAATTCTTATGAATATCTGGATAAATGTAATGCGTTGATCAAGACTGGCTTAACTGAAACAAACGCAAATGACTTGGTGGTTATTCTGATAAACCCAAACTAGGATATCAGGCACGAGCATTTAAGTTGTATGTATGCTGTAACTGATGTGCAAGATTTTGATCAGTGTCAAATATCTTATCCGTAATATTCATTAAGTGACGGGTGACAGTCAGACGGGAGATATTTAAATCATTTGCAATTTCTTGTTCTGAAAGCCGATTTTTTGCTGCATTCAAAATTAATTGTTCACGGGGTGACAGCAATCTGCATGAGTACATATCACTAAATAATGTTTTCATCACTCTGATTCCACTTTGATTAAGAATTATTAAGATAACTAAATTGTTTGATGAATTCATTTTAAATCATCAGAGTGTCAAAATTGGCTTTAAAAACACAATAACCTGATTGATAAAAATGATATTGCTAAGCAAGAAAAATTTTGTATTAACAATGTTCATCACCTAAAAATTGATGACTACGCATCTTAGATGATATGGGGTATAAATACCGCCTGTATAAACGCAATTATATGATTTTGCGTTTTGGAGAATGTTCAATGAAAACGAATAAAAAACGAATTAGAAAACAATTATTGATCTTGAGCCTGTCATTGGTTGTTTGTTTAGTTTCCAGTGCGATGATTTTTCTGGGAGCAACGGCTTTTCGCTCACATATCCCGTTTTTCCAGCTCTGGGACGGGAGCGATTCACAAGTCGGAATCTTAGAGCCAAAACCTGAAGTTAATCCTGGGGTTGAAGATCTGGAAAACTTCGATGGAGTCCGTTTATACATGATTCTCGGAACAGATTTCAGTCCTGGTGGCGGTTACAGAACTGACACAATGATCCTCGTAGCTGTAGATGGAAGTTCTGGTAAAGCCAGTCTTGTATCCTTTCCAAGAGACCTTTGGGTATCCATCCCGGGAGTTGGTGAACAACGATTAAATACTGTTATGCAGACAGGTGGGTTTCAATTATTGGCTAACACCATGCAGACAAATTTTGGCGTTTATCCAACACAATACGCCATGATTGATATGCAAGGATTTATGCGTGTCATTGACGTTGTGGGTGGGATTGAATTTGAAACTGAACACTATACTGGCGATGCATGTGAACGTACGCTAAATCCAAATAAGTGGTGTGAAGTCTACCCTGGGACGGTATCGATGAACAGTGAAATGGCCTTATGGTACGTCCGTGCCAGGTATAACTCCAGTGATTTTGATCGGATGCGACGCCAACAAGAAGTGTTTAAAGCAGTTTTTGACAAAATAGCCACACCAGCCGGCATGGTAAAAATGCCCTTATTGATGGCGATCTATGAATCTGATGTAGAGAGTAATATCAGCTCTAATCAAATTCTGCCAATCACGAATTTGGCATTGAACTTTAACAGCAGTGAAGACATACGCCGATTCACCATTGGACGGGATGAAACTACCAGTTGGACAACAAGCGGCGGTGGGGCAGTTTTACTTCCCAATACACCTGCTATCCAGGCGATTTTGTCAGAAGCCTTGAGCTTCGATTGGTAAATGTGATCATTCTGGCTAATTGGTATTAATAAAGCAAATTTCGAAACAACTTAATTATTATTTTCAATTAATTTTGTAACTGCTCAGGCTGCCATGCAAATGAAAGGTCGGGGGTGTGGTGTGGCGGCTTTGCCGCCACACCACACCCCCCATTTCTTCATAAGCAGAGTAGTTATCTAATTTTTATGGAATTACTGCTTTTAAGCGCGGTATAATTTATTAGCGCAGTCAATATTTATAGAATAACACGTTGTATAAATTTCGATTGCAAATAAAATGGGAAGAATAATTACTAAAGGAGATTATTAATCATGAAAGGTACAGCAGAAGTTATTGATTTATTGAATGCCCTATTGGCGGAAGAATTAACAGCTATCAACCAATATTTTCTTCATGCAGAAATGTGTGGTGATTGGGGATATGAAAAATTGCATACTGCTGTTGAACTTCGGTCAAGACAAGAGATGAAGCATGCTGAAAGACTTATTGAGAGAATCCTGTTTCTGGATGGAAAACCAATTGTTTCACAGTTAAACAAGATCACAATTGGCGAGAGTGTTGAGAAACAACTTAAAAATGACCTGGGAGCTGAACAGGATGCAGTGAAAATGTATAACGATGCTGTTGCTCTGGCCGCCGAGCAGGGTGATAATGGTACAAAAATACTTGTTGAATCAATTCTCACGGATGAAGAAGAGCATTTGGATTGGTTAGAAGAACAATTGGACCAGGTTGAACAAATGGGAATTCAGAATTATCTCAATAACCAGGTTTAAGTCCAAATTGGATCCACAAAACTCGAGAGCAGTCACTAGACTGCTCTCTTTTCTATTTAAATTTCTTACTCAGCCAATCACTTAGCATATTAAGAAACGCTTTTGGTTTTTCCTGATGAGGCAGGTGTCCGCTGTCTTCAATGTTGACTGTTTTGACATACGGTTGTTTTGATCTAATATAATCTGCGGCTTCAACAGAGAATAATGTGTCATACTCGCCCCGTATAATCAGTGTCGGAATTATTAATGAATTTAATTTTCCCAAAATTTCTGGGTGTGAGTCTTTTAGCCAGGAAAATAAATGCCTGAGTGTCGAAAAATAAGCTCTTCTCTGATCGTCACTCCACACACGCTGATTGACACGATTAAATAAAAAAGATTGGTCATCGGCAGGCAACCTTTCAAGATTGTGATAAACATCCTCAAGTGTTTTAAACGCAGCCATCGGATTTTTACGCAGTTTTGTATACAAAAATTCGCCTAATAAAGGAATTCGCATCAAGCTTAAACCCTTATTATTGAAATCTTGTTTTTCGGAAACTGCGCCTCCTACTAAGACCAACCCATTCGCTTTATCCGGGTGCTTTACCGCCAGTGTATGGGTTAAAATACCTCCCAATGAACTACCGATAAAAACAGCAGATGGGATTTTCAACGCTTCCATGAGGCACAAGATGGTCTTAATCATAAAATCTGGTGTGTAGGCAATGTTAGGATGATCAGAACGTCCAAAACCCGGAAGATCAAGTGCGATGACATGGTAGTCCTTTGAAAGCGGCAGGATGATGTGTCGCCAGGTATCTGCTTCATCCCCCAGCCCGTGAACGAGGATTATCTTGTCGTTGTTCTCATCTCCAGCAGTAAAATAGAAGAGGTCGAGATTTAATTTTAAGCAGTGGTTAATTTTTCCATAAGGTTCCAAGTCAGGCCAGGGTGACATCGTTTTTTCAAATTGGTCTTTATTTTTTATTTTAATAACCATGAGTTTGTCGTTAAGTGCCCATTTAAGTCTGTTAGTTTGTTTTCGTTTGTAAAGTTATGCTTGTTCCAGCTTAATAGCCTTCTTTAATATCAACTTGGTCAGGAATCGGCTCACCACGATTTGCAGCGTTTAATAAGTTTGCAATAGCATGAATGCGCTGCTGCTCAACCCCTTCGACTAGACCACCCCGGTGTGGGCTGAGCACAAAATTATCCAGTGTTCCGAAGGGATGATCGGCTGGTGGGGTATTTAGTCTTTCTTCCTTTGATTTTGGGTAGTTATACCAAACATCGCTGGCTGCTGCCTTAAGATGACCATTTTTTAGTGCCTTATAGAGTGCCTCTTGGTTAACGATAGGGCCGCGCCCAATATTAACAATAATGCCCCCCTTTGGCATCTGGTTAATTTCTTCGTGACTGATCAAATCTTCGGTTTTATCCGTCAACGGCAGGGCAATCAGCAATATTTCTGCAGAAGGAAGTAAGTCATTCAACTGGTTTGATGGATAAACCAAGATATGTGAGTTTTCTTGTGTCTCATTGATATGGTTTTTTGTTGCCATCACATACATGCCGAAGCCAAGGCAGTATTCTGCCAATGCTTTACCGATTTCGCCATAACCTAATATCAAAGCTTTCTTTCCTCTGAGCAAAATCGCCTGCGGCTCATCGTACCGTGGTGACCAGTCATTTTCTCGAAGGGCTCTATCCATTGGAATAATGAATTTAGCTGCCGAAAGTAGTAATGCAAACCCCAATTCAGCTGTATTGAAGTTATTATGGTGAAGGTTATGCAATGTGATATTCGGAAATTCCTTTAACGCATCACGTGTTTTTTCTGATACCCCAGCCCATGGATTGATAACAGCTTTAAGTTCAGTGCTGGCTTTAAGCCAATCACTTGTCGGGGATGCGTGTACTAGAATTTGATAATTGGCAGGTTCAGGGATGGCTTTTCCTTCAGTTATTATGATATCTTTTTCCAGCAAGGCGGTTAACAAGCTTTTCTCTTTACTGCTTTTAAATTGGTGAAAGTGTGTTCGAAGTGGCATTTTTCCTTTTTTATTAGTAATTATTGAGTTAATTCTACCTAATTGCTTAATATATTATATTTCAGCGCAAATGCGTAATGAAAATTAATTACTAATTTTGTTCCTTACAATAATTGCAATCAAGACAAAAAAATTATGTACCTAAAACTTGATACTCTCATGCTTAATAAATGGCTATGAGTTATTTATTTTTGACCTTAAATAAAAGTGAAAAAAACAAATGCTTAGACATTTAGTCCGCAATCTCGGAAAAATATTATGGTAAAATAGGAATAATACTTGAATCTTAACTCGTTATAGGTAGAATTAAGGTTACTACTCAGCTTATGAAGAAATAGGGGGTGTGGTGTGGCGGCAAAGCCGCCACACCACACCCCCGCCCTTTCATTTGCATAGCAGCCTGAGCAGTAACGAATTAAGGTAAATAAGCCAACAAAACCAGGTCTAGTATGGGGAAACCCGTTGTAGTCATTGTGTACCATAAATTAACGAATAACCGAAATATAGGAGGTGAGGTTAAACAATAAATAATAAACGATGATCAAACGCTTGTCCTATGTTATATAAATCCACAAAAATAAATAAAAGGAGAGAGTTATGAAGAAAACGTATTGGTTTGTTCTTTCAGTCATTCTGGTGGCTTCACTTGTGTTAGTTGGGTGTGCAGCAGAACCAATTGTCGAAGAACCTGCCACAATTGAAGACCCGGTAGAGCCAGAACCTGAACCGGTTGTTGAAGAACCAGAGCCTTTTGATGAAGAGCCAGAAGTAGATGAACCATTTAGAATAGGGTTTGTCTATGTCGGTGTACCGGTTGACTTTGGTTGGACCTATGAACATGACCAAGGCCGTCTGGCAGTTGAGGAGGCTTTTGGTGATGCTGTTGAAACGTCTTATGTCGAGGCAGTTACAGTTGCTGATTCAGAACGTGTCTTCCGTGATTTTGCTCAGCAAGGCTATGACATGATTTTCGGGAACTCTTTTGGTTATATGGACCCCATGTACGAGGTCTCGACCGAATTTCCGGATGTGATCTTTGAGCATTGCTCAGGGTTTACCACGAGTGAAAATATGGCAACTTATTTTGCCCGGATCTATCAACCACGCTATCTATCCGGGATTGTCGCAGGCTCCATGACCGAGACCAACCAAATAGGTTATGTGGCAGCTTTCCCAATTCCTGAGGTTATACGAGGCATTAATGCCTTCACACTCGGTGTTCGCTCAGTAAATCCCGATGCGACGGTTTCTGTTGTGTGGACAAACACCTGGTTTGACCCGGTCATTGAACGAGAAGCTGCGATTGCTTTGCTTGATGAAGGTGTGGACATCATCGCCCAACATCAAGATACAACCGAACCTCAAAAAGCTGCCCAAGAGGCTGGTGCTATGGGGATCGGTTACAATTCTGATCAACGCGCATTTGTCGGTGATTCAGTATTGACATCACCAGTTTGGAACTGGGGTGTTTATTACACCCAAACTGTAGGTGCCGCATTGGACGGAACCTGGGAGACCCATGAATACTGGGGTTCACTGGCCGATGGAGCTGTTGGTTTGGCCGATTTCAGTCCTCTGGTACCCGATAATGTTATTGCCTTGGTAGAAGAAGCTGAAGCTGATATTCTTGCCGGTAATGATGTCTTCTGCGGGCCAATCTTCAATCAAGCCGGTGAATTGGCAGTTGCTGAAGGTGAATGTTTGACCGATGGCGAAATGCTCAGTATCGATTGGTTTGTTGAAGGTGTTTTAGGCGAGATCAACTAAGTGACTTAGAGCGATACGGGGTAAAGTTTCGGCTTTACCCCGTATTTTTTATATTTAATTTAGACTAGAAAAGCAAGGATTATATGAATAATCAACCATCAGACATAATTCTTGAAATGAAGGGGATTACAAAACGTTTTCCAGGCGTGGTAGCAAATGAAAATGTTGACCTGCATCTGCATAAAGGTGAAGTGCTGGCATTATTAGGTGAAAATGGTGCTGGAAAAAGCACATTGATGAATATTCTGGTTGGCCTTTATCGTCAGGATGAGGGGGAGATATTTGTACGTGGTGGGAGGGTTTTTATTAATTCACCCCGTGATTCATCTGAATTGGGGATTGGCATGGTTCATCAAAACTTTATGCTTGTGCCAACAATGACAGTGGCCGAAAACATCATCCTTGGAATGACAGAACTGCCGCTTGTTCCGGACATCCGTGAAATTTCTAAGGATATTAGAGAACTCTCTGAACGTTATCACCTTAAGGTGGAACCAGAGGTAAAAATTTGGCAGTTGAGTGTGGGTGAGCAGCAGAGGGTGGAAATTCTTAAATTAATTTATCGAGGCGCAGAGATATTGATTTTAGATGAGCCAACAGCTGTTCTGACACCCCAGGAGGCCCGTGAGCTTCAGGATGTGCTCAAAATCATGACCTCAGAGGAAAAGTCTGCCATATTCATCACGCATAAAATGGAAGAAGTTATGGAGTTTTCTGATCGTGTGCTGGTGCTTCAGAATGGTAAATTAATAGCTACCCGAAAAACAGCTGATACCTCTCCTAAGGAGCTGGCACGATTAATGGTTGGCAGAGATGTGCTTTTTAGATTAGAAAAGGAAGATATTAAACCCGGAAATAAGGTTCTTGAATTTCAGGATGTAAGAGCGAAAGATGACCGCGGATTGCCAGCTTTAAGAGGTATAACATTTAGCATCCAAGAAGGAGAGATATTGGGGATCGCCGGGGTAGCTGGTAATGGTCAAAACCAACTGGCTGAAGTCACCACTGGATTGAGGAATCCAGACAGCGGCAAGGTATTAATTTCAGGAAAAGATGTGACAAATAAATCTCCACTAGACATGATTTTAGCCGGTGTCAGTCACATCCCGGCTGATCGGATGGGCATGGGAACTGTTGGAAATATGCCTGTGTCAGATAATCTTGTTATGAAGGGTTACAGAAATGATCCAATCAGCTCAGGTGGTATCATTCGTCCAAAGAAAATTCTCGAATTTGCCAAACGAATGATTGAATCTTTTCGAATTGCTACACCTTCGCCAAAGACAAAGGTCAAGTTTCTTTCAGGCGGTAATATTCAAAAAACCATCTTAGCCAGGGAAATTGATGTATGCAATGGAATAATGGTTGCCGTCTACCCCTCCCGTGGTTTGGATGTTGGTGCCACAGAAGCTGTTCGCAATATGCTGTTGGAGCAGAGAAAAAAAGGCATGGGTGTCTTGTTGATTTCAGAGGATCTGGATGAGTTAACATCGATTGCAGACCGAATTGCAGTCATGTTTGAAGGAGAGATCATGGGGATTATCGACTCTAAAGATGCTGAAATTGAGACATTGGGTCTGATGATGGGTGGGGCAAGGTTGGCTGAGCTTCAAGAAGAAGCAGATATCTCGCCTGTTGAAGTAAAGGATTAGTCTAATATGCAGATATTTTTTGAAAAAAGAAAAAGTGTCTCTCGAAAAGCAATCATACTTGTGCCGATAGTTTCCTTCATTGCAGCCTTGCTTTTAGGTGCTATCTTATTACTAATAACTGGTGTTAACCCAATCATCACTTATCGCGCCATGGCGCGGGGAGCATTTGGTTCGGTTTATGGTCTCTCAGAGACACTGGTAGTTGCCATACCATTGATGTTGACCGGGCTTGGTGTCACAGTTGCTTTTCGAATGCGATTTTGGAATATTGGTGCAGAAGGTCAACTCGTAATGGGCGGTATTGCGGGTGCAGGTGTTGCTTTATATTTTTCTGATATGATTCCGGGATATTTAATGCTTCCCGCTTTGCTGTTGGCAGGTATGCTGGCTGGGGCTCTGTGGGCTGGCATTCCAGCAGTTCTAAAAGCTTACCTGGGAGTCGATGAAACACTTACTTCGCTGATGCTAAATTACGTTGCAATCTTGTTCTCCTCTTTCCTTTATTATGGTGCCTGGCGAGACCCAATGGGGTTTGGTTTCCCAGGAACCGCTCGTTTTGTTGAAGATGCCTGGTTGCCTAGAATTTTTGGGAGGGCAAGCTACGGCTTATTCTTTGCAATCATTGCAGCGGTAATCTTGTGGTTTGTCTTCAATCGCACACAATGGGGGTTTGAATTGAAAATTATTGGCGAAAACAAGACAGCTGCGAAATATCTTGGAATTAAGATAGCCAGTAATATCGTTTTGGCTTTATTGCTTTCAGGGGCATTGAGTGGGTTGGCTGGGGCAAGTCAGGTTGCAGGAATATTTCGGCGATTGCAGACTGGTTTGGCAGCGGGGTATGGTTACACGGCAATTATCATCGCCTGGCTCGCCCAACTTAATCCGATTGCTGTCTTATTTGTTTCGATATTGATGGGAGGCCTGTTCGTAGGCGGTGACCAGGTTCAAATGATGATGGGATTACCTTCTGCGGTTGGTCTTGTTTTACAGGGGTTAATTCTGTTCCCCATGCTGGCCGGCATGCTATTTACAGAGTATCGCTTGAAAATTATTCGACCTCAAAAATCTCAAACTATTGAATCGGAGGCAGCATCATGATCCCTTTGATAACTTCAATATTTGCGATAACATTACGAGCTGGCACTTCTTTGGTTTATGCCACGATTGGTGAAATTTATACTGAAAACTCTGGGATACTAAACTTAGGCGTTGAAGGTATGATGATGATGAGCGCGGTGACCGGATTTGGCGCAGCCTATTATAGCGGCAGTGTGTGGGTAGGTTTCTCGGTGGCAATTTTGATTGGTGGCATCATGGGAGCCCTGCATGCCTTTCTTTGCGTCACGATGAGAGCCAACCAGGTCGTCTCTGGATTGAGTATCACACTATTTGGTACAGGCTTGGCGTCATTTTTAGGCCAGCGAATAGGACCAGCAGCAAATAATTTCAATTTGGCTGGACTTACAGGCCCCAGGTTGACAGCTGAACCTATCGCAGGTGTGATCAATATCCCGGTACTTGGTGCTTTATTTAGCCAGGATATCATAACCTATGCTGCATATTTTGTTATCCCTATAGCTTGGTTTTACCTTTATAAAACTCGGAATGGGCTAAACATGCGGGCTGTTGGCGAAAATCCAATTACTGCGGTTGCCATGGGTATCAATGTGGTTAAAACACGCTATATCTACACAATTTTCGGTGGCATGTTAATTGGTTTAGGTGGAGCTCACCTTTCGCTTTCGTATACACCAGGATGGACCGAAAATCTCACCGGCGGCAGAGGTTGGATTGTGATTGCTTTGGTCATCTTTGCCATGTGGAATCCTGCCAGGGCTGTGCTTGGTGCTTTACTATTTGGTGGTATTAATGCCATTCAATTCCGTTTGCAGGCAATCGGAACGACTATACCTTCTTCTTTCTTAAACATGATGCCTTATTTAATGACAATTGTTGTATTGGTAGTTATGACATGGTGGGAGGCGTTGAAAAAACGGATTGGGGCTCCGGCCGCTTTAGGTATCCCTTACATGCGTGAAGATAAGTAAACATAAAATTAAAATGTAAGTAATGGGTAGTATTCATGCCAGTTGTTAATTTACCTGGCATGATTTTTAATTAATTTTCTGGCCATGAGTTTCTTGATTAAATGGTAACTACTCAGGCTAATGAAGAAATGGGGGGTGTGGTGTGGCGGCAAAGCCGCCACACCACACCCC
>CAZCBW010000002.1:0-143442 GCA_964497065.1 uncultured Candidatus Brevefilum sp. | reverse complement strand
AAATTTCAATTGACAAATACCGCTTAACCGGTACAATAGAAAGGCTGATGATAGTCCGTTAGGATAGAATCATTAAAGTTCGAGGTTGCTCTTATCTTGGCAGCCCTAAAAATCAGCAAGAAAATCAACTCTGGAGTTATATAATTTTATGGATCAACAAGAAGAAAAGAAAAGCATGGGGGAAGAAGCAGGTCAGGAAAAGCCCGGAAGCATGATGGAAGCCTTATTAGCTGAAGAGGGATTAACTATTGACTTTCCACAGCGCGGAGAAATTCGCAAAGGAAGTATTGCCAGCATCAGTGACGGACAAATTCTTGTCAGTGTTAAAGCCAAATCAGAAGGAATTCTCGCAGGTAAAGAGTTAGACTCTATTGATGAGGAAACATTGGAATCATTCAATATTGGCGATGAAATTATGGTCTACATCATCAACCCTGAAGATTCTAATGGCAACTTGATTCTTTCCTACACTCGCGCCCTTGAGGAAGAGAATTGGCAGACAGCTGAAGAGTTATTAGAATCAGACGATTCTTTCACGACCAAAATTGAAGGTTATAACAAAGGCGGCCTGTTGGTTCCATTAGGTACCATCCGCGGATTTGTTCCAGCCTCTCAAATTGGGCTCAGCCGTCGATTGACCATCACCGGAAACTCACCTGAAGAACGATACAGTGAGATGGTGGGTGAGGAAATTGAGGTCTGTGTCATCGAAGTTGATCGTGATCGACGCCGTCTGATCCTCTCTGAACGCGCTGCCAGCAGTGAGACACGTGACTCAATTAAAGAACGTGTCATCGATGATCTGAAAGAGGGTGAGGTGCGCACAGGGCGTGTGACCAGCCTGGCAGATTTTGGCGCATTTGTGAACATCAACGGCGCTGATGGGCTTGTCCATCTATCTGAACTCTCTTGGGACCATGTCAATCATCCCAGTGAGATCCTCGAAGTTGGCCAGGAAGTTGAAGTCAAGGTGATCAGTGTTGATTCTGACCGTAAACGGATTGGCCTTTCAATCCGTCGCCTGCAGGAAGATCCGTGGGACGACCAGATCGAAGAATTGACAGAAGGACAGTTGGTTGAAGGGAAAATTACACGCCTAACCAATTTTGGTGCATTTGCACGCCTTCTGGTTGAGGATGTCGATGGTGATCTTGAAGGTCTGATCCATATTTCTGAGATCAGCGAACGCAGAATTGAACATCCCAAAGAAATCTTACATGAGGGCGATGTTGTCACTTTGCGGGTCATCAAAATCGAAGAGGATACCCACCGAATCGGGCTCAGCATGCGTAGAGTTGATTCGCCTGCCTATACTGATCTTGATTGGAAAACTCTGACAGAGACTTTAGATGTTGAAGAAATCTCTGAAGAGCTCACTGAAGCCTTAGCGCAAGCTGAGGATGCTGATCAAAGTGAACAAGAGGCAGAAGAAGTGATCCAGGACGAAGAACCTGAATCGGAAACTGATGATGATGCAGAAACTGCTGTAGAGTCTGCTGAAGAGGCTGACGAATCGTCTGAAGAGACTGAAACAGAAAATGATGATGATACTGAAGAAACTGTCGATACCGTAGAAGAAATCGAAGAACCTGAAGAACAAGCAGAGGCAGAAGAACCTGTTCCCGCTGTGGAAGCTGAAGCCGACGAAATCGAAGAAACTGAATAATCAGGAAACTTATCTGGCGCACCGTAATTTCCGGTGCGCCGTGCATTTAACCCTATGTCCATATTAATCGATGCGCACCAAGATCTGGCCTGGAATATCATCAATTTAGGCCGTGATTATTCTCTATCAGCCGATAAAACCAGAGAATTAGAAAAAGACACGCCCATCCCGGCATTTAATGGCAATACCTTGTTAGGTTGGCCGCAATATCAACAAGCCAAATCTGCCATCATTTTTGGTACTTTGTTTTCAACACCTCGCCGGCTTGATAAAGAGAAGTATGCCACAAAAGTCTATACGACAACTGATGAAGCACATCAACAATATCGCGAAAACCTCGATGCCTACTTAAATTTATCTGAAAAGCACCCTGATAAATTCCGGCTTATATTCAACCAGCTCGATTTAACAGAACATATGCAACTGTGGCAAGAAGCAGACCATGCCCCCACTAATTTAAGCCAGCAGCCGCCCGTTGGCATTCTAATACTGATGGAAGGTGCTGAAGGTATTCGAAGGCCTGCTGAAGTAGAAAGCTGGTTCAACTGGGGTGTCAGGATGATTGGGCTGGCATGGGCCAGCAATCGATTTTGCGGTGGGACACGAGAACCAGGGCCTTTGACAAATGAAGGCCAGGAATTACTTGAGCACATGGCAGATTTCGGCATGATTCTAGATATCAGCCACATGGATCAAATCGCTGCCAGGCAAGTCCTGGATATGTACCAAGGTCAGGTCATTGCCACCCATGCCAATGTAGAGCAGCTGCTTAAACGCGTGGTTAACAACCGTCATCTAAATGATAAAATTATCACTCAACTGATCGAACGAGAAGGGGTTATCGGCATAATACCCTTTAATAATTTTTTAGACCCTAATTGGAAAAATCGTGGCGGCCGGCAGGTTGTCAGCCTTGAAGATGTGATTGCCCATATTGACCACATCTGCCAGTTGGCAGGCAGTGCCAGGCATGTTGGCATCGGCTCAGATTTTGACGGCGGTTTTGGTGTCGAGATGGTACCCTACGAAATAGATACAATAGCAGATATACCCAAGCTCATCCCACTTCTGACCAAAAAAGGTTACAATCATGAAGACATTGAGCTGATCTTTCATGGTAACTGGCTCAGAATTCTAGCAAACAACCTGCCCCCTTCATGATGAATAATAAAATTTTTCAAACTAAACATGACGATCGACCCTATAATCCTGATAAAGTTTTGTCTAATACTGATTTCACATATTCAAAAAGCCGCGTTCGCACCGGCCTATTTGTGACAATTATCGGTTACTTCATTTTTTTACTCGGTGCACGGCCTAGTCTCTTTGTTCTGGATCGCAGCCCGGTGGTAGGATTTGTGCAAATCTCGGTCTTTTTATTTGGCTTGGGCATCATTGTCATTGGCAGTTATTGGACGTTGAATACATTGTGGCCAGAAAGTAATAAAACCATTGCTGCTGACATCGGTTCAAGGTTGATCAGTACTGGTTATGTGATTAGTGTTTTTACAGGGATGGCAGATATTTTTGGCTTGGGCAGCCACACCCTGCCAGATGTTTTCTTTGGTCCCCTGCAGGCACGCGGCATGTCAATGGGTATGGCCACAATTGCGATTGGGTTTTTATTGCTAATCCGTTATAAACGGCCTGAAACTAATAAATCTGAGCCAGATGATGACCCGGCTGATCAAAATAATCCATCGACTGACTGAATTTCAGGTATAACTCAGATTAATTATTTCCCCTCAATTATTTTCAACATTTCTTCATTTGTTGAGAATTTGAATTCCATCAGGCCTGTTTTTTCTGCCATTTTTTTCTCAACTGATCGAAGTTTTAATAAGTCATCTCTTTCAATGACCCTTATCCCTGAAAACAGCGTTTGATTAAAAACTTTTTTCATTTTTTCAGGGTTCATTGGCTCGAGCGTTTCAAGATATTGCCGCACGGCCTTCGCTCCCCGCTCGGCATCTTTCCGGGCTAAACCAACTATCCCCTCACTTGCCTGGCGTGCCCAACCGCTCACGAAAATATCCTCACAATGGGCACAAAGATCAGGATTATAAGCCTCATATGAAATCCCATCCACCGGAAATCTCGGCTCAGGATTGGTAATAAAATTCCCCTGTGCGACCGGCAACCCAAAGCCTGCATCCACCTGAGAACCAATTGAAAAAACCAATGTGCTGGCTTTAACTGTCTCAAGTTTTCCGGTTCCCTTAGGTATTACCTGTCCATTTTCCAACACCAATCGATTAATTTCAAAGACAACCTCTGAAACTTGTCCCGACGAATTTCCAATTAATCGGCGCGGGGAACGTAAAAATCTTAAGTTAAACTTCAGACCTGAATTGCAGTCTCCTGTGTTTCTTCTCGCGTTTTCCAATAATGAATAAAATCCATCGAGGTTTTTTCCAACTTCCAATACTGAGCTGCGAACCTCATCTACAGCCGAACGGATAGTCTCTAAATCAAGACATCCTGCTACAGATTCCAGTGTTTGTTTGTCAAATTTCACTTCTGTTGGTCCCCGGCGGCCGTAGGCGGTCACCGATCGAGCCAGATGCTTTTGTTTGATGAAATTGACGATATCTAACATCACATTCCCAACACCAATGACTGCCACAGGATCATGGATATTAATCGTTTTATCCGAATACCCTGGCATTTGAGTATAATTAAATACAACATCGTTAGCGTGATAAACACCTGCCAGGTCTTCACCTGGAATCCCCAACCAATTCCCCTTTTGTGCACCCGTTGTGACCAGGATCGCTTGAAAACCGGCATTCCTGAGTTGATCTAATTTGATATCCCCTGATTGACCAACCACAACGTTCCCCAGGTACCTGACCGTTGGCATAGCCAAAATTCGATCAAATTGGGCTTGCAACCCAGTTCGCATTTTATATTTATCTGGATAGATCCCATATTCAGCTAGGCCGCCTGGCTTGATATCACGATTGAATAAAACAACATGAATCCCCTGACGTGCCAGGTATTGGGCAGCATACAATCCGGCAGGTCCTGCACCAATCACAGCAACTAAATATGTTTTTGATTTTTTCTCTTGCAATAAACACCTCGAAGCACAAAGCCTATCTAGGCTTGCCAGATGGACTATAATCATGTGAAGATTATTTGATGAATTATACTGGATTGGGTATGACTGGTAACCACCTAATCAAGTAAGAGATCTTAGAAAAGCAAACCTATATGACACAAAAACCGCAATTAATCACACTTCCCAATGGATTGACTGTGCACTTAAAGGAAATTCACACTGCCCCCATTATTAGTACCTGGGTTTGGTATCGTGTTGGCTCTCGAAATGAAAGACCAGGGCTGACAGGCATTTCCCATTGGGTTGAGCATATGCAGTTTAAAGGAACCCAAAACTATCCGGCTGGGTATCTAGACCGGGAAATATCCAGAGTTGGGGGTATCTGGAATGCGATGACCCACCTGGATTGGACCACATATTATGAAACACTGCCTTCCGCTCTTTACGAGATCAGCCTCTCTTTAGAAGCAGATCGGATGCAAAACACCCGCTTTGACCCACAAGAGGTCCAGCTGGAGAGAACGGTGGTTATATCAGAGCGGGAAGGAAACGAAAATCAACCCAGATTTTTGTTGAGCGAAGCCGTTCAGGAAGCCGCCTTCACCCAGCACCCATACCGGTATGAAGTTATTGGTTTGAAACAAGATCTTGAAACAATCTCTCGGGATGACCTGGCCAACCATTATCGCCAGTATTATCAACCTGGCAACGCTGTCCTGGCTATTGCTGGTGATTTTGACACCCAAAAAATGCTGGATCATGTTATTGAACAGTTTGGTGCCATCAACGGTAAAACTACACCTGAGATGGTGATCCCACAAGATCCATCACTTGACCAGGAAAAACTGGTTACGGTGACTGGACCTGGCGAAACAAGTTATGTTCAAATATCATATCGAGCACCTGCAGCCAGTCATCCCGACTTTTTTTCATTAACAGTCTTAGACAGTTTGTTGACAGGCCCTTCCAGCTTAAATATGTTTGGGTCAGGCGGCACATCCAATAAGACCAGCCGGCTATACCGTGCACTTGTGGAAGAAGAGATCGCTGTTTCTTCTCATGGCAGCTTGCAGGCGACTTTAGACCCCTATCTGTATTCCTTTTATCTGACGGTTCATCCATCCCATACACCTGAAGATGTATTAAAAGCTGTGGATCAGGAAATTGAAAAGCTCCTCAATTCGCCAGTGTCAAGAACTGAGATTGAGCGAGCCATTAAACAGGCCAAGGCTTTATTTGCCTACAGCAGTGAAAATATTTCCAACCAGGCTTTTTGGCTAGGATATTCAGAAATGTTTGCCAGTTATGACTGGTTTGATCATTATATTGATCATTTATCCCTGGTCACACCAGAGAATGTCATTTCTGCTGCCCAAAAATACTTATCGCATGAATCAAGGGTGGTTGGTTTTTATACCCCTCAAGAAAGCCAAACCTAAACTATGACACCACATAACGTTCAAATCCGCCAAAATGCCCTGCCTGGACCAGATGACATTACCCGGGAAGTTCTCCCAAACGGGATCACCATCCTCACCCGGTCAAATTTTAACAGTCCAACACTGACGATCAAAGGCTATGTTCACAGTGGCAGTTTTCAAGACCCAGAAGAAAAACTTGGGTTGGGTTATCTGACTGCGTATGGGCTCATGACCGGAACAGAGAATTATGATTTTCAAGGTCTTTATAACGCGGTTGAATCGGTTGGCGCCAATTTAAGTTTCAATGCCGGCACGTTGACGACCTCATTCAATGCGCATTGTTTAAATGAGGATATGTCGCTCTTGTTAACCTTGATAGCGGAATGCCTGCGGTCGCCAACTTTCCCTGATAAAGAATTTCTGCGTCAAAAAACTCAAATGCTGACTGCGCTGGCAATCCGTGCCCAGGATACTGCCTCCATGGCCGCCCTCTTATTTGACCAAATCTTATATGTCGGCCATCCATATGAAAAACCTGAAGAAGGTTTCATTGAAACCGTGCAGGCTATTGAAAGACAAGATCTGGTTAGCTTTTATCAACGCACCTACGGCCCAAAAAATATGGTCATCGCGGTTGTTGGTGCTGTAGAACCACAAAACACAATTGATGCAATTAAACAAACACTAGGTGATTGGACAAACGACCAACAGGAAGTAGTCCCTATCGTGCCGCCCATGAAACAGGCACAGAAAACAACCCGAAAATCCGTGTACATTCCTGGTAAATCACAGGCTGATATCGTCCTGGGAAGTTTAGCTCCAGAACGCCTATCACCAGATTATCAGGCATTGCGAATCGCAAATAATATCCTCGGTGAATTTGGGATGATGGGCCGGTTAGGGCACAAGGTGAGAGAAGAATCAGGCCTGGCTTACTATGCCTATTCCTCTTTGAGTGTCAGCATAGGGCCAGGTGCATGGGAAATGATCGCAGGTATAAACCCTAAAAATATTGATATAACTATTGAACTGATAACTGAGGAAGTAAGAAAATTCATCACAGATCCTGTAACCAAGGAAGAACTTTCTGATACAAAATCTTATTATCTCGGCCGCATGCCATTGATGCTCGAATCTAATAGCGGGGTTGCCGTCTCGCTGCTGAATATCGAACACTATCAATTGGGCCTTGATTACTTTCTGTCATACCAAGACCAGGTTCAGGCTGTTACTGCACAAGATGTTTTACAAGCCAGCCAGAAATATCTTGACCCAGATTGTCTGGCAATTGCGGTTGCCGGGCCAGGAGCGGATCAATGATCCTGCGCAGCGGGGTTGACACGATTGAAACCGCCAGGCTGGAAGAAATCAATCCGGCTATTCGCAGGCGTTTCATCGAACGGGTATTTACACCAGAAGAAATCGCCCAGGCGCGCGATCATAATGACACATTCAGCGGACTGTTTGCCGCAAAAGAAGCAGCCTCAAAAGCCTTGGGTACCGGTATTGGTCGTGTGCATTGGCAGGATATTGAAATCATTCATCTTCCCAGCGGACAGCCAGTGATTAATCTTTATGGCAATGCAAAAAAAGTGGCCGACCATCTGGGGCTGACAACATGGTCTGTCAGCATCAGCCATGACAGGGATAAAGCTGTTGCGATCGCGGTCGCCATCGGACAGGAAACAAATAAAAATATCTAACAGCAGCCTTCATTGACATAAAACCAGAAATTATTTAAGGTACGTAATGAAAATTCTGACCGTCAGTGACAAAGAATGTACCAATATTTATAATAATAATATCAAACAGCATTTTAATGATATTGCCATGGCAATTAGCTGTGGAGATCTTTCTTATTCTTATTTGGAATACATCATCAGCACTTTAGATATTCCTCTTTATTTTGTGCGCGGAAACCATGCAAAAAAAATCGAGTATGGCAGTGCTGGTCCGAGAACTGCACCCTGGGGGGGCATTGATCTGCACCAAAAAGTGATTCAAGATCGTAAAACAGGTTTGATCCTCTGCGGCATTGAGGGATCATTACGCTATAACTACGGCGACCATCAATATACCCAGCAACAAATGTGGGCGATGGTACTGCAGTTAGTGCCGGCTTTAATGCTAAATAAGGCCCGGTTTGGCCGTTATTTTGATATCCTTGTAACCCACGCACCACCCTGGGGCATCCACGACCAGCAAGATCCAGCGCACCAGGGGGTAAAAGCCTTTCGCTGGTTAATCGAAACCTTTAAACCAGGCTGTCATGTTCACGGCCATATCCACATTTATCACCCCAAAGTAATATTTAAAACAGTCCTGGGAGAGACATTGATCGTTAACACCTATGGTTATCGAAAGTTGATTATTGATAATCTTCGAACAAACCCAGCCAAGCTAGAGTAGAGCTGATTTCACCTTCTCTAAAATTATGATTTTAATCACCCAATAAGGGTAAACGATAGGTCAGCATCTGATCGAATGATTTTACCCGAAACCATCCTGGTTCAGGTAATGAAGCTTGGAGACTGATGTTCACCCTATGAATGCCAGTATCACGGTGATGTGTGTAGCCAGAAAGCTGAGTTCGAAATGACTGAACCCAAAATTGGAAAGGCTTCATCAGATCTGTGCTTATTGCAGCAACCACCCAGATGCCAAATTGGGCACCATATTCAATCAACCAATGTAAATTGACCTGAGCTTCAGCCGACAGTTCATCGATAGCATGCATTCCGTCTAATATCAGGATTATTTCAGCCCCTTTTCGTTGCCCCTGACGACGGGTATCTGCCACCTCAATTAATGCCTGGATGGCTGCCTCAGAGCGTGTGTCATACCAGGCATGCAACCCACGCAGGAAGGGCTGTCGGGGTTTTGACAACAACATACCAGACCATTCCAATGTGTTCCCAGTAAATACCTCAACCTGCCAGTCTTGTACCTGGTGGGTTCGAATAATCGAATCAACGATCACCTGAAGCTGGTGCGTTTTGCCGCACCCATAGTCACCGTTGACCAAGATGGCGCCTACCTCAGCATTGGTAAGGGATAAGAAAAAAGGTAATCCATCGGCACATTGACCCAATAAGGCTGCATTTTTTGGTAATGGTTTAGTGGTTTCCATCAGGCGGCCAACCGTCATTCGGTTGGGGTCAGCCTTTAAACCTCGTGTGATATTGTACGCCTTTTTAGATCCAAAGGTACCTGGAACTGAATGCGGAAAGGTTTGAATGCTGTTAACATAAATATTTGAGATACCCATGGTTTTCTCCTGACCATTATTGAAACTTATGTTCTAATTATATAGAACTTTTGTTCTTTGTCAAGCACCTACAGTAAGCTCTTGAATCCCATTAATCAATTAATAACAATTGATTTTTACACATGACAAAGATTCTATGGTATAAAATCTTCCATAAAATGATGCGCTGGATCAAAAACCGTATTTTTTAAGGTGGGGCTATAAAAATGAATACAGGAAATCAAGCGGCTGACTCTCACCACACATAAAGGTGAGACGACGAGGTGGAGGTTCCTCTCTGCGAAGAGAGTGCTAACCCAATAAATCGGGAAAAATCGATTGATCAGCGGAAGCCTCCTGGATCTGAACACGGACCCAATTTTTCCTATTGATGGCATGGACGTTCAAAACTGCATGGTGACATGCAGGACAAAGCAACCATAGTGAGGGACTAATCTGGTTGCGGTTTTTGTTGTGGTAAAAATCAACAACTCGATCACGCCAGCGAATCAATCAATTCGTTCTATTAATGATGGAGGCAGTAATGAATGGCGATGATATTATCAAAAGGATCAAGGAAGAAAAGATCAAATTCGTCTCGTTTCAATTCACGGATGTCAATGGCGTGGTTAAAAGCGTGGACGGACCGGTAAAACAAGTTGAAAAAGCCCTCAATGACGGCATCTGGTTTGATGGGTCCTCTGTTGAGGGGTTCGCCCGCATCCAGGAAAGCGATATGCACCTGGTCGTCGATCCGGACACCTACGCAGTTTTACCCTGGTCACCACCTGATATGAAACGAGCCAGGGTCTTATGTGATATTTATCATCCGAATGGCTCTCCTTTCGAAGGTGACCCACGGGGTGTGCTTAAACGAAAATTAGCCAAACTTAAGAAGGAACATAACTGGGTATTAAATATTGGGCCAGAACCAGAATTCTTCTTATTTTTACAAAACGGGCCTGACAATGTCCATCCCGTACCGCATGACGTCGGCGGCTATTTTGACTTTTCTGCCAATGATGATGCCGTTCGGGTGAGAACGGAATTAATGGATGTGTTAATCCAGATGGGGCTCGATATCGAAATTGGGCATCATGAAGTAGCGCTTGGCCAGCACGAAATCGACTTTCGGTTTGACGATGCTTTAAAAACTGCTGACAATGTCCTCACTTTGAAATATGCCGTCAAAGCAATCGCCGCCCAACACGGTTTGATCGCTTCATTTATGCCCAAACCAGTCTTTGGGATCAACGGCTCTGGCATGCACTGCCACCAGTCCATTTTTGATACCAGCGGCCAGAATCTTTTTTATGATTCAGGCGATCCCTACTTGCTTTCACAAACAGCTTACCATTTCATCGCCGGCCAACTTCACCATGCGAAAGCACTGTCTGCCATCGTTGCTCCTACAGTCAATTCCTATAAGCGGCTGGTTCCTGGCTATGAAGCACCTGTTTACATTGGTTGGGCACAGGTTAACCGATCTGCTCTGATTCGCATTCCCCAGCCAATGCAAGACCAGGCTGACTCAGTCCGTCTTGAGCTGCGCTGCCCTGATCCCTCATCGAATCCCTACCTGGCATTTAACGCCATGTTAGCTGCCGGCATGGATGGAATTGATAAGCAAATGACCTGTCCAGATCCTGTCAATCGTGTGAATGTCTACGATCTTTCTGAGGATATGCGGGTTGAATTAAATATTGAAATGCTGCCCAGCTCATTGAGACAGGCCCTGGATGAGTTTGAAAAAGATACCATTTTGATCGATGCTCTGGGCGAAAATCTGAGCGATGCATTTATTAAAGCACGCCGTGCAGAATGGGAAGACTATCGCATCCATGTCACAGACTGGGAGCTAAACCGCTATCTGACCACAGCCTAAAAATAATTTACTGAGAAGCAAAAAAGTGACATACATCGCAATAACTGTATGTCACTTTTCTTTTTAATGACTTCTAGCTATTATTTTATGATCTCAGCCAGTGGCAAAGCATAAAACGGCACCAGCATCTCATCACTGCTCAAGCCGCCATGCCTGCCCGCCATCAAATTTTGTTTAGGCGCCCACCACAGGTAGGCATCATTCTTTGTGATGACAATCAAATCGCCCAATCGTTCACGGGTACGTGGATCAAATGGTGTACTGCCAAACAAGCCTTTGTCCAAAGTCAGTTCAGGTTCAATTAACACAAACTGATCTGGCCATGCTTTGTGGAAATAATCCCTGACATCGCCCACCCTGCCGGGTTTAATATACAGGAACGCCAAACGGTTTTCGCAGGTGGGCTGCATCACGAGACAATCCATCAGCTTGGGATGATTGGCCAGTTCGTAATGTTTGTAAAAGGGCGTGTTTTTTGCCCCATGATCCGCTGTCAGGACCAGTAATGTATCCCGTGCTGCCCTTTTTGTCAGCCGGCGGTAGAATCCTAAATCAAATAATGAAGAAAATGCATTGAACTGCAACTCAATACGAATATCATCGGCTGTAAACCGGTGCATCAGCGTATCTACGTCACTGTAATAAATATAGATAAATTCCTTCACGCCAGGACGGCTGTTAAGATGGTCTGCCAACGTGGTACACAGGTCTGCTTCATCCAAAAAAGGTTGAATACGCACACCAGTCATATGCATGGATGACAACCCAGAATTTGCGATTGAGGCATGAATATAAGCCGTACAGTTGATCCCATGGTCTGCCAGATACTCCCCAAAAACTGGCCGGGACATAAATGCCTTGGGGTCAAAACCTGCCCGCCGCAAACCGCCAATGTCGCCTCGCATACTGGCGGGTGAATGGAGAATATTATTGATCACCATGCCATATTCTTTTGCCCACATCTCGTAACCGATGATACCGTGGCTCGCTGGCGCCTGCCCCGTCCAAAATGACGTCAACACTGAGGCTGTTGTACTCGGACACACACTTGTTAAGGGCATTTTGATTGCTTTGTCGGCATATTTTGCCCACAGCAAATCAGGATCGGATTCAATTAACTGGTTGAACAATCCATACCCCAGCGCATCAACCAGTAACACGATCACCTTCTCGAATGATCCGTTTAAGGCAGATGTCAAACGAGAATCCAAAGGTGCATACCCGAATTTCGGCACATTCAGAAAATCACAAATTGACCCCGGCAAATTCAATATTGAAAGTCCACCATAATGCGGCATCACCCAATCATTATCCATCCCTGGAATATCCAATGTAAAAGCCCCCAATGATTCTTCTATCATCAAAGATTTTTCGTTCATCAACTTCCTTTATTAATTAAAGCAATAAAACAGCTTCCGCTGCCAGCCAAAACAAATTTCTCCGAATCTCCACCCGGCTGTCCCATTTTCGCCCGTCCCATGCTTGGGGGATGACAGCATCACCACCGTACAGGATTTGACCAAAGGGTACATTGCGGAATTTCGCGGCAGCAAAAAACGCAGCGGATTCCATCTCTACTGCCAGGCAGCCTTCCGCTTTATAAGCAGCGGTTTTTTCTGGTGTTTCCCGATAGATGGCGTCCGTTGTCCACGTTTTAGTCCGGATATATTCAATTTGGTGCTTATTAAAAACGGATTCAATCGCTGCCAAACCCTTTGGATCTGCCGCAACTTCCCGTGAGGGCGGCAGGTAATGATAAGAGGTCCCTTCATCCCGGATGGCTGAAACCGGGAGCAGCAAATGCCCCACAGCTATTTTGTGATCCAACACACCACAGCCGCCGCATGCAATAAATTTTTTACAGCCTAAAGCGATCATCTCCTCAAACAATCCCACTGCCAAAGGTGCACCAATGCCCGGATGAAAAAATGCCAGCCTGGAGCCCTGAAACTCGATTTCGTAGAGTGGATGAAGCCCGATTTCTGATTTCGAATTTGCGATGATGCGGGCATCATGCGTCTCTATCAGCCAGCTGATCACGTCGGCAAAGAAGCAGATCACACAGTGTTCAGGCACATCGGCTGGTGAAATCACCGCACCTGGTTCTATGATGGCTGGTTTTGTTCCATCAAATTCTATAATCGGATAAGATTCATGTTTCATTGCGCGCTCATTTCACATTCAATCTATTTTTAGATCAGCTTAATTGGGGATTTCCGACCAATCAATTGAATCTTCGTGCTCAAACCGCTGCCGCATGACCGATATAGCCTGGGGATTATTGTCAATAAGCATAAAATTTCGTTCCATCTCCAGACAAACCTCACCCACCGTCCCGCTGCCAGCAAAAAAATCTAATACGAGATCACCCGGGTTTGAAGATGCAGTAATAATACGCCGTAAAACTCCGACTGGTTTTTGCGTCGGGTATCCCGTTTTCTCTTTACTGTTCGTCCCAACAATCGTGTGCCACCAGGTATCTGTTGGGAACTTGCCGCGCTGTGCCTTCTTTTCACCAACCAACCCAGGTGCCATGTAAGGAATACGGTCAACTGCATCATGATTGAATGTGTAATTTTTGGGGTCCTTGGCATAAAAGAGGATATTGTCGTGCTTGGCCGGCCATTTCTTTTTGGATCGTCCGCCAAAATCATAAGCCCAGATAATTTCATTGATAAATGAGTCCCGCCCAAAAATCTCATCCAATAGCAGCTTACAATAATGCACTTCCCGGTAATCAATATGAAAATATAGGCTGCCATTTGAATTTAATATCCGATAAGCCTCCTGCAGACGCGGTGCTAGAAACCCCAGGTAATCATCAAAATTATCGTGGTACGCTCGTTCCCCTAATAATGTAGTCACATAACGGTTGCCGCCAAACCCAACCCGGTCGCCTTTTTGATCCTTCTCAACCGAAATTTGCTGGCGAGATTGGGTTCTGCCGGTATTAAAAGGCGGATCAATATAAATCAAATTCACATTTTCACTTTCCAGCGAATTTAGTACTTTGAGATTATCACCAAAGATGATTTTATTTTTCATATCTGTATTTTAACATCACCCAAGGCTTATTTGGCAAATCAAGAATAAAGATTTTGGCTTTGACTGATCCAATCACACTTTTGATGATTTCTTGATAAGATGTATTTTTCAGAGAAATTGAATTTATTTGATTATTAAGTATAATGTAGGTATATAAGGTCTTTTTTATTTCTTTAAGGAGTTGCCAGATGAAGCATATATTTACTCCGGTATTTATTTTAATCACATCCGTCATGTTGTTATCCTGCGGTTTAACAAACCGGTTTTTAGGTGGCAAGGATAATTCCCTTTCTGACCAAGAAGTTGTCAATGAAACTATTGCAACAATGGAAATAGAAATTGAGCAAGAAGACACTGCAGATGATTCGATTGACGACGAAGAAGAAGAATTAACAATATCTTCAATTGATGTCGATGCCTGTTATCATCCCTTCCTGCCTGTCATCGATGGCGCGACCTGGACCTTTCATGACGCAATGGAAAGTGACTATACATTAACAATGTCAATTATTGACGAGAACACATTTACCATGGTTCAGGAATTGCACGATGACGGAACAATCTTTTCTGTCGATTGGTACTGTTCTGAGGATGGTCTCCTCCAGGGCACTTTTGCCAACGTAGATTTTTTCGATGATTCATCAGATTTTGAAGGTATGGATCTTTCGTTTGAAACATTGAATTGGGAAGGCCAGACATTACCCAACCCTGACCTGATCGAGATCGGCTACACATGGACTGCATCCTACACTCTCTCAAGTGATTTTGTAATGGAAGGCTTCACGTCTGAAATGATCATGCAAGTAACGATCGATTATGTAATCGCAGCCATCGAAGAAATTACAGTACCTGCAGGCACATTTTCGGAAGCCTACCGCGTTGATAGTGCCAGTGTGATAGAAATGTCCTTCGGCGACCCACCCATCCCTATCAATGTTGTTGACTATACATTTAGCAACTGGTATGTGGTAGATATCGGGCTGGTCAAAACCGGCATGGACGGGCTTGGGTTTACCTCAGATGTTGAACTACAGGAGTCATCCTTACTATATTAGCGCGTGGCATGATTAAACAAACGACGATTACCATAATCTTTTAATTTAATGTCCTTCTCTTGCTATAAAGATTAATATAAGTTAAGCATGAATCTTAATTCGGGTTATAATGGCCTGAGTAATTAAACTGCATAATTAGCGCATTAATCAGCTCGAGGGATGTTCATGCAACGGGAGAGGAAACAAGCCAAATACCTGGCTGTCTTAATTGCCATATTCTTGCTAAGCATGGTACTCATCGTGCCATTTTGGCAAGTCTTTGCTCAAGAACTTTCCGAACAACCAGATAACCACCAAAACAATATTCCCGATAGCTCACCTATACTTCATGTTTGGGAAGAACCGCTTGATGACAACTTCACAAAAAACCAGATTGTCATCTATCCTGGAGGTGATGAACCTGATGGAAGTCCCGTTGATGAATGTAAATCCTGCGGGCCGGCTTATACAGACTTTTATAACCCTCAATCTGCTGCAAATAACAGTTCTTTACCAACAGATAAAGCAAAAACCAGCGATGTACTCAACCCGCCTATCACCTGGCCAGGATCAACAACCATCAAGATCATCACCACCTGGCCAAGTAATTTAGAAACCCACTGCTCTGGCTCATTGATCCAACCCGGTTATGTGCTGACGGCAGCCCACTGCGTTTACACCCACCAGGCTGACCTTTGTAACGAACAAGATAGCTGCTGGTTGCAGGATATGCAAATATTCAGCCAGTATTACCTGGGTAATTCTGATTGGGAAGCAACAAGTTTCACTGATATCCTCACGTTTACAGCCTGGACAGCAAATCGTGATTTCGATTATGATCTGGCAGTCATCAAACTGGACGGATCATTGGATGAAATCAGCAATACTGCCAGTGCAACTGGTTGGCTCGGTATCGGGTACCATGATAAGGCTTATCTTGAGGATAAACCCTTTATGTATTCCAGCTTCCATGCATCAGGGGGCAGCGATACTGATTTACACCAATGGCAGGGTGGATTACATTCTCTAGATGTCCACCAACTTTACATTGATATGCCAGGCGTAGATGGGCAGGGTGGTGCGGGTCTGATTGAATCGGATGGCAATCACATCCTGTTCGGTGTTCTTTCTCATCAAAGCGAAGACTCTTCACAAACAGGTTTCACCCGCCTGACCAACGGAAAATTCACAGCTATCCAAGATTGGATCGATGCTGAAAGCAAAGACTTTAACGAACTCTTTTATTATTTTCCATTGATGGTAAGGTAATCTTGATAACAAGTAAATCATTCACATGATCTATAAGGAGGTTTTACACATGGGACATATTCCTGCAGATGATCAAAATGATGAGTTTATGAATGCCTCAGCTGAGGAGTGGAGCAAACCTTCACAGCCCTCACAAAGACCGCCTTCAACCACCGCACCAGCCGATCGGTGGGGGTCACCAACAACGGAAAAGGCAACCAGGGATGATCCGCAGCGATGGGGATCACCACCGCAAGCCAGCACCCCCGCTGGCAATGCGGCACCTGCTAAAAGATCTGGCACCAAGTGGTGGATAATCGTGTTGATAATGGCCCTCTTATTATGCCTGTGCTTATGTGTCATCCTGGTCGGGCTGCCTTATCTCGGGTACAACCTCATCTCGCCTAACATTGTCCCGTTCAACATTTAAAATAAACACCGCCAGGAATTTTGGTTGTTTTTTTATCAGTCCGCACAAATCACTGCTGACTTAAAAACCACTCCTGAACATTCAGCAGTTCACCTTTATCAGCCAATTGTGCCTGCTTGTAACTGCCATCAGGCTGCATGTGCCACGCTTTGATATCACTTTGTAAATAAATTTCCAAGACATTTTCACGCAAATGGCGAATCAATTCTTGATCTACAACCGGAAACAAGACTTCCACACGCTGGTTTAAATTTCTGGGCATCAGGTCTGCACTTCCTAAATAAATGATCGGATCGTCATGATTATGAAAATAAAAGATCCGGCTGTGCTCAAGAAAACGCCCTAAGACGCTGACTACACGGATATTTTCACTCAACCCCTTAACTTGCGGGCGCAGAGAACAAATACTTCTGATGATCAGGTCAATTTTTACCCCAGCCTGCGATGCTCGGTAAAGCAAACGGATCACCCCGGCATCCACCAAGGCATTCATTTTTAAGATTATCCGTCCATCCCCATGTTTTTTATGGTGTGCCATTTCCTGGCAGATCAACTGGGTCATTTTTTCGCGTAATTGAAACGGTGCAACCAATAATTTCCGATAATCCTCTTTGGCAGAATACCCTGTCAGATAATTAAACAGATCCGTTGCATCTGCACCAATTTCTTCATCACTGGTGAACATGCCAATATCTTCATAAAGGCGGGCCGTCGTGTGATTATAATTACCCGTTGCCAGGTGAACATAACGGCGGATATGCTCCCCTTCTTTTCTCACCACCAGTGCAACTTTTGAGTGGGTTTTTAATCCCATCAGACCGTATGAGACATGAACACCTTCTTTTTCCAACAGCCTCGCCCACTCAATATTGCTTTCCTCTTCAAAACGCGCTTTTAACTCAACCAGCACTGCGACTTGCTTGCCATAATCGCGTCGGGCTTTTAAAAGGGCTTTCACCACCGGCGAATGACTGCCCACACGATAGAGAGTCTGTTTGATCGCCAGTACATTTGGGTCAATCGCTGCATGCTGCAAGAATTCCACTATCGGATCAAAACTCTGGTAGGGATGATGCATCATGATATCCTTTTCCCTGATCAATTTAAAGAATTGATCAGGTGAACCATCCTTTACTTGCTCAAGTTCTTTGGGTAATGCCGGGGAAAAACGGGGGAATTTCAGGTCTGGCCGGTCAATTTTAGCGATTTGTGACAAATAACGTAATACTAAAGGTTTTTCATAGGTATAAATGAATTGGGGTTCAACGCCAAGATTATCCACTAATATCTTTAGTATGTGGTCAGGCATGCTTTTACCGACCATCAATTGCACAACTGCACCAAACCTGCGGCGGCGCACACTTTCCTCCATGACCTCAAGTAAGTCCATCACTTCCAACCCATGCAGCTCAATTTCCGCATTCCGTACCACCTGGAAGGGATGTGCTTCTATGACATTTAACCCGGGAAATAAGTCCGGTAAATTGGCTGTGATCACATCGATAATCCTGACAAAAGCATATTTTTTTGCGGATTTGGCTCTCGGCGATGGATCATAAGCGGCTTTATGCACAGGCAAAAAATAAGGGAGCGAACCCGGCACCTTTAACCGGGCAAAATGGCGCATCCCATATTGGTCTTCCACCAGGATAGCCAGGTTATAACTCAGGTTCGAGATATATGGGAAGGGATGCCCTGGGTCAAACCCCAACGGTGTCAACACCGGAAAAACCACCTCCTTGAAATAATCGTCAACCCGGCTTTTTTGTGACTTACCCAGTTGATCATAGTTAGCAATAAAAACCCTCTCCGCTTCAAGCAGCGGGTTTAATTCTTTAATAAAGCAATCTTGGGCATCCTTAAACAGAAGGTTTGCGTGTTTGCGAATTTCCTGCAGTTGAACCTGGGGCGGCATGCCCTCAAAATAAAAGCGGTCATGATTGGGTTCCTGATCCATCGTCAGACTGCCAACCCTGACCATGAAGAATTCGTCCAAAATTAACCCCACAATACCTAAAAAACGCACCCGTTCGAGTAATGGGTTATCCTTATTTTGGGCTTCAAATAACACACGGCGAAAGAACTGCAGCATTGATAGTTCCCGGTTGAGATAATTTTGGGGGTCATCAATCGGTTCAATCATTTCAATTGCTTCTCTTAGTTCTTCTTTTGCCATCTTTTTTTATCCTATGAAAGTTCAATTTGCTATTTTTGATTTATTAAGTATACAGTACAAGGCAAGCGAAGCAGATTGCTTAATAATGTACCTGCCAGATGTTTGAAGCAAAAAACAAGCCAATAAATAATCCTCTTTAACCGCTAAAAAATAAGGAAGCTGTTACAATAAAGACATGATAATTACTAAAAAAACAAACAACGTAAATTGGCAACCCAAATGGAGAAATTTATGAGTTTCCCACCAGCATTTTATCGATGGCGTCCCCACCCGTGGCACGGGTTGGAAGTTGGCCCTAACCCGCCTCAATTGGTCCACGCCTATATTGAAATGACCTCGTTTGACTTTATCAAGTACGAAGTTGATAAAGTTACAGGGTATCTGCACGTTGACCGACCGCAGCGCACAACATCATTGACCCCTTCACTTTATGGGTTCATCCCCCGCACCTATTGTGGTAATCGGGTCAAGGATCTTTCAGTTGGTGCAGAGCGCGGTGATGACGATCCATTGGATATTTGTGTGATCAGCGAACGGCCGATCAATCGTTCAGAAATCTTCATGAATGCTTACGTCATCGGAGTGCTGCAATTATTGGATAGGGGTGAGGCAGATGACAAGATCATCGCAGTCTTACAAAACGATCATATCTATGGTCAGCTTCAAGACCTCAGTGAACTGCCTGATGTGATGGTGGAGCGGTTGAAACACTACTTCAAAACCTATAAAATGGTCCGTGGACAGCAAGCACCTGTTGAAATTCTAGGAGCTGAAGGTGTTGATAAAGCCAAAGCTATCGTCCAGGCAGCCATCGACGATTATAATGAAACCTTTGGCGGGGATATGTAACTGGTCGTCTATTGACCACTCAATAAAGGAAATTTATTACCTGAACAAAGAAATTTCATGCAATTTGATATTTTCTCGCTATTTCCCGAAGTATTTGAAACCTACTTGAACACCAGTATCCTCCAAAGGGCACAGGTCTTTGGAGCCCTTAAGGTTCAGACTCATAATATCCGAGATTGGGCAACAGACCGACATCACACGACTGATGACACACCTTATGGCGGCGGCGGCGGCATGGTCATGAAATCAGAACCTGTTTTTTCGGCGGTTGAGTCCGTACTCGGATCGCCCCCAGGCTGTCCGGTGATCCTCCTTTCACCGCATGGACGCACATTCAACCAGAAAATAGCCTTTGAACTGGCAGAAAATCATGACCACCTTGCTTTGATCTGCGGGCGGTATGAATCCCTGGATGAGCGTATTTGCCAGCATCTGGCGACCGATATCATTTCAATCGGGGACTATGTGCTCACAGGCGGCGAACTGCCGGCGATGATCATCGTTGACGCCGTTACCCGGCTGCTGCCGGGCGTTTTAGGCGACCCTAATGCAACAACGGATGATTCCCATGCCTCTGGCCTGCTCGAATATCCCCATTACACCCGGCCGCCTGAATTTCGCGGCTGGCAAATACCAGATGTGCTGCTATCCGGCAACCATGCCGAAATTGCCAATTGGCGCCGTCAGGAATCCCTAAAACGAACGCTTCAGAATAGACCAGATATGCTTGAATCTGCCCAGCTCAATGAAGATGATTTAGCTTACCTTGCAAGCCTGGGGTATACCCCCAAACAATCACCCAACTCGACTACAGAAGAATAATGGAGGTTTAATGCAAGCAAAAAAACTAAATTATCCAAAAACGTTTTTATTAGGCTTTGGCTTTTTTGGCGTCAGCGTTATTTGGGGAACCTTTAATGCCTTTGTCCCCCTGATGTTGGCCAATCAATTCGGCGTCAGACCTGGACTGATTGGCATTCTGATGACGCTGGATAACATCGCTGCCCTGTTCATCCAGCCTGCAGTCGGTGCATGGTCTGATCGCCTTGACACCCGCATCGGAAGGCGCATGCCTTTCTTGCTGATTGGTGCGCCAATCGCAGCAGTCGCTTTTGGTATCCTCCCGCTGGCGGCTACCCTGCCAGTTTTCCTCGCCGGGAAAATCACCCTGATCCTTTCGATGGTTATCTGGCGTACCCCGGTGGTGGCACTGATGCCGGATATTACTCCCTCTAAATACCGCTCCCAGGCCAATGGGGTAATCAATTTCATGGGTGGTGTTGGTGCAATTATTTCATTTCTTTTAGGGGCACGGCTTTATGAAATTAACCCGGCCTTTCCGTTCTGGTTGGGTTCAGCATTGGTCATCATAGCCGTTCTGCTCGTATTTATTTTTATCAAGGAACCTAAAGTCTTTGAGATCAACCCGAATGCAGAGCGGCCAGATATGATTAAAAGCCTTAAAAGCATCCTTCAGGATGAAGATAAAAGTGCCATTCGCATCTTTTTGGCGATCATGTTCTGGTTTGTTTCTTATAACGCTATTGAAGCGTTCTTTACCCTGTTTGCCAACCAACACTTAGGATTACCAGCGGCTGACGGCGTGCGTTTGCTAGGCCAATTATCGCTGTTATTCGTGCTGTTTGCGCTTCCTTCAGGTTGGATTGGTGGAAAAGTCGGCCGGAGAAAAACAATCTCTTTTGGTATTGTCGTGATGGGTTTGACGATGCTGTTAATGGCAGTGCTGCCGGTACCCTTCCTCACCGAAGTGCTGTTTGCAGTACCTGTTCTGGGCGAGGTGCCCTGGGTCGGGATCATCCTGATGGTTGCAGGCATCGGCTGGGCATTCATCAACATCAATTCACTGCCCATGGTTGTTGATATGACGGATGATATCCACATTGGCACTTATACTGGCCTCTACTACCTCTTCTCAACGATGGCCGCTATTTTAGGTCCAAACATTAACGGATGGCTGGTTGAACTGGCCGGCAATGATTATTCTGTGACCATGTATATCGGCCCGGTCTTTATGGTTTTGGCATTGATCATGATGGTCGGCGTACGTAAAGGCGAAGCCAAGGTAGAGCCGGTACCAGAAACAGTTTAAACCATTTAGTTTAGAAGTTTTTATAAATCCACCTTGTGTTTAGCTCCGCCAGGTGGATTTTGTTTGTAAATAAGTATAATTAAACAGGCAAGCCGAACAGAAAAGGATCCTCATGTCTCAGCCGAAACCAATCTACCTGGACTATAACGCCACCACCCCGCTCACAGAAGAAGTTATCTCCGAGATGCTGCCCTATTTACAAATGCATTTTGGCAATCCTTCTTCCAGCCACCCTTACGGCCGCACCGCAAAAGTGGCGCTGGAAACAGCCCGTCAGCGGGTTGCCGATTTGATCGGGGCAAACCCGGATGAAATCCTCTTCACTGGCGGCGGCACTGAATCCAATAATCTAGCCCTGCGTGGTGCTTTATTGGCGGCTAAAAATCAGGGCAAGCATCTGATCACCTCGGCAGTCGAACATCCGGCTGTGACCAATGTGTTTGATTTTCTCGCCAGCCAAGGATACCGGGTGACCACACTACCAGTTTCCTCAACCGGGATGGTCTCTCCGGATGCCCTTGCCAAAGCATTAGAACCGGAAACGATACTGGTCAGCATTATGCATGCCAACAACGAGGTCGGGACGATCCAGCCTATTCAAGAACTTGCTAAAATGACACACAAGGTTGGAGCAATATTCCACAGCGATGCTGCCCAGTCTGTGGGTAAAATCCCGGTCAATGTAACTGACCTCGATGTGGATCTGCTCAGCATCGCTGGCCACAAGTTGTATGCGCCAAAAGGGGTCGGCGCCTTGTATATCCGCCAGGGTATAAAGATAGAAAAAACAATGTATGGTGCATCGCAGGAACAGGGCCTGAGGCCGGGCACAGAAAATATCGCCTCAATTGTTGGCTTGGGGAAGGCAGCTCAGCAGGCCCAGGATGAAAGTGCATCTCGTTCAACTCATCTTCAAGCCATGCGAGATAGACTTCATCACGGCCTGAAAGAAATACTGCCAGAAGGCTCAATTCGGCTTAATGGGCACCCGGATAAAAGGCTGCCAAACACATTGAACCTCTCATTTCAAGGCATACAATCGGACAAACTGTTTGTAATGATCGGGGACACAGTAGCTGCCTCAGCCGGCGCTGCCTGCCATGCTGATTCTGTGGAAATATCCAGTGTTCTGCAAGCGATGGCTGTTCCACTCGAGTGGGCTCAAGGAGCGGTGCGTTTCTCGGTCGGGCGGATGACAACCACTGATGAAATTGATCAGGCAGTGAAAACTGTCTCAAATGTCGTAAAATTAGGGCTAAATTAACATATTATATCAGGGAGAAAAACATGACTGAAATTTATTTAAACCCCCCACAGCCAATCCCTTACCCGGACAGCTGGCTTCTTAAACAATTTTATCGATCACCGCTCTTGTTATATCGTCTTAACCTGGGAAAGTTATTTGCGCGGTATATATTGATCCTCTCCACAAGAGGACGAAAGACGAAACAAGTTCACCGCACACCGGTAGAATATTTCAAGCAGGGTAACCGAATATACATCATCAGCGGGTTTGACCAACAACCTGACTGGTTTCAAAACATCCAAACAGACCCTCGGGTCATCCTGCAAACCCATTCATGGGTGATGCATGCGGTTGCACGTTCACCAAATACTGATCAGGAATGGCGCGATGTGGTTGATTACCTAAAGCACAGCCCGATTGTCAGTTCTGAGATGAAAAAACAGATCGAAGACCACAGTGAAAGATCGATCATTGATCAGATCAAATCATGGCCTGTTCTGACATTTGATCCATTGCGAGAAAGCGGTATAAAACCACTGGCTGCAGACCTGAGCTGGGTCTGGCCTATCATCTTGCTTGTAATCGCAGTAAAAGCAATCGTCTTGTGGCTGTTTTTTCGCAATAAGTCATCTGATATATTTTAAAATCAGGGCTCACAACCACCTACCCAACCGTCCAGGATTAATTCTGGAATCTCGCCCAGACACAGGTAATGAATATTTATTATATTAATGAGGGCACTGTGAAATACAGTCATTCCTCACGATTAAGTATCGGATACGGTGGTTTTTAAAAAGAAAGGTGAACACAATGGCAATTATCGAAGTTAATCAAATCACAAAACGATTTGGGGAAACACTGGCTGTCGACGATTTAAGTTTTGATGTCCAGCCAGGAGAAATATTCGGGCTGTTAGGACCCAACGGAGCTGGTAAAACCACATCCATCCGGATGATATTAGATATCTTTGAACCGGATTCCGGTGAAATCAGCATTCTTGGCGGCCCAATGACTGAAGAAAAGAAAAACCATATCGGCTACCTGCCTGAAGAACGCGGCCTTTATCAAGATATCCCACTGGAACGCTGCCTGACCTTTTTAGCGGTTCTCAAAGGGATGGATGAAAAAACTGTTCACACAGCTCTGGTGCCATATCTTGAACAATTTGATCTTTACCAGCATCGGGATAAGAAAGTTAAAGAACTCAGCAAGGGTATGCAGCAGAAAGCCCAGTTGATTGCCACTTTCATCCATGATCCTGAAGTTGTGATCATTGATGAACCCTTTGCAGCGCTGGACCCCGTCAACACAGAAATGGTCAAAGAAATGTTAAGGCAAAAAAAGGACGAAGGAAAAGCGATCATCATGTCAACCCACCAGATGAACCAGGCTGAAGAATTATGCGATCGTATCTTACTGATCAATCAGGGCCGCAAGGTGCTGTACGGTACACTGGGTGAAATTCAAAGCCAGTTCATCTCTCGTGAAATCAGGATCACCACGCTTTCGCCGCTGCCAGAAAATATTGAAGGTGTGCTCGAGATTCAGCATCAAAACCGGCATCAACAGCTCATCCTGAAGGAAAATACTCAGCCAAGCCAGGTATTAAAAAGCCTGATCAATCAAGGTGTTGAATTATCATCTTTCGAAATCGCCATTCCACCTTTGAACCAGATTTTCATCAATGTCGTTCAGACTCAAAAAGAGCATAACCATGACTAAGATTTGGCATATCATCAAACACGAATATATTCGGCATGTCTTACAAAAACGGTTCCTGTTCAGCCTGCTGAGCTTGCCATTTGGTTTGATTGCCATGATTGGCATCGGTGCCCTGGTGGCCTGGTTGATGATCGATACATCACCAGTTGGCTATGTCGATCATGCTGGAATCCTAAAAGAAACCACCCTGCCTGAACAGAGTATAAGTCCATTTGACCCGGAGATAAACCTGATTGAATTTTCATATGAGAACGAGGCTAAAGATGCACTGGATTCTGAGACAATCCAGGCCTATTATGTGATCTCTGCTGCTTATCCAGAAGTCAATGAAATTCAGCTGGTTTATTTTGATTCGTTGGGCTCAGAATATCAGTTCCAGTTTATGGAAATCTTGCGACGAAACATTCCCGCCTTTGACGATATCGAGCCAGCAGTAAAAACCAGGCTGGCAGAAGGCAGCCAAATGGTGATGGTGTCATTGGATGAAAGTCGCGAAATTCGTGAAGATCAATTCATGGCGATTATGATGCCCTTTGCATCGGGTTTGCTGTTCTTTATTGTCATCATGACCAGCGGTGGTTATCTGCTGCAAGCCGTTGTTGAAGAAAAAGAAAACCGTACGATGGAGATTGTGATCACATCGGTATCCCCCGGACAATTAATGACAGGCAAAGTGATCGGCAATATCGGGGTTGGCCTGACACAGCTCGTTGTCTGGTTGTTATTTGGCTGGTTGGCCATCATCATTGGCGGCCAATTTTGGCCGCCATTACAGGACTTCTCAATCCCTGCTGGTTATATGGGTGTCTTGTTTTTAGTTTTGCTGCCATCATTCGTAATGGTCGCAGCAATTATGGCCACGATCGGAGCAACTGTGACAGAAACCCAGGAAGCACAGCAGGCTTCAGGCCTGTTTGCCCTGCCTTTAACCATCCCCTATTATCTGACATCATTCATCATGATGAATCCGAATGGTACGTTAGCAACCGTGTTAAGTTACTTCCCCTTGACTGCACCAATTACCATTCTGATGCGGATGGCATTCACAGTGGTTCCTCTTTGGCAGATTGCCCTCAATATCACCATCCTGGTTGTGTTTGCGATCCTGTCACTCTGGTTTGCAGGCAGAGCATTCAGATTAGGCATGCTTCAATATGGTAAGAAACTTCCCCTCAAGGCAATATTCACCAGGAGGTCAGATCAATGAATAAAATCTGGATTGTCCTCAAAACTGAATTTATCAACACCGTCAGCAGACGATCATTTCTACTGACTTTAATCCTGATCCCTTTGGTACCTGCATTAATTCTGGGTGGTATCTCACTCTTCGGTGGAGACCAAACGATAGATCAAATTGTGCAGGTCTTTCAACTTTCTCCAGATGCGCCTGATTCAGAAGGATTTGTTGATCTGGCAGGTATCATCACCCATCTTCCTGGTTGGCTTGAAGAAGGGCAGTTAAAAGCATATCCAAACGAAAAAGAAGCTCGTGAGGCATTACAAAACAATGAAATTACAGGCTATTATTTCATCAATGAAGACTTTCTGGCTAATGGTGAAATCAGGTATGTGCTGAGCGACTTCAACCCGCTGTCAGGCATTGAAACAACCTCGGTTATTCATCCAGTGATTCAATTCAATTTGCTGGGTGGAGATCAGGACCGTTTTATGCTCTACCAGAACCCGGCCAACATCACTGCCACCAGCCTGGCACCCCCAGAAGAAGCCCGGGATATGAGCAACCCATTGGTTTTTTTCCTTCCTTATGGGATCACCATGCTGTTCTATATCCTCATCTTCACATCCTCCAGCCTGATGTTAAATAATATCGCCAAAGAAAAAGAAAACCGGGTGATGGAAATTTTAATGAGCTCAATCAAACCAACCCAGCTGCTCACCGGGAAAATTTTTGGGCTAGGACTGGTTGGCTTGCTGCAGCTTGTTGTCTGGCTGGGGTCTGCAATGCTGATGCTTCGATTGGGCGGCACAACGCTCAATATTCCACCTGAATTTTATTTTCCGCCAAGTTTGTTATTATGGGGGATTGGTTATTTCATATTGGGTTACCTGGTCTTTGCCACGATCATGGCAGGTGTTGGGGCATTGGTGCCCAACGTGAAAGAAGCCTCGCAGGCCACATTCATCATCATCCTGCCCATCCTGATCCCGTTGATGTTGATCGGTGTGATCATCAATCAACCCGATGCCGCACTACCAGTGGTGCTCAGCCTGATTCCATTCACATCTCCCAATACGATGATGACCCGTTTGGCAATCGGACCGGTGCCAGCATGGCAGTTGATCGTATCGATTATCCTGTTAGTTCTGACAGTTGTATTGATCATCCGTGCGACTGCTGGAATGTTCCGCGCACAGACACTCCTGACTGGCAAGAAATTTAATTTCATGCTTTACTTGAAGGTGTTAGTAGGCAAAGCATAACCAGAAAGCACACTGAATTTTAATAAAACCAAAATATACAGGCGGGGATATTGTCCCCCGCCTGTATTGGTGTGTTAATTGCACCACTTCTACTAATACAAGAAATTGGCATTTAGAAGTATGATTAACCCTGGTCTCAAAAAATCTGGGATGTGCAGACAATGAAAAACAACCATAATAAATACCGAAAATTCGTTAAATTACAAGACAGAA
This sequence comes from uncultured Candidatus Brevefilum sp., assembly GCA_964497065.1. Classification (GTDB taxonomy): domain Bacteria; phylum Chloroflexota; class Anaerolineae; order Anaerolineales; family Anaerolineaceae; genus Brevifilum. The sequence continues at coordinate 115,644 of CAZCBW010000002.1, read as the reverse complement.
CCATCAGCAGCTATGTGCCTTTGATCTTGTGCTTTGGGATATTGCTGGTACTTGTCGCCTGCACACGACGGAATCAGGAACCGACATTGGCACAGGTCGACCTGCTAAATACAGCTGCCGCCCAGACTGTTGCTGTACAGCAAACACAGAATGCAGAGACCGAGCTGACTGTCACTGTTGAACCCCCTGGCCAGGATGCATCACAAACACCTGATGGTCAGGAAGAATCTACCCTTACGCCAGATGGGACATCTGCACCAAGATGCGACCAGGCTGCTTTTGTAGCTGAGACAATCCCTGATGGCAGCAAGTTCAACCCCAGTCGCGAATTCGTCAAGACCTGGACGCTGCGAAACAGCGGTACCTGCACCTGGGACGCCAATTACAATATCATATTCACGGATGGCGTTTCGATGGGTGCGCCAGCATCAAAACATCTGACCTCTGGAACCGTTGCCCCAGGTGAGACAATTGAAATTGCACTTTCATTGAAAGCTCCAATCTCAGCCGGTAAACATCGCGGGGATTTTAAATTACGCAATGCTGACGGTATCCTTTTCGGGATTGGTGAAAAGGATGGCCCCTTCTGGGTGGAGATCAATGTCGAAGGCACCCTGTATGACTTTGCTAAAAACTACTGTGCCCCAGGGGTAACCTGGACCAGCAGCGCAGGCAGCCTGCCCTGCCCGGGTACAGCAAATGACTCCAGGGGCTGGGTGATCTATTACGATGATCCGATCCTCGAAAATGGCTACCATGATGATGAACCGGGTTTGCAAGTTCATCCCCAAAAGGTCAACCAGGGCTGGATCAAAGGGACCTATCCGCCTATCCCGATCACGGAAAACGTCTATTTTAAAACGATTGTTGGATGCTACAGCAATGCTAACTGCAACGTAAAATTTAAACTGAATTATATTGTAGACGGCGGTTCTGAGCAGACACTGGCCACCTGGGTCGAAATTCAGGATGGGCGTTACCACCGTGTTCAGTCAGACCTGAGCCGTTTTGCCGGTAAAAATGTCCAATTTATCCTGCTGGTTGAAGCCAGCGGTAATGCCGCAGATGACCTGGCATTATGGTTCGTCCCCCGCATCGAACCTTAATGGATAATCCGTCCCTTGACATTTCTTCGCCTATACCTAAAATTGTGGTAACTACTCAGCATATGAAGAAATGGGGGGTGTGATGTGCACACCACACCTCGCCATTTCAAGTGCAGGACAGCCTGAGCAGTTACAAATTGTGATGAATGACCTCGGTTTTAAATAAAATCGGGGCAGGAGGATTAGAAATAATATGAAGAAGAGAAAAATGCTAATAACGCTAGCATTAGGAATTGCGATGGTTATCATTCTAACGCTGAGTGCCTGCGGTCAATCTGAGCCGGAAGTCGATATCGAAGCTCAACGGACGGGGTTTGCCCAAACTGCTGAAGTTCAGGCCACCATGACTGCGGAAGCCCAGCCGACAGCAACCGAAACACCGCTCCCAACGGCCACCTTTACATCAACCCCGAATGTGACCAACACCCCAGCCAACACGCCTACACCTGAAAATGGTGCCGGCGGCGGAACAGATCGAGCTGTGCTGATCGCCCAATCACCTGAAGATAATTCAGCCATCACCCCGGGTGAAGCCTTCACAGTCACCTGGACCTTTGAGAATTCCGGCTCCTCAACCTGGACGAATAATTACTACATTCAATTCAGTTCCGGTGAACAAATGGGAGCACCTGAAAAGGTTTTCTTTTGGCTGCCTGTCCCACCAGGAACCAGCCTGCCTCTCACCGTTAACTTCACCGCACCATCTGCGACGGGGAATGTGACCAGCAGATGGAAAGTCGTCAATGCGAATGATTCTGCATTTTATGATTTTTCTATCACGCTTGATATTTCAGCCTCTGAATAAGTAAATTGATATGTCGCAGCAAGAATCACTCGTAAAGTCTATTAAAACCGAGGCCTTATCCCTCGGTTTTTCGTCTATCGGCATCTCCGCAGCACACCCGGTTCCGCATACGCAGGCTTATCTTGATTGGGTCCATAACGGCTGCTATGCCAGCATGGACTACCTGAACAGAGAAGATACCCTGACCAAACGTCATGATCCGAATTTAATATTAGAAAATTGTCAATCCATCATATCCCTGGCTGTGCCTTATCAAAGGCCGCAAACTGACCTGTCTGATTCCTTTGATGGCAAAGGCCGGATTGCCGCATATGCGATGACCCACGACTACCATGATGTCCTCTGGGATAAACTTTCACAATTTGAAGATTTTTTACGAGACCTTTTAGGCAGTGGGGCGAAATTTAAATCCTATGTGGATACCGGCCCTATCCTGGAGCGGTCATACGCTTCACAGGCTGGGATTGGTGTTGCCGGCAAAAATACCTGTCTGCTGATCCAGGGTGTGGGGTCTTATTTCTTCCTGGCAGAAATTCTGACCGATGTATTATTGCCCATGGACGAACCTTATACCCGTGATCTTTGCGGCACCTGCAGGCGGTGCATCGATGCCTGCCCAACAGGTTGCATACTCCCCAACAGGCAGATCGATGCTGGCCGCTGCATCAGCTATCTGACGATAGAAAATAAAGGCAACATCCCGGATGACCTTAAACCACAGATTGGCAACTGGTTCTTTGGCTGTGATGTATGTCAGATTGTGTGCCCCCACAATGCCTGGACGCCTGATCAATTCCTCCCTATCGGGGACCCTATCCTGCCTGAATGGATTGACCTGGCTGATCTGTTCAGCCTCAGTGAACAGGAATTTAATCAACGTTTCAAGCCGACCGCTCTGTCACGAGCCAAACGACGCGGCTTGCTGAGAAATGCAGCCATCGTGTTGGGCAACCAGAAGATATCCCATGCAAAGCCCGTTTTAATCCAGGCGCTGAAAAAAGAGACCGACCCCATTATTATAGATGCCTGTCAATACGCCCTGACTGAAATAGCAAAATGATCTTATCAACCCCTAACGAGCAAAACAAACAACCTCTGTTTTATATCGGCAAGGTGCCAATTTTTGGTGACCTGATCCTGGCTCCCATGGATGGCATCTCTGACATGCCCTTCAGGAGCATCTGCCGCCGCCTGGGGTCTGCCCTCACAGTAACAGAGTTCATCAATGCCCTGGATGTGCTTGAGGGCCATCCACGCTATCACCACCGACTGGCCTATGAACCTTTTCAGCGGCCTTTATCGTTACAGTTCCTCGATGACCAGCCAGAGCGAATCCTTAAGGCTGCCCATTTGCTGATACCTGAAGTAAAACCAGATATCATCGATATCAACTTAGGCTGCCAGTCTAAAAATGTGACCAGCCGTGGCGCAGGTGCAGCTTTGATGCAAACGCCGCCCAAGATCGCCCGCATCTTCCAGATCATGACTGCCGAATTTGACCTGCCCATAACCGGGAAAATCCGCCTGGGCTGGGATGAGGATGACTTAAACTACCTGGAGGTCGCAAAGGTCATCGAAGGCAATGGCGGTGCCATGGTAGCTGTGCACGGACGCACCCGCCAGCAGGCATACCGAGGCAAAGCGCGCTGGGAACCCATCCGGGAGGTCAAACAGGCTTTATCGATCCCGGTCATCGGCAACGGCGATGTCAAAACGGTGGCTGACATCGATGCTATCAAACAGATCACAGGCTGTGATGCAGTCATGATCGGCCGTGAAGCAGTCCGCAATCCGTGGATTTTCAGCCGCCTTGACCGTTCTGAAGTGCCGCCAGAAATGGTATATCAAACAGCCAGCCGGCAATTAGCCGACATGGTCGCCTTTTACGGTGAGCGGGGGGTGATCACCTTTCGTAAGTACCTTAAAGCTTACCTCGAACCTTATAATCTGTCCCGAGAAGCGCTTCTGCCCATGCTTAAGAGCCAAAACCATTCAGAAGTGCAAAACTGGCTGGATGCGTTCTTTAAAGGCCTGGAAGCCTGACATGATAGCACGGCAAAAACTTCTTTTATCGACGTTTTCAAAGCACTTTTTGCCCCCCTCATTAATCCCCAACCTGAACCTTGCGCAATCATCCTGGTCTGGTATAATTTTATCCAGTGACTGGTCCTGTACCTGGTAATTTAACGCTGGGTGCATGGAGACCTGCCAAATACAAATTATATAAGGAGAAGCAGTGTCATGGCATTAGAAAAAGAAGCCAAAGAAGCAATCATAGAAGAATACAAGCGCCATGGTGAGGATACCGGTTCACCTGAGGTACAGATCGCAATTCTGACCACAAGGATCAAAGAACTGACCGACCACCTTCGCATCAATAAACAAGATCATAGTTCCCGGCGTGGTTTGCTAAAACTCGTCGGCCGCCGTCGCCGCCTACTGGCGTATCTACGCCGGAAGGACTACCAGAGCTATCTGGACCTTACGGAAAAGCTCAAGATCCGCAAAAAATAACCTGCTGTTCTTGAACACTTTTGTGACCAAACCGCAGTTTAAGCTGATTGCAGAGCAAGCCAAATCATCACCACATCTCCGCAATTGACTCCGCTGCGGTATTATTAATTAAGACTGTGAACACCGCCGGTCGGGAATTGAAAATTGCTGAGGACATGCACCTCACCGGTTTTCAGTCCCTGACTGGGCGGAAAAATTAGTTGAAGGGATATTTAAAATGCAACCCAATGCAAAGATTTACCGTACAAAACTCGGTGATAAAGAAATCATCATCGAAACAGGCAAGCTGGCCGGACATGCGAATGGTTCCGTCACCATCAGACAGGGAGACAGCCTGATCTTCAGCGCTGCCACTTTAGGCAATGTCCGTGAAGGAATGGATTTCTTCCCGCTCAGCATCGAATATGAAGAGCGTATGTATGCCGGCGGCAGAATTCCTGGTTCATTCTTTCGGCGTGAAGGCAGGCCCAGCAGTGAATCTGTCCTGATCGCCCGGATGACCGACCGGCCGCTGCGCCCTCTGTTCCCTGACGGCATGCGCAACGAAGTGCAGGTCGTGTTAATGTCATTCTCTGCTGATACAGAGAATACGCTGGATCACCTGGCGATCAACGCTGCTTCAGCAGCCTTGATCATATCAGACATCCCCTGGCACGGACCTATTGGTGCTGTCCGTATCGGCTATATAGATGACCATCTGGTCGTCAACCCCAGTTTCAACGAGATGGAAGTCTCTAAACTGGATTTAATGGTTGTGGGTACTAAGGAAGCCATCGCCATGGTTGAATGCGGCGCTGATGAAGTTTCCGAACAGGTGATGGTTGAAGCACTTGAGCTGGCTCACCGATCCATCCAGCCGATCATTGAACTGCAAGAGCAAATGGCACGGGAGATTGGCAAAGAAAAACTTGAGGTCGAGCTCAACACCACAGACGTCAATTTGATTGACCAGGTGACCAACCGGGTCAAAGAACCTATGCTCGAAATCCTCAGAAAGCCTTATTCGAAAGAAAATCTTTACGGCGGCATCAGCGACCTAAAGAACACGATCATCGAAGAGATGACCGCCGATAAAGCTGATTCATTGAGTGAATCGGAATTGAAAGCATTAAAGAAATCTGTCGGCAATGCCTTTGGCGAAGCTGAAAAGACCATCATTCGAGAAAGTATCCTGGCAGAAAAGAAACGACCCGATGGCCGCAATCCGAAGGATATCCGTGATATCTGGTGTGAAGTCAATGTCAGCCCCCGTGCACATGGCTCAGGCTTATTCACTCGAGGTGAGACACAGGTTCTGACCCTGGCAACATTGGGGACACCGCGGGAAGCCAGAGAATTGGACAATCTGATCCCAACCGATCAGAAAAAACGCTATATGCACCATTACAACTTCCCGCCCTTCTGTGTAGGCGAAACTGGCCGCATGTTCACAGGCCGTCGTGAAATTGGTCATGGCATGCTGGCAGAACGTGCCTTAGAACCTGTACTCCCCGATGAGAAGGACTTCCCCTATACTTTACGGCTGGTATCTGAAGTACTGGCTTCCAACGGGTCATCCTCAATGGCATCCGCCTGCGGTTCAACACTCGCCCTGATGGATACCGGTGTGCCGATCAAACGCCCCGTCTCTGGGGTAGCGATGGGGATGATCAAACAGGATGATAACTATGTAATCCTGACCGACATCCTCGGGATAGAAGATCACCTTGGCGACCTGGACTTTAAAGTCACCGGCACCACTGAAGGCATCACCGCCCTGCAAATGGATATCAAGATCGGCGGGATCACTACTGAAATTATGTCAGAAGCGCTTGAACAGGCACGGAGTGCACGCTTAGACATTCTCGACAAAATGCTGGCTGTGATTGATAAACCTCGTGAGGAGATCAAAGATCATGCACCTCGAATTGAGATTTTGCATGTACCGGTTGAAAAGATTGGCGCAGTGATCGGCAAAGGCGGCGAAACAATTCGCAGCCTGCAGGAAGAAACCGGCACCCGCATCGATATTGAAGATGACGGCACAATTTATATCGCGGCCATAGATGGTGAAGGTTATAAAGCTGCCCGAGACCGAATTGAACGGCTGACCGAAGAGGTTGAAGTCGGGCGGATTTACACCGGTAAAGTGGTGCGCACGACTGATTTTGGTGCTTTCATCGAGATTCTACCTGGCCAGGACGGCCTGGTGCACATCTCGCAGCTTGATACCAGCCATGTCAACAAGGTCACCGATGTGGTCAAAGAAGGAGATGAGGTCACTGTCATGGTCACCAATGTGGACAGCCAGGGAAAAATCCGGCTTTCACGTCAGGCGCTGCTCGAAGGCTGGACATTGGAAGAAGCCCAGGAACAGGACAGCGGCGGAAAACGAAATTCCGGAGGCGGCCACCGTGGAGATAGAAATCGACGTCGGAACTAAAAATAACTAAGTCTATGACTAAACTGCCCCAAGCATTTGGGGCAGTTTTTTTGTATTATCCGGATAAATAAAGTTGATTATTCAGGAGTAGTCGGCAGCCAGGGCATTTCTGGCCCTGGGAGGCCCAGGTGTTCTGCCAGGGCAGCACGCATTGCCGTCCGGTCATCCCAGGGGTGTTCTACCTTGCCAAAACACATCGACTGCTCATGCCCTTTACCGCATGCAATTAAAAGATCGCCTTTTTTCGCCCGCGCCACAGCCCTGCGAATAGCAGTTCCCCGATCTGGTTCCAGCCAGTAAGTCTCTCCTTTTTTACCACCCCCGCGATTGGCGCCATCTGCCATATCTGCCAGGATCGCATCCAATGATTCTGTGCGAGGGTCTTCAGCAGTCAGGATCATTTCATCAGCAATGCCGGCAGCAAATTCAGGCATTAATTTTCTTTTTTCGATATCTCGAAGCCCAGCCGATCCAAAAACGGCAATTACCTTACCGTCGGTCAATTCTCGGGCTGTCAATAAAGCCTGCCGAATGGCATTGGGTGTGTGCGCAAAATCGACAATTGCCAGAAAGTCCTGCCCCAACTCAATCCGTTCCATTCGGCCTGCGACCGTCTGGATAGATGCCAGCGCCTTCTGCGCCACAGGAATCGGCACGCCTAAGCCACCTACGGTCAACCCCAGCGCTGCCAGGATATTTTGCACGTTATATCGTCCAATCAATCCCGTGTGGATTTGAAAATCTTTATCAAAGCCACGCACCCAAAACCGCAGTTCTGCCAGTGTGTTTTCTATTTGGTCTGCCCAAATATCTCCACTCCCTTCAAGACTATACGAAAGCTTGCGAGCGTTGGTGACTTGATCCAAATATGGGTAGGACTGATCATCTTTATTTAGAACCGCCAATTTCTCTATGCTTTTGGTGGTCTCACCACCCTGCGATAGAGCTTCAAACAGCATGCCTTTAGCTTGTAGATACCTTTGATAATCTCCGTGATAATCGAGATGTTCATGGGTCACATTGGTCACAGCAGCCAGGTCATAAGCCACTTCTGCAACCCGTTTTTGTGCCAGGCCATGCGAGGTTGTCTCCAAGACGACATGGGTCATCCCTGCCTGCCGCATCTGCGCCAGGTAACGCTGAACATCAGGCGACTCTGGGGTGGTAACATGAAATCCCGTATCCAGTGATTCTTCACCAATCACCGCATTGACGGATGTGATCATCCCAGTTTGGATGCCAGCAGTATTTAATATCTGATAAACAATGTTGGTGGTACTCGTCTTGCCATCGGTGCCGGTGATGCCGATCACGATCAGGTCGCGGGAGGGATACCCGTAAAATGCAGCGGAGAATTTTGCCAGCGCTTCACGGTCTTCCCCTTTCACCTGCACATAGGGCACACGCAAGGATAAATCAGGCTTTGTGCCAATCACTGCCGCAGAACCATTTTCCACAGCCTGGTCAATAAACCGGTGCCCATCAACGTTTCCGCCAACCAGGGCAAAGAAGACATCTCCCGGTTTCACCTGCCTCGAATCCCAGGCGATGCCGGTGATCTCTACATTGTCAAAAGTATTCATGACCAAACCTGACATTTCAGAAAGACAGGTTTTTAAGCTTTTTGGTAGTTTGATTTCCAATGCTCAATTTTCCTAATACAACTGTGATTAAATTAACCTGGGGTGCAAGTTAATATAACCCGATTAATCAATTTTTACAAGGCCTAGATACTGCTTTAGATATCGCCATTCTCAGATGTTATTTCGGTGTCTGCAACATTACGACTACGCCGAATCAGCCAGTAAATCCCGCCAAAGGTAAACGGCATACTGCCCAACAGGCATATAATCGTCCACTGTGGCGCAGTACCCATCCGGGCATCGACCAGCAAACCCGCCGTTAATGCCAGGCCTGCCACAATCAATGTCAGGCAGCCGGCCTTTACTGACACCAGTGCCAGTTTGCTTGATGAATTTTTTTTATGTACTTCTTTGTTGTCATTCCCTGTCATAAACAAACCCTGATTTTCAAGGTCCTAATCACCTATTGCCTGATTGCCTGTTACCCGACTACCTGATCTCTTGTGCTCCCTGCATCATCCTGCCAGCGATTAACAACCCACCCCACAAAACCAGGCTGACCATCCCAAACCAGATCGCCATTCCGGGCGCTAAACCCCACAGGTCGATGACCCTGATATCCATATCCACAACAGCCACTGGAACAGGCTGCAGTTCATCAATCTCAGGTTCAAAGAAACCAAACGAGATCATCATCTTCCCAGGAAACTCGTCAGGCTCCTGAGCAATCACATCCCAAGAAAGGGCTAATGCCTGCTGATCAGCTAACACAGCCTGTGTTTGCCCGGCAGGTGATATCAACAGCCCGGGAATGACCGGTTCAATCAATACCAACTGTGCATCCTGATCTGGCATTGGTGCTGCTGGATCATCCATGTCTGTCAGTACAGCGTGAATTTTGGTATTCCTGCCTGAACGCATCCACCTCGACCAGGAAATTTGCAGCCGGTAGGTGGATAGACTTGCATTGTCATAACCCTGGGGTGCACCCGGCAAGATGCCCTCCGGGATGATCAGTTCAACACCATCAACTGGCGCAGGCCAGACAGCCCATGCAAGATTAAATAATCCAAATATTAAGAATAACAGGCTGAGGGTAAACAGCACTTGACTCAACCAGCGTGAGTTTTTCCATGGCTGCTGAGTCATCCCAACCACACCATCAATCCCATGCTGATCACGAACAGCCCAGCCAGTATTATCGTCGCAATTGTGTTCTCACTGACCAAAGCCCAATACAACCCAATCGGCAGCAGCACTTGAATTAATAATAATGCTGTCCGCACCTTCAAACTGCCCCGTTTTTTACCACCTTTGATTCTGTGTTCTGTTTTCATGTTAAGTTCCTAAGCCAGCAAGTTGATCAAGAACGCCGCCAGCGCAACCACCCCGATCGTTGCCAACCCATAGAGCAATGTCTTACGCAGTACTTCACCCTCCTCGCCAGCCAGGCCGACAGTACTGCACCCCACAATAACCTTGGCAGGTGCCAAAACACTCCCCAGTGATGCGCCGGATGTCTGGGCAGCCAGGATCAGCGGAACGCTCAAACCCAATAACTCAGCAGACTGCTGCTGCAAGACACCGAACAGGACATTAGAATTGGTATTGCTGCCCGTGATGAAGGCACCTAGCGCACCAATAAAGGGAGCGGCTGCCGGGTACATGTCCCGGCTGAAACTGACGCTGATCCCCTGTGCCAGCAGAAAGGTCATTCCGCTGTGCAGCATGATCGAGGCCAAACTGACCATCGCCAGGATGCCCAGGCTGGAATTGACCCCGCTGCGTAAGACTCTCGTTGATATTTTTCGCCAGGCACCTGGTTGGATATAGCCAGTTAACCGGTAGATGAGCAGTGAAAGCAAACTGGCGTAGAGCAAGATCGCACCCGGATGACCAAACAGGTTGATCACTCTGCCCGGGCCGGCGGCTGTCACCCAGCCAAACCGGGTAGCCACTTCAGGAAACTGCAGTGTAAAACGTGCCCGGCTGAGAAAGGCACCGATGGGATGGATCAGGTTGACAGAAAAAGCCAGTACCACCAGCAGGATGTATCCAAACATGGATAATAAAATTGATTTTCCTGAATCACTGCTGATCCCTTCGGTGTTGACTTCAGTCTGAACAGTATGATGATTGCGATATACCGGCAGCCGCAGCAGGAGGAAACCCACAGCCAGGCCGACCACCCCGGCACCGGTGCTGCCCAAAGTCCACATCCCGTTGGTTGCCAGCAGATACTGCGTAGTGCCCATCACCAGCGAGAGCAGCATCACAGGCAAAAAAGCCCGTTTCAAACTTTTCCACCCCGTACCGATCACTGCCACTAAAAGACCGCTGGGAACTGCCGCAATCCCCAACAGCAGTGCAGACATCGGTGCCAGCATCTCTGCAGGAAGGCCGGTGACAGTCATCAGTGTCTGAAAAGCCGTCCCCAATGACCCAAATGTGACCGCCCAACCGTCCCCAATGGAAGCCATCACCACTGCCTGGATGGGCGAGAACCCAAGCCCAACCAGCATCGGTGCACACACCGCCACCGGTACACCAAAGCCGCCCATACCCTGCACAAAGGTGACCATCACCCAGCCGATCATCAAGGACTGGATCATCTTGTCTTCTGTCAGGTTGGACAAAAACTTACCCATCATGCGGATTGCGCCGGCTTCTTGGGAGATATTGAATAGGAGCAGTGCCATCCAGATGATATAGAAAACATCCAGGCTGAGCAAGATCGCCTTCACCTGGGCCACAGCCAACAGCTCAAAACCGGCTCCGAAAGCCAGCACAGCCGCCAGGATGGCCGCAAACCAGCCCATCCCGCCTGCCCGGCTCCCCCCAAAGTTGAAAGCCAGCATCAGCACAACCACCACCAAAACCGGCAGCAGGGCCACCAGCCAGGTCCAAATCGTTAAAGTCAAGTTCATCCTGAATTAAGATACCTTTCTATCAGCCTGTGGTCAAACTCATTCTGAAAAAAAACAGGCATTTAATAACATGGATGAGATTATAAACGAATTTTCCTTCAGGTAAGTATACCGGCTGATAAAAATGTGGTTTAAACCCTCATCTGCAAGCAAATTATCAACCTTCACAAGGTGTGATTCAATGGTAAAATTATCACGATCTCAGGGGCAGTGGCGGAATGGCAGACGCAACGGACTTAAAATCCGTCGATAGTGATATCGTGTGGGTTCGACTCCCACCTGCCCTATGATGATAAAAAATGCCCCCTAAAATTTGAGGGCATTTTTGTTTTTAAGTGTCTTTTGAATTTTGCCTGGAACAATTCAGCCTACCAAACATACGGGCATCTAATATCATTACGCTCGCCTAAGATTTTTTATCCAGATGAGCACTTCTCAACAGGTTTCTACTTCCTTAAAGAAGGGGTTGGGGTGGATTTTTTCCTGTATAATACATCCATAATAATCACTCACAAGGAGCAAAAATGATCTCAACCAAAAAACTTCTCGTGTTATTTTTGTTCTTCCCGCTGCTGTTGGGCATTGCCTGCCGGCGCACCTCACCTGACCCAACCGCCACACCTACCGATGATCCGCAAGTGATGGCAGAACCCGCCACCACTGAACCGCCTGTCAGCCAGCCGTCAACGGACGAACAAGATATCATCACTGCAGGGAGTCAGAACCTGGTCATCCTGGACCAAACCTTCATCCAGCAAAGTGATCTGGTTTTTGCTGCTTTTGAGCTGGTCAATCCTGAACCTGACCTGCTCTTTGAAGATGTCGATTTTCGCATGGCGGTCTACGATTCAAACGGCAATAAACTGGATGAGGCTTATATCAATATCGCCTGGGTGTTCCCGGGGCAGCAGTTCTGGCTGACCAACGAATTCTTCCTGGGGGATTCGAATATTACCGCTGACAGCCTGACCTTAACCTGGGATTTTCGGGACAATCGTTCCGCTGCTGGTCGGATCAATCCTTTTTCAATGACAAATACCCGCTATTGGCATAATGAGAACTACCCGATCGTGACCGGGATCATCAATAATCTTGATCCTGATACCTATCGTGACCTGCGCGTCAATGTGGTTGGCTATGATGCCAACGGGAATGTTGCCGGCGGTGCGTACACCTATGTTGATTTTATCCCCGGGAACGATTATGTCGGTTTCTCAGCGTATTTGAATACCTTTGATGACATTGCTTCTGTCGAAGCCTATCCGACCTTTTCATATTCACGTGAAGTCATCCAGGGCATAGATTTATGGGGCAATATTTCAATCATCGATGATTACTTCTATCCGGGTGACATGGGATGGATTATGGGCGGCCTGGTGCTGCAGAACGAAACTGACCAGGTACTTATTAATTCAATGCTGTATATCACCTTTTATGACGAAGAGGGTTTTGTAACGTCCACCGGCACTGATTATATTGATCTTATTCTGCCAGGTGACAACCTGGGTATTTCGCCCTGGGTCACATCGCCGCCCTTTGAATCCGAAACTTTCAATTATGATATCTGGGTGCTGCCGGGTGAACCAAAAACAGACTTTGAGCTGACCACCAACCCCTTTGTGGTTACCGAAACACAGATCACCGGCGATTACAATGAGTACGTCAATGTGACCTTCACCAACACCTACAGCAAGGGTGTCTCAGAGGTGGATGTGCACGTGCTGATTTATGATGCTGCCGGGCAGATCCTTGGCGGCGGCCAGACCTGGAGCAGCGAACCAACCCCGGCCGGTGGGACGTCCACGGTTGAAGTTTGGGTCGACTATGCAGATAACGCGGTGATCGATTCAATCAATGTGTGGATTCTGCCCAGTTACTGGACAGAATTTAATTAATTTTTATTCCACAGAAAAACGAGTGCGGGCTGGCAGCAGCCAGCATCTTCTTATTTAAATTGTCCATTGGTCATTGACGACCCCAACCAGGAACCAATGGCCGGCTTCTTCAATGAACACCAGCCGCAGGCTGCGCCAGTCCATCCCGCCGTACTGTTCATCAAAGCCGCTGAAATGATATTCAACAAAGGAGCTGCCGGGATAAAATTCTTCAATATTATTGGTCATGCTGCTCCAACCCAATTCCTCGTCGACTGCCATATCTTCGGGGTTGGCAAAATCGGCTGAATAGATAAACTCCTGGTAGTATTCTTCAAATGTCAATTCAATCGGGTCGCCTGTACCGTCATATGCTCCCCACAGGAATATCTCATCCGAATCACCCAGCGTTGGCAGTTCGCCTGGCATAAACACCTGGTGATCTTCTTCAACATAGGTGTACGGTGAAAAGCGCACACCCATTACCGGGTGAACAAATTCAGCCACTGTTTCCATATCCATCTCTGCCAGCGCGTAGATCACGATTTCAGCAGTTGCCTCCAGCGTCAGCGCTGCAGGTGGTTCCTCGGTCAGCGTAGGTGTATGTGCCGGTTGTTCTGTATCAGTGGATGCCAATTCTGGCGTTTCAACCTGTTCCCCATCGAAAACCTCCAGCAAATTACACGAAAGTGATGATAATACCAGTACTAAAATGACAAAATTTATCTTTTTTTTCATAATGACTTACCTCCTAATAAAAACCAGGTCACATCTAATAAAACCTGATGGTATCGTGTTTGCCAAGCATATAATATTTGTAGTGTTGGTTTATTTTACTGGGTCAAACGCCAAGCATCAAACGGATCATATCCCAATTCACCCATAAATCAAAAATCGCAATGCCAATCAATAACAGACCGCCGATAATATTCACCAACCTGGCGCGGCTTGCCAGCCAGCGAGTAATATTCCGCTGTAATGCCCCAGAAATCAGCGATAACGCCAATAAAGGCAGCCCAAACCCAATCCCGAACCAGAAAAAAACCGACAGCTGTCTGAAAGCATCGCCTGCGGTCAGTGAAATCGCAAAGATGCCTACTACCAACGGTCCAGAACAGGGCAGGGCAATGGGTCCATAGAGCAGACCATATAGAAATGCATTAAAAAATGGGTTGCGAAAGGCAGGAATTTTGATCTGAGGGATGGCTTTAAAGGGGTTAACATCCAATAAAAGCAAAATACCCAGGATGATCAATAATGCGTTGGCAGCAGGAATGATGATTGTAAGAGCCCGTCCAACCGACACGGACAGCAATGCTATCACCAGCCCCAGCAACAGCATCATGATCAAGACGCCTGCTAACACGATGAAACCCAGGAAAAAACGGCGATTATCATTCCCGCCCTCCTGAAAACCGCTCAGGTAAGCCAGATAACCGGGATAGAGCGGCAAAACACAGGGGCTGAAGCTTGCCAGCAGACCTAGACCAATGGATGTGAACATGTGTCGAATTACACCTTTCGAGGGACCATCGAGGGGATTTTTTTAAAGCGATAATTAATGAATTAAATTATCTGCTTGCTTCTGCTATTAATGGTGAGATAAAGTCATACAGCTCATCAGCACTCTTCACGCCAAAGGGTATCAGGTGAACTTCTCCGTGCGCATCAATCACCAGGATAGGTGTAGAAGGTGGGTTGAGAAATTGGGCACCATAAAGCTCACTGATTTCTAGCACTACACTTGCCGGTGCAATTGCATACAGCCAATTAAAACCGTGGGAGTCAGTGTATGCTTTCAGGTCCTGTGCCTGCTCATTCACATCTACATCCAAACCCACTGAGACAAAATAATCCTGACCAGACAATTTTTCATGCAATTCCTTGACCTGAACCTGCTGCCTCAAACAGGAAGAACACCACATAGCCAATATTTCAACCAGGATAACCTTACCAAGGTGGTCTTTGATCGTGAAGGTTTGGTCGGTACGCACATCTGTCAGGGGAATTTCAAACCATGTTGGTAATTCCACAGACGAACTTTGTTCTTCGTCTTCTGCTTCTAATGTCGAACCTGCATCAATGAAATCTGGTTCGGTGGTTGGCACCGGTTCAGATAAAATAGTATCGTCAGAAGTTATCTCTTCATCCGATGAAATGCTGAATTCGTTTTCCATTAATTCCACGGTTGTGTTGTTAACTGGCACACAGGCAGTAAAAAGGAAAACCAACATTACAAACAGTGCAGTTGATTTAATTCTAAAGCTCATCATAATAACAACCTCCGGATGATGGTTAATTGATGAAATCAAATTTAACATTTGTTTCAGATATTTTATACCTTTTTTATTAGTATTTGAATAGTAATAGGAAATCCGATAGGTTTTACAAGAATAATATGATGAATTATAAATAGCCAAAGGGGAAGAGACAAACAATTTTTGACTTTGTAAAAAACAATCCGATTAATTCAAACATGGTAAACTAATTAGGATAAATTTCAAAAAAATGTATTAGAAGGTTATTAATGGACTCAGATAATCAAGAGAAAAATAATTATCAAGAACATTGGATGGAATACATCCTGCCAATCTCAATAATTGCTGGGTTGGTTGCACTGCTGACAATTGTGATCAATTCACCTTTGCAGGGTTATACGCCGCTGATACCGAATGAAGCCATCTTATCAACCATTCTTGGCTATGTCATTATCGGCTTAGAAATTGCCACGGCTTATGTGATCGTCGCTGCGATGGCAAGGGCAACCATCAGCTACACCCGCCACCTGTTTGACCCGATCAACCGCCAGATCAACTACACTGAACGCATCCGCCTTCGCTTAGGCCACATGCTCAACCTCGGCTTGGAGTTTGCCATCGGCAGCGATGTCCTGCGTCTCGCCATTGCACCGAGCTCTCGGGATATCGTCATCCTGTTCACCAAGGTCTTGCTGCGAATCCTCCTAAATTACTTCTTAGATCGTGAGATCCGCGCAAGTGAAGAACTGTGCGGGCCGGGCAATTACATCCCGCCTATGGTTGGCATTGAAGACGAAGATGAAAATGTGTAATCTGCGTCACGTTCAAAGGCAAGAATCAAACAGCATAATTATTAACCCTTATTGTTGCTCACCCAGTCATTAAACAACCAAATATAATAAATTTTGGTAACTGCTCAGCTTGTGAGGAAATAGGGGGTGTGGTGGAATGGCCGGGCTCAGCCTGGCTTACCAAATGATGAACTCTCCTCTAAAAGGCCGCCAGATCCTGATTGTTGATCGAGAGCCAAAAACTGCCAACGACCGGACCTGGTGTTTTTGGACCAATAAAAAATCGACATATGACGATATCCTTTTTAAGGATTGGTAACAGCTTTAATTTTACAGCCCGACATTTTCTAAAACTTTTAAATTAGCACCCTTCCATTACCAAATGCTGCGCGGCATTGAAATCTACCACCACATACAAGGTGTCCTTCGCCACTTGCCCAATGTACTTTTTTATATGGCGATGTCAGCGAAGTTAAGGGTGGTCGTGAAGGTGCTAGTGTGACTGTTGACGACATTCAATACAGGGCAGATTGGGTGTTTGACAGCCTGTTCCTGCCGGGCAATTTTAATCCAAACCCTAAACGTTACCACATCCTCTGGCAGCATTTCAAAGGCTGGGCGATTGAGACAGAACAGCCGGCTTTTGACCCTGACCTGCCGACAATGTTCGACTTCCGCACACCCCAAGACGGTGCGATGCGCTTCATGTACATTCTGCCATCCAGCAAACACAAAGCGCTTGTCGAATATACCCTCTTTTCCCCTACCTTACTTAAAGATGATGCCTATGATCGGGCACTTAAACAATACATCAATAATATTCTTGGGCTGTCTGTTTACAAGGTGATAGAAATGGCAGAGATCTTCACAACCCTGTTCAAAAAGTGTTCCGTTTTCTCGATGAGGACAGCTCCTTTATTGAGACCTTCTCGATCTTAATGTCTATTCCCCCCGGTCCCTTCATCCGGGCTTTATTCAAAACCGGCCTTCGACATAGCAAATAGCCTGCGAACGAATTTCTGATTTGCAGATTAAAGATTTAACCAGCGTTCGGTCAGTTTTGGCAGATCTGCCAGCAGCCCCTGCTTAAAGGTACAGGGCGGCAGCGATTCAAGGAATAATCGCCCGTACTGCTTGGTCAGCACTCGCTTATCCAGCACAGCTACAACACCCCGATCGGTTTGCGTTCGGATCAGCCGGCCAAACCCCTGCCGAAAGCGTAAGATCGCCTCAGGTAGTGCATATTGATAAAAGGGGTCATCATACGTTTCAGCACGGGCAGCAATGACCGGGTCAGAGGGGACGTCAAAGGGCAGTTTAACGATCATCAAGACAGACAGTGCATCACCTGGTACATCCACACCTTCCCAAAACGCCCGCGTACCCAACAGCACAGCCCGGTCTGTATCCCTGAAAGTCTCCAGCAGTTTATTGGCTGAAGCCCCTTCACCCTGTTCATACACCTGGATATCCGCTTGTGCCAAAATCGGCGCAATCTTATTTGATGTCCGCTGCAGCTGGGCATAGGATGTGAACAATGCCAGCATCCGCCCCCCCGATGCCTTTGCGACGTTAACAATGGCAGATTCAATTGCCTGCTGGTGACCATTATAATTTGAGGGTTCCGGTATATCCGTCGCCACGTAAACCATGGCAGCAGTCTCATAATCAAAGGGTGAACCAACCACCAGTTCATCAGCATCTTCAGCATTAAGCTGCTGCCGTAAATACTCAAATTCTCCCTGGGTGGTCAGGGTGGCAGATGTCAAGATCACACTTTCCTTCTCATACCAGAGATGTTTTTCCATCAATTTGCCAATATGCAGCGGGGCAGCATTCAAGCTGATTTCGTTATATTTTGGGTTGATCTCAACCCAATAGATCGTATTCAGATCGGCTTCCATCGTCAAACCTTGCAGGTTTTTCTTAATTTCATCCAGGCGGGTTGCCATATTACCCAGGCTGCCCCACATATCTTCAGCTTCCTCATTGGCCTGGTCGGCCAGTTCCCCCATCGGATTCCGCAAGTCACGTAAGATCGCCATCAACTGCTCCAATGTGCTTTCAGCCAGTTCCCAGGCAATTTCCACATCCAGCCAGACCGGCAGTGTTCGGGTTGAGGGCAGTACCCGCTCCTGCTGCGGATAAGTCCCCAGCGGTCGTCCCTCACGTTGTTCCTCTAAGAATGCATCCAACGCCTGATAATACTGGTTCATCTGGCTGTCAAATTTTACCGAGAGGTCTGTCGCTTTCTGAACCAGCTGATTCAGTGCGGCCATCTGAGCAGGTTTTAATGATTTTTCACACAACTCCATGAAACGGCTTAAGATGCCGGTTTTCGGGCTGCCCAGTTCACGGATCAATCGGGTAATATCTACTGCTCGCACCTTGAAAGACATTGCCTGGGTGGTAGCCGATTCAAGATGATGGGCTTCATCAACAATCAAGTAATCAAAGGCTGGCAGTACACGGTTGCCGGTGGCTGTATCCGCTAAAAGCAAGGCGTGGTTTACCACCAACAGATGGGCATTTTCTGCCGCCAGCTTGGCGCGATAAAATGGGCAGCGGCCGCCTGTTCGCTTCAGGCAAACTTCCAGACTGCAACCCTCATCTTCTGCAGACAGGCGTGACCATACCATCCGTTCAACCACGCCGTTTAGATTTATTTCCGTCCGATCGCCAGTACGGCTTTCCAACAGCCATACAAGTACCTTGGCCAGCACCCGCAATTCATCAACATTTTCAGGGTTTCGCCGCTGCATGGCTGCCAAACGACGGGGGCACAAATAATTTGATCGTCCCTTTAATACAGCTGCCCTCAATGGTAATTTCAGCGCCTGGCGAAGGTCAGGGATATCCTTATTGATCAACTGGTCCTGCAGGTTAATCGTATTGGTTGAAACGACCACACGTGTATTATTTTGGACGGCCCAGTATGCTGCCGGGATTAAATATGCCAGCGATTTCCCTGTACCTGTGCCGGCTTCAACCAGCATGTGCTTGGAATTACTCAGAGATTCGGCCACACAGCGGAGCATTTCAACTTGCTGTGACCTGTATTCATAGTCATCAAAATATTCTGCGAAAAGACCACCAGTCTCGAGCGTGGAAGCCATCTCATCGCTATTGAGTGAATTATGCCCTACTTCTGAACCGACACGCATACCCTCATCGTCAACTGGTTTTTCAAATAAAGGGCCAGATGAACCATCCCCGCCTTTTTTAGGCTTGACTGGTTCCTTTGCCCGCTGTCGCAGCACCTGCTTAAGTGCCCAGCTGGCTTGCCAATCAAGCGGGTCTGCCATGCGGACAATAGCTGCCAGTAAGTCCAGAGGTAGCTGATGTGCTTTTTTTATTAATTCGATAAAAACAACATGGGTCACCCTGGCATCATCCAGGGCGCGATGGGTCGCAGGCAGCAAGACATTCAACTGCTGGGCAAGCGCTGAGAGATTATACCGGCTGGCTGTGGGCATCAAGACAGCTGCCAGCTCATATGTATCGATATCAATATTGCTTGTTAATGCGCCTGACCGGTTGAGAAAAGATAGATCAAAACTGATATTATGCCCAACAACCGGGGCATCGCCTACAAAGGCGATCAGATCACAGATCACATCCGTGATAAATGGGGCATTCCGCACCATATTATTATTAATGCCTGTCAACTGTGTAATAAAAGGCGGGATGGGCCGACGTGGGTTAACCAGTGTCGACCACTCATCTTCTACCCTATGGTCTTTGAATTTGACTACGCCGATTTCAATGATTTCATCTTCACTAGGGATCAGGCCGGTGGTTTCGATATCAACTGCTATGATGGATGACATACCATCGATTATACACGGGATTAGACACCACTTACTTCAAAGTCATGAAAATAATGGCGCAAACTGAATCTCTCAATTTGGCGGCAGGTACAATTATAGGCATAAAGTAACTGCTCAGGCTACCATGCAAATGATAAGGTCGGGGGTGTGGTGTGGCGGCTTTACCGCCACACCACACCCCCCATTTCTTCATAAGCTGAGTAGTTACGGCATAAAGATAATTAATATCAGGAGTATATTTGATGAAATATGGAATCGTTTTTCCGCAAACTGAGTTCCCGGCTGATCCCTCAGCAATCAGGGATTTTGCCCAGGCAGCTGAGAGTTTAGGTTTTAACCACCTGCTTGCTTATGACCATATCCTTGGTGCAAACCCCGAGCGTGATGGCGGTTGGTCTGGCCCATACACCTTTCGCGATCCGTTCCAGGAACCCCTCACATTCTTTAGCTATCTTGCAGGTGTGACAACGGATTTAGAATTTGTCAGCGGCATCATTATTCTGCCTCAACGAGAAACGGCATTATTTGCCAAACAAGCTGCAACATTGGATGTACTGTCTCAGGGCAGGCTTCGGCTTGGTTTTGGTGTAGGGTGGAACGAAATTGAATTCATCAGCCAAAATAAAGATTTTAATAACCGCGGTCAGCGGGTTGAAGAACAAATTGAGGTCCTGCGTCTGCTGTGGACCCAGCCGCTGGTCACCTTTAAAGGCCATTGGCATAATATTCCTGATGCAGGTTTAAATCCCCTGCCAGTACAGCGCCCAATCCCGATCTGGTTCGGCGGCCATGCAGAGCCGGTTCTGCGAAGAATTGCAAAAATTGGTGACGGCTGGCTGCCCCTTTACACCACACCTGAAGAAGGTGCCCAGGCGTTGGATAAACTGGCAGGCTATCTCAGTGACCATGGCCGCTCGATGAAAGATATCGGTTTGGAACCAAAAATCCGCTTTGGGGACGGAAACCCTGATACATGGCAGAACCTGAACAATGCATGGCAATCAGCCGGTGCCACCCACCTGACTGTAAACATCATGAATGCTGGCTTTAAAAAACCTCAAGAACATATTCAAGCCATGTCCCAATTCGCTGAAGTGCTTGAGATCAATAATTAAATAAATTAAATCACCTCAACACAGATAGAAAATTAATAATACCTGTAGGTAGGTAAATTGACGCCCGCCTATCTACAACCTGTCAACTCCCTAACACAAACCTATAAATGATCAGAATCGCTTTTCTCAAAGGTGTGCCTGCTGTAGAATGAAAATAACCATTCATTATCGTTTGGAGGCACACATGAAGAAAATGAAATTATTCCTCTTTTTAGCGATCGCAATCGGAATCAGCCTGACCGGGTGTGATCGTTTTGCCTTTTTTACAGAAACGGTTGAAGGTTCTGGCGAGGTGGTGATCGAAAAACGAGATCTCAAGGGGTTTAATAAGATTGAGGCCAACGGCGAATTTGAGCTGTATGTGACCCAGCTTAATACTGGCGTGGAAGTGCATGCTGAAAGCAACCTGATAAAATATGTGCGCACCTACGTTCAGGAGCAGACCCTGTTTGTTGAGATTACCGATGCTGAAGGCAAATCGATCAACCTGATGCCGTTAGAACCGATCCGTGTCTATGTAAAACTGGTTCGCGTACAGAGCATCAATGTGTCTAATGGTGTTTTTCTGACTACCAGCCAGCTTCTGGCAGAAGGCAGTGAGCTATCACTTTCACTGACCAACGACAGCCAGGGATATGTCAATGCCATCCGCACGGATACATTGAGGATTAAACTATCAGACGATTCAGAACTGCGCGTCAGGGACGGACAGGTTTCAGAACAAATCATCACAGCCAGTAACGGATCAACTTATACAGCGGACTGGTTAAAAAGTGCAACGACTGAAATCCAGCTCAACAACAGCAGTGAAGCGACCATCTGGGCAGTGGATACTTTCCAGGTTGACTTATCAGAGGGAAGCACAGCCTATTATTACGGCAGCCCAATCAACCTTAATGAGGTGAAAAATACCGGCGGCAGTGATTACATCAGTCGCGGAAACCGGTAAACATCAAACTGATTTCTATTTATTTATAAACAATTGGTTACTACTCAGCTTATGAAAAAATTGGGAGTGTTAATACACCAGCGGGTGACTTGTGCAGTCACCCGCTGGTGCTTTCGGAAGGAGTCTCTAAACCAAAAGGAGAGAAAAGATAAATCAATACTTTTCAGGAGAGATGAAAAAGTTTTGTTTGTTGTTGGATAAGAGTATAACGGATGCCGATGAATAAATGCTTAAGAGTATGTTAAGGCTTTAAGAGCAAATGATTAAATATCGATTATTTTATAAAAATTCGAGAAAAGAATGATCATCTTATGCTTTTTTTACTGATCAAAGGTCGAAAAAGAAAAGGAACTTCTGTAATACTAAACAGGGGAAACAGATTTTGGGCAATTAACTCACGGTTAATCATCGAAATTATCAGAAATACTGCCTGAATAATCCAGCGATTTATTCCTAATCCTACAGCGATGCCGTTTGCATCACCGCCGTATATCAATGGGCCAATTGATAAATTTAAAGGGTCTGCAATCAAAGCAAGTAAAGCCAGGTAGAATAGAAAACCTTTAAATATTATGTTTTCCATAAGAGCAATTTTCTTACTAAAAACCAAGAGTGTATAGCCACGAAGTATGGTCATAAATTGCTGAGCCCTGAAATCAATGCCCAATGAATCCCCTATCTTTCTGCAACCGGTGTTTGGAAGACAACTTCAAAACCTAATGGCCTGATAAGAAATGCGGCATATTCATTAAACGGCAATGCTGCCAACGCATGGATTGATTCATGTAATAAAGCCAATACAACTGCAGCTAAAATAAAAACTATCTACTTGCGCATCTAAACATCTCCTCAAATACCCATTTTATATTTACAGAAAATTTTTCTACAATTACACCAAGGTACCAGTAACAAAATTCACATTAGATAATTTGATTTATTATTTACTCATGCGTAGAATTTCTGCGACATGCGAAGGATTAATGGATTCATGCTCTCCCAATACGGTACCGCGTTCAGTGAAGCGCTCCTGAATTCGGCTGGCAGCCTCATCCGGATTGACATTAAAATCCGTCAATCGTGTCGGCATGCCGATATTATTAAAAAAGCCAGTCATCTTATCCAATGCCGTGCGGATAATTGCTTCATCTTTATCTGTTAATCCCCAAATCCGATGGGCATATTGGGTCAATTTTTCAGCTTTTCGATCCCGCTGGTGCCAGAGCAAATGCGGTACCACTACAGCCAGTGATTCAGCATGCGCCAACCCATATAACACAGTCAATTCATGCCCAATGGCATGGGTAGCCCAATCCGTTGGAACGCCCAACCCCAGGCTGCTGTTCAACGCATTGGTGGCAGACCACATCAGGTTTGCCCTGGCATCATCATCAGGCGGTGACGCTATGGCTGCCTGTGCCACATATTGCAATGTCAGGAAGATACCCTCTGCCTGCCGATCCTGCAGCCTGGCATCCACCGGGTAGGTCATATACTGCTCAACCACATGCACATACGCATCCACAACCCCATTGCGTAATTGTTTTTCTGGCAGTGAATGGGTTGTGGTTGGATCAAGAATTGAAAATACTGGGTATGAAGCTTCGCTCACCCAGCCATATTTTTCCTCAGTTGATCGACGTGAGATCACAGAAATCCCATTCATTTCTGTCCCTGTTGCCGGCAGTGTTAAGACTGTTCCCAAGGGTATTGATCCGCCGCGTTTAATTTTTACCTTTCCCTTCACCACCTGCCAGAGATCATCGCCTTTAAATGGAATCCCGGCTGCAATCAGTTTTGCACCGTCAATCACAGAACCCCCACCAACTGCAAGAATAAAATTGATGTTTTTTTCTATTCCCAGGGCAATAGCCTTTTTAACGGTGTCATAGTCAGGGTTGGGTTCTATGCCGCCAAATTCAATCACCTGCCAGCCTTCAAGGGCAGCCTTCACCTGGTCATAGACCCCATTTCGCTTGATTGAACCACCACCATAACACATCATTACCCTCGCATCCGTGGGGATGTGCTGGCTGAGTTTGCTGATAGTTTCTTTGCCAAATATGATCCGTGTGGGATTATAAAACTCAAAATTTCTCATTGTTTTTGTTTTCCTCCAAGCTCAAACTGAATTATCGATGACTTTTAACTTATTGATTATTATCTATTCCTATTTTACCTTCGGCTGACAATGATGCGATCTGTATCCCTACATCTTTGAGAGCAGAGCGGACTACATGGGCGTTGCCTTCTGGTGGCGTTAAACATGGAAATTCAGCAAGTCTTTCCAAATCAGGTCCAGCTTTACCACCATATCGGACCTCAATCTCAACTAGCTTAGATGCATAGCCTGGTGTAGATTTGATCGCGTCTAAAGCCTTTAATAATCAATTTTGAACATCGACAAAACTTAATTCATTGGGATTAAACAAAATTAGGAGGCTTGCACAGGCAGGCACCCATGATTTCACCCCTCGCATTGGTGATTTTCTCAGCTGTGAATCCAACGACCAGATGACCTGGTTGAATTCAAGTGACAATTCTTCATCCAACTCAATTCATAACCCCGATTCACCAACATGTGAGAAACTGAGAGAGTAATCAGGTTTTTTGTTCATCCGTTCGGACTTTGTAATTATGTATCGTTGCGGTCAAATGCGCACCAATCAACACCAATGTTGCTGTCAGGTACACATAAAACAATAAAGCCACGATCGACCCCAATGACCCATATACAAGCCGATACTGCACCAATCCGCTGCTGAGATACCAGGTAAATGTATTATTTAACATCTCCCAGGTAATACCAGCCACCAAACCACCCATAAGGGCTGCCCTGCGCTTGACAGTAATCGTTGGTATCCACTGGTAGATCGCCCAGAACATCAACACATTAATTACCACCGGTGTGATTAATGCGCCCAACCGCCATAACAGTGTTTCATGCAATACCAGTCCATCGATTGGTACATCGATAATTGGGATCAACCCAATAATTGTAGTCGCGGTTAATGACAAAACCATTAGCAAACCCAATCCTATAAACATAAACAATCCATATAAACGACCTTTAAAAAAATCTGGTATCACTGCTTTCTTGAATGCCCGATTAATATTTTTCGCCAGGATATTGAATACGCTGGTTGCTGACCAGGTCAGTGAAACAAGTGCCACGATGGTGACTGACCCGCGCAATCTTAGCACCTCATTGATGTTCTCAATCACAAGAGTTTCGGCTCCAGGCAGCACACCTTCCAGCAATTCTAACAATTGGGTCTCAACTAATGCAGTATCAACAAAAAAACTCCCGACCACGATAAACACCAACAGCATAGGGAAGATCGAGAAAAATGCATAATATGCCAGGCTGGCAGCTGCCTCTGAACCTCTCTCTTCACCAAACCGGGTCAAAGTAACCCGGATGATCCCAATCGCCCCACCACTCATCTGGTTGATTTTACGGTAATAGCGTTTCACTTGCTGTTGGACTTTTTCGAGTTTTTCCTTCATATCCATAGATTTTTGAGAATTGGTTTTGTCTTTAAATGATCTGATTTTATTACCCTTAACCTGATTATACTGGTTTTTCAACTCCACTAAACCTAAGAACCAGGAATAACCCACGAAACCTATCAATTGTTCAACCAGTTCCAATCTGCGAATTCAACCAGGCAATAACAGGTATAATTGCCGTGACAATTTTCTTCAAAGATATAGGAGTGTCAATGAAAATCGAAACCATCCAGGCTTACTACAAAGCACGTGGCCTGCAATGGCCCTCTGCCAAAGATGCACTCTGGTTTTATTTATCTGAAGTTGGCGAGCTGGCCGAAGCTTATATGGCGCATCATCGTGATGCGCTGTCATCAGAAGAAGTTGAAATGCTGGAGACCTTCAACAAAACAGGCCAGCTGGCTGATGAGATCGTGTCAAGAGTGGATGGTTGGGTGCGGAACAATGACAGGGTTCGAAAAGAGAACATCATCAAAGAAGTCGCTGATTGTGAAATGATGCTTGGGGTTTTTATGTTCAGCCTGACTGGCTCAACCCCAGACAAGGCTCTATTGGAAAAAATGCGAGAAAAACTGGGTGATCGAGCCAACTTATTGGAGAATTGACATAAGGTGTAGTAAAGAGAGGTGCCATTCCCAGGCACCTCTCTTTTATGTTTTACTGGATGACTT
The DNA here is from genome assembly GCA_964497065.1 of uncultured Candidatus Brevefilum sp. Lineage (GTDB taxonomy): Bacteria > Chloroflexota > Anaerolineae > Anaerolineales > Anaerolineaceae > Brevifilum. The sequence goes on along the minus strand of CAZCBW010000002.1, from coordinate 89,289 downwards.
TTTTTCAGTCTTCTCTAGTATTCAACTTCCCAGATTAAATGAGTCCCGCAAACCTTCATAACGGACCTCATATTCGCCATCTGCCAAACCTTCCACATCAATGGAAATCTCTTCTGTGAATTGCGTGATCACCATGGCACACATGACATCCCCCGTTGGACGCTGTGTGGTCACATCGATAACGAAGCTGTTGCCTTCCTGACGATATTCAATGGTATGGAGTTCTGTACAGGCATCAGGCAGATAGCCTTCCAGCACAACCTTAACTTCCTTTAGGCCTGATTCATCAAGGATGATAGACAGGTCTTCAATCACAGCATCTGATCCTAGATCGAAATCCTCACCTTCGCCTTGAACATCTAAAACATTATCAACATCCAAAGTGAAGTTTGCCTGTTGATCCTGTGCAATCACTGTATAGGTTCCTGCTTCCAACCCAAGGATATCCAGGTCAAGGGATTCCTCAAATGATACCAATGCCTCAGTACAGGCAATATCACCTGATGGTCTACGGGTTTGAACAGTCAAAATAAATTCGTTTTCCTGGCGGTCTACATTGATCGCAGCCAGTTCGGTACATCCATCAGGGAAATACCCTGTAATGACCGCCCGTGCCTGGAGCGGAAAGGATTCCATAATCAATACATCGACAGATTCAATCATAGCTTCTTCACCATAAATATATTCATCTATCGGCTCCCCTGGCTGGCAGGCTGTCAGTAAAAAGCTTGAAACCAGTATAAACAACAAACTTAGTTTAATTTTTTTCATGCTTCGTCTCCTTTTTTGTTTAAATTTGAATTACTTATATAAGAGACGTTTAAGATGCCTGATTTGTTCCTATATTAATTTCTTAATATAAGCGGGCAGAAGTTAATTCTTAAACCTTTGTACCAAACATCACAGGAAAATTCATGATAAGATTGTGGCTGAGGGAAAGTCTGCATTTATCAAACTTACAATAAATAATCAAGTTTTGTAACTGCTTAGTTTGCCCTAAAAAAGAAAGATGGGGGTGTTATTTGGCATTTTCATAGGCGGCGGGATTGGCGTGCTGTTATTTGTATTCAACAACAACACGTTGGCCTTCACAGTAACTGGTGTTGGGTTGGTTATCGGCCTCATTCTTGGTGCCGGGTTTGACAGGCAAAAGGAAAACAAACAAAATCAATAATAATTTTGGAGAAAAAATGTTAAACTCTGAAGAAAAAAAACGGATTTATTTTTTTATAGCTTTCTCATTTGGGATCGCATGGCTGACTGCACTGGTTATCTTCCTGACTGGCGGTCTGGTTAACAGTCCTGTATTCAACCTGGGAGGCCTTCAGCTCAGCCTGGCGGTGATCCTGCTGGCCACCATCTATATGTTTTCCCCGGCAATTGCCAACCTGCTGACGAGGATGGTCACCAAAGAAGGCAATGCCAATTTGATGCTCAAACCAAAACTTAAACAGGGAGGATGGCGTTTTTATCTTGCAGCCTGGCTGCTGCCCGGTCTGTTAACCATAATCGGGATGGTGATTTACTTCCTTTTATTCCCGCAATATTATGATCCTGAGTTAACGATTCTCACCCAGCAAATGATCCCCGCCGGGATGGAAGCAATCAACCCATGGATGATCGTAGTAGTTCAAACCATCCAGGCGATCTTGCTGGCTCCGTTATTGAATGCCATCCCAACATTCGGCGAAGAATTTGGTTGGCGGGGTTATTTACAGCCAAAATTGATGCCGCTGGGGGCGAAGAAAGCAATTCTTCTCACCGGTGCCATCTGGGGAGTCTGGCATTGGCCGATCATCCTGATGGGGCATAATTATGGGCTTAAATACTTTGGTGCACCATTTTTAGGTCCTTTGGCCATGGTCTGGTTTTGTATCATTTTGGGGATATTCTTTGGGTGGGTCACGGTCAAGACCAACAGCGTCTGGCCGGCGGTGATCGGACATGGTGCCATTAATGGTATTGCTGCCCTCGGTTTCCTGTTCATTCGCGGCAACCCGGACATGCTCTTAGGTCCCTCACCTGCTGGTTTGATTGGCGGATTGGGTTTCACGATCTTGGCAGCCATCCTGTTTTTTTTCTTCAAAAGCTTTAGAACCCCAACATGAAAATCAGGACAAACCTGAACCAGTGTAATAAATTTTGTTAAAAAGTTAAGCAACTGCTCAGGTTGCCTTGCAAATGAAAGGTCGGGGGTACACCCCCTGTTTCTTCATAAGTTGAGTAGTTACATAGTTAAAATAAAAAAGCGCTGATCATGAGTATGTCAGCGCTATTATTTTATCGACTTTGCGATGTGGAGGAATAATATTTTCTTTTAGACTGCGAATGGTGCTGTCTTGATTTAGATTTAACACCCTGCTTGAGTGATTTTTCATGCAGCCTGGTTTCAAAGCCATTCACGTTTCGTCTTTCGAGATTTTTTCCCATCAATCGCTCTATTGAATACAGGATTTTCAGGTCATCCTGCGTCACCAATGAAAAGGCAGTGCCAGACTGTTCCATTCTGCCTGTTCGACCGGTACGATGGGTATAAGCTTCAGCCGTATCTGGAATGTCATAGTTTATCACATGGGAAATTTCCATTACATCAATCCCGCGTGATGCGATATCCGTTGCGACCAGCACTTTAACTTTTCCTTTACGAAAGGCATGCATGGCGGCATCTCGTTTTGATTGTGTAAGGTTACCCTGGATGGATGTAGAAGAGATACCAGCCTCTGAAAGCTGTATTGCCAGTTTTGATGCCCGGCGTTTCGTCCGGGTGAAAATAAGTACCTGCTGGTTGTTTTTCTCATGCAGTAAATGCAGCAAAAGATCAAGTTTTTGAACTTGTTCAACAGGATAAATTACATGCTGGATTGTATCAATTGGTTTTTCAATATCGATCTCCACAGTGACAGGGTTGTGTAATAAATTCGCTGCTAAGTGGTGAATTTTGTTTGGCATCGTGGCAGAAAAAAACAATGTTTGATGCTTGGTAGGTAGTAATTCAATGATCCTGCGAACATCAGGCAAGAATCCCATATCCACCATATGATCAGCTTCATCTAAAACAAATATTTCAATATCAGAAAAATTGATTGCATGTTGGCGATGTAAATCCAATAGCCGACCAGGACAAGCAATAACGATATCGACACCGTTGCGAACTCTGGAAATCTGTGACTTGATGCTCACGCCGCCATAAATGGAGGTACTGCGCAGCCCGGTGTTTCCACCAAGTTGTTTGATAGCTGTATTAGTTTGTTCTGCCAGTTCCCTCGTTGGGGCCAAGATCAATGCCCGTAATTTACCACGCGGGCCATCCATCAGCTGCTGTAAAATTGGCAGGACAAAAGCGGCTGTTTTTCCGGTACCGGTTTGCGCTAAACCTAATACATCCCGACCCTCTAGAATTGGGGGAATGGTTTTATGTTGTATGGGTGTTGGGGTCTCATATCCGGCTTGCGATATGCCCGCGTCAATACGCGGGTGAAAAGAAAAATGTTTAAAATTCAAAATTAGATCCTTTTGGGTGTTAATAATCCTACGGAAATTTTTTATCCGCCTCCGCTCTCTCACCCCGCATTGCGGTTACACCATTAAATGATCTTGAGCGGCTTTTTACAAAATAAAGCCAGGGAGTTCCCTGGCTCGTTGAATTCATGTTTCAAGTTCAACTTAAGCGGTGTAAGTATACCACATCGATGAACAATAACTAGTGTCAATATAATTTCTGATTCATCCCCAGTAAAAAAATTTCTCAATCAATCTAACATCATCGCAATTATTTACCAGATGAACAGCATCCAGCTGGCTAACAAACCAAATAGGATTGTGTAAATTATCATCTCGTATTGTAATTTCCAAAAGGCACCTTTTCTAACAAGGTATTTTTCTTTAAAATAGACAAATCCCTCAATATTATGCGGAAATAGTATCGCACAGGCAAAATCCGTATAAAAGAACATCAACCCGGCAAAAAATAAAAACCGTACAATAAATGACAGGTCACCCAAAAAACCAATCAGTGGATACAGCACAATTGAAAGCAGCAAACCTCGTAATATTTGACTTGGAAATACCAGCTTAGATACTGAAGCATTTTCTGATTCGTTTCCCATATCCTTCATAAAATCAAGTAACCTGGTATCGCCCTCATACAAATCCTGGCTGACACGATAAGATATCACACCAGCAATTGTATAAGCAACAATGTGGGCAACAATAAATAAGCTGCTAAAAATCACATACTGCATAAACAAACGTAACTGCTCAGGCTGCCTTGCAAATGAAAGGTCGGGGGTTAGCAAGAAAAAGCCATGATAAACTCACTTATTCATTTAAACATTTTATAGACTTCGCGATTGCCCTTCAAAAAATACTTGGTTTACAAGATCATCCTGTGATAATCAGAAAGATTAGATATACTGGCAGCCTTATTTAGTACTTTGCTTTTGGTGATTGAATTATGACTTATTTAAGCTTCCCACCCAGATTCACCGATCAACGGCACAAACACCACGGCGACACTGGTTGATTTCTTAAGCGATTCCCCTTCGCGATTCCATACCTCAAGTTGTTGTGAATGCTTGCTTCCAACGGGGACAACCAATCGTCCACCATCAGCCAGCTGATCTAATAAAGGCTGCGGTGTGTCAGGTGCAGCGGCTGCCACAATGATCCGATCATAAGGTGCACCAGGTGAATAACCCTGGGTACCATCCCCCGTAACTACCTGAATATTTCGATATCCCAAAGCCTTTAACCTGATTTTGGCTTCTTCTGCCAGTTCTGCATGCCGCTCAATCGAAAAAACATCTGCTGCCAATTTAGCTAATATTGCAGCCTGGTATCCAGATCCTGTGCCCACATCCAGTACTCGATGATCGGATTTAACATCCAACAGTTCCGTCATTAACGCAACGATATAAGGTTGAGAGATCGTCTGCCCACTGCCAATGCGAATGGGGCTGTCAATATAAGCATATGTCCTGGCAGCCTCTTCAAGAAACAAATGCCTGGGAATAGCTCGCATAGCAGCAAGTACCCTCTCATTCTGGATGCCTCTATTGGCTATTTGCTCTTTCACCATCCGCTCACGTTCGGCTTGAAAATCATCCATGAGTACTTTCCTTTTGCAGCCGGTTGGCTATCTGCCGATCGACTTTACCCATGGGGTAAGCAGGCAATTCACCTACCGTTACCCAGGCGATGTCATCACATTCAAGTGGTTCAGGATTTTCACCTGGAATCAGGCTGCATAAAAAGGCGTGCAGTGTGATTTTAAAATGAGTGTAAGCATGCTTGTAAACACCAAAAGCATGCTCAATAGATACCTCAGCGCCCAATTCTTCCACAATTTCACGTGCCAGGCAGGCCTGTAAATTCTGATCGTTTTCTTCCAACGTACCGCCAGGGAACTCCCATAAGCCGCCTAATAAACCCTTTGGCGGTCTTTTTGCAATTAATACTTTCCCATTTTTCCGAATCACACCTGCTGCCACAGTCAGATGCGGTACCTGCTTTCTCGGCATCCTAACTGGCCGTTGAGTCTGCACACCTTTTTTAAAAGCCAGGCAATATGCCGATACAGGACAGAGATCACAAGCTGGGTTTGTCGGCGCGCACACAAGCGCACCTAAGTCCATCATGGCCTGGTTATAATCCCCTGCCTGCCCTTTGGGCAGGTGTTCTTTCGCTAGAGCCCAAATTTTCTTTTCTCCCTCAGTACTGCGGACAGGTTCAGTCACATCAAATAACCGGGTCAACACTCTCAGGATATTCCCGTCAACAGCAGCAATATCCTCCCCAAATGCAATCGATGCCATGGCCGCCGCTGTATACCGCCCGATGCCAGGGAGTTTTTCAAGCTTTTTTGCTGAGGATGGAAAATCACCATCATGTTGTTCAACGATCTGCTTAGCAGTTTTAAAAATATTCCTCGCCCTGCTGTAATAACCCAAACCTTCCCAAACAGAAAGTACATCTTGTTCGCTCGCAGCTGCCAATGCATCAATATTAGGGAAGGTCTCCATCCATTTCTCGAAATAGGGCATGACAGTATCAACCTGGGTTTGCTGCAGCATCACCTCTGAAATCCATGTACGATAGGCTGATACCTGAAAACGCCAGGGTAATTCCCTGGCGTTCTTTTGATACCAAGCTAATAATGAGTTAACAAAGGACATTAAAACTGAAAGCCTCCAGCCAAAGGCGCCAGCTTCATTTCATAATTCTTGACATAGTCCTGCAGACGGTGATTTAATTTATGCCATTCTTCTGATGTGATGATTTCCAGGGCCTTATCCTGCCCGGCAACAACTGCGCCTACCAAAATCTGGGGATGGTCGCCATAAATCGTCACCCAGGCATCACTCAACGCCATGCCTAATTTTTGAACCCCTGGCATAAACCGGCGAACGACAAATTCAAAATATTCCTGTTCGCGGCCTTCAATAATATCCCAGGACATGATCACTTTAACATTCACCGGTGACTCCTTCAGCCATTCCTTAAAATTATCATAACTATACCCGATCCAATACCATCACCCTGGTCTCTTCAGGCAGGACGTTTACACTTGACAATTTGATTGATTCCTCAGTTTCAACCGTGGTCAGTCCCATTTCTTTGAGAAACTTCGACAACGGCTCTAATTTCAGCAATGACCCAGGGAGTTCATAATGCATGGGGATCACAATGCTGGGTTCTAACAAACTGATCACCTCAGCAGCCTTGGCTGCATTCAAGCTTGTCAACCCTCCTATTGGCACTAATACAACATTCACCTCACCTAACCCTTCAACCTCAGTCTGGCTGGGAACACTGTTCAATTCCCCAAGATGGGCAATTTTCAAACCGTTATAATCGATCACATAGACCGTATTGCGGATATTTTCCGGTGAGCTTTTACTTTTTCCGCCATTGATCCGCACGCCGGTGATGAAAACCCCGCCGATCTCGTATTCACCCGGGCCAGTCACCTCGAATGCCTTGCCTTTGATCCCTTTTGTGTAGTTATGTGCAGGATGGTCACAACTGATGGTCACCACTTCTGCCTTTAACTTTCCCGGATCAATCCCAACCACCTGTGGATCATAAGGGTCAGTCACGACTGCAGCCATGCCGCGTTCATTAATTCGAAAACAAGAATTTCCGTGCCAGGTAATTTCCATAAAACCTCCAATTTGATATATAGAATTATACAACGTCCTGTCAATTCACTGACGCTTATTTATAATAAGATAAAGTCAGTTATTTATATCGGAATTACTGTATAATACACACATCAAACCATCAAAACACAAATAGGAGAATTTAAATGGGCAATCTTGCTGATGCAACTATCTTCTTACTATGTCTGGTCAGTTTCTTTATCTTTGTGTTCATCTTCCTCGTTTTACGATCTGTCAGAGTGATCCCAGAGTATGAACGCGGCGTGATCTTCACACTAGGAAAGTTCACCGGAGTACGCAATCCGGGTTTAACTTTTTTGATCCCAATCGCCCAACGTATGCGGCGGGTTGACATGCGGCTGGCAACAGCTGAGGTCCCCCGCCAGGAAGTGATGACTAAAGACAATATCCCAATGCTGGTGAACGCAGTTGTTTATTTTAAAGTCACCGATCCAGAAGCCGTGATCATTAAAATTGAGGATTATATTTTTGCAATTCGCCAATACACCCAGGCTGCCCTGAGGGATGTGATTGGCAATAACGAGATGGACTCCGTATTGATGGAACGCCTCCAGATTGCAGAAGCAATCCGTGAGATCGTTGATTCTGAAACCAGCGAATGGGGTGTGGATATCGAATCCATCAAGATCCAGGAACTGGAGCTGCCAGCTGAAATGAAACGTGCCATGGCCCGGCAAGCCGAAGCCGAGCGAGAACGCCGCGCCACGATCATTGCCTCACAAGGGGAATTGGAAGCTTCAAAGAACCTTCGGGCTGCTGCTGAAGAGTTGGCTTCCGCACCCGGTGCTTTGCACCTCCGCTCACTGCAGACGATTCGAGACATTGCCACAGACCCATCAGAAAAAATTGTCTTGTTCATGCCCTCCAATATGGCTAACCTGGCTGACCTGGTCACCAATAAAAAGGATTCCTGAGTGTGACCCAGCTTACAAACAACGTCCGCTATCTTCAAATTGCATTTAATTATGACCGGGCGACAGTGATGAGTATTTTGCCGCGAATTCCTTACAGCGACCGGATCTTAATCGAAGCGGGTACACCCTACATCAAACGAGAAGGGATCAGGGGCATTCAACTCATGCGGCGGCTGTGGAAAGGCCTTATTGTCGCAGATATCAAAGTAAAAGACGGTGCCAATGGTGAGGTTGACATGATCCATCAGGCAGGGGCAAATGCTGCAACTGTATTGGGCACAGCCCCTACAGAAACGATCAACCTGTTTATTTCAAGATGTAAAGAACTCGGCATCCTCTCAATGATGGACCTGATTGGTGTCACAGAACCACTGGATGTTCTACGCCCGCTCAGAAAGGCACCGGATGTGGCTGTTATCCACCGCGGCCGCGATGAAGAAGGGGTTCACGGCAAGGTGATCCAATACCGACAGGTAAGCCGCATCCGTAGTAAATTCAACTCGTTTATCTCAGTTGCCGGAGGTGTTGACCTGCGCGAAGCACGCAGCGCCATCTTTAATGGGGCCAATATTGTCGTTGCAAACCTCGTCCACCCCAAAGACAACTGGGCAGGTATCCAAATTACTGATGATGTCCCTGCCATTGCCCAAAAATTTTTAGAGACAATTTCATAATGGGACGTGATGATTCAGAATATCTATTCGGTGCAACAGTCTGATTATTTATAGAAACAATTGACCCCAGATAGAAAGCTGGGGTCAATGACCAAAGACTATTCACAATTCACTTAATTACTATTTGTGTTGCTAAAAACCTTCCAGGTGACTCAGGTCGGCAAGACCTTTCGCCAGTGATGCGATTCTTTGTAACAGGCCCAACCGGTTTTCACGGACTGCCTGATCATCAACCATCACCAGCACCTCGTCAAAGAAGTGGTTGATCGCAGGCACCATCGGTTCAAATGCCTGTAAAAAAGCATCCACAGAGACCTGCCCATTCAGAGCTTTTTCGGCTTTTAACAGTGACTGATATAGTCCCGTTTCTGCGTAAACTTCAAATCGTTGTTCATTAACAACAAACACCACTTCCTGGTCTCGGGTGATCCGTACACAGCGGCTGAAGGCAGGCAAAATTTGTTCCCAGTCTTCCCGGGCAACCCATTTAGACAAGTCATTAACCCCGACAAATACACCATAAGGGTCATGTCCCTGTTCAGCCAAAACACTTTCAACCACATCATAATTGAAATTTATTTCCAAAAGCATGCCCCGAAGTCTGCCCTGGATAAAGTCCAAACAACTTTCAATTACATTTGGTTTGACATCCAGATCAAACCCCACAGCGGCTTCACTTAATCCGTCACGCAAATCAAAATGAAACTGCCATTTAATCAGATTCTGGCACAGGCCTAGCGCTGCACGCCGCAGTGCAAATGGATCTTTGGTACCTGTTGGTGCCAGGCCGACTGCAAATAAACCAACCAGTGAATCCAGTCTGTCAGCCAAACCAATTATCATACCGGGCATTGATTCTGGGCTGCGATCATTGGCGGATCGTGGGAGATAGTGCTCAAAAATCGCATTGGCCACTGCTGGGTCTTCACCACTGTGGATGGCGTAATAGCGGCCCATCACGCCTTGCAGCGAGGTCATTTCTACTACCATATTGGTGGCCAGATCAGCTTTACATAATGCTGCTGCCCGGCTGGCAATTGTTTTTTCATTATCTGTCAGCCCAAAAACCGAAGCGATAGATTTGACCAATCTTTCAATACGGTGAGTTTTATCCAATAAAGAGCCCAACTCAACCTGGAAAGTTAATGGCGCCAGCAGATCCACAAAGCTTTCCAGCGGATGCTGCATATCTTTCTTGACAAAGAATGCAGCATCATCAAATCGAGCTAAGACAACCTGCTCATTGCCGTCTGCTACGATTGATAGATGCCTGTCATCACCATTACGCACAGCAATAAAATTCGGCAATAAATTACCTTGATCATCCTCGACCACAAAATAGCGTTGATGTTTTTTCATGACCGAGATTAAAACTTCAGGTGGCAAGATTTCCAAATAAGATTTAGAATAATTCCCCACCAAAGCTGTTGGACGCTCCACCAGATGCGTAATTTCTTCCAGTAGATCAGGGTCGTCGGGCACACGACCGCCCAATGTCTCTGCCATGGTTTGCGCCTGTTCCAGAATTAATTGTTTACGCTCTTCTGGTGAGAGGATGATCCCCTGGCTTTTTAGTTGTTCAAGATAATCTCCAGGTGATGAAACTATAAACGATTCCGGTTCTATAAATCGCAAGCCGCGAGTCTGATTGCCGCTGACATAACCGGCATAACTGAATGAAACAACAACATCGCCGTGCATGGCAAGCAGCCAGCGGATGGGCCGTGAAAAGGCAACGCCGCTTTCATTCCAGCGCATTGATTTGGTGAATCGAATATTCGCCATTAATTCAGGTAAAATTTCACCAAGTACTTCAACACCTGAACGACCCTGCTCCTGGATAATTGCCACAACATAATCACCGCCGTCAACTTCCTGTACTTGCAGGTCGCTGACATCAATTCCCTTGCCTCGAGCAAAGCCTTCTGCGGATTTGGTAGGTTTGCCATCCGCATCATATGCCCTGGCAGCCGGCGGTCCTTTAGCCTCGACGGTGCGATCCGGCTGGCGTGCAGCCAACCCAGATACAAGCACAACCAGACGCCGTGGCGTTCCCATCACCCGGATTGCTTCATAAGCCAGGTGGTTTTCCTTTAGCATTTGAGGTACTTTTTGTTCCAACTGAGTCAGTGCACTGGCCAGGTCACCAGGCGGCAGTTCTTCGGTACCAACCTCCAGCAAAAAATCTGCCTGGCTAGCTTTGATAGCAATTGGCTTTGCGATCGCAACATCAGCACGACTTTTAGCCTGCTTATCCATCCATGGGAATTCTGCCTGCTGGCGCTGGGTCACATAGGTCTCAGCAACCCGCCTGGCCAGTTCACGCGTTCGTGCAAACATAGCCTGTCTTTCTGTCACGCCGACTGCGCCGCGGGTATCCAGAATATTAAAGGTATGTGAGGTCTTTAGGACATAATCATGAGCGGGCAGAACCAGCCCGGCATCGAGCGCTATTTCAGCTTCTTCAATATACATCTCATACATCTGGCGCATGCGGTCCACATCAGCCACATCAAAATAATACGCACTGTGTTCCCGCTCACCCATTAAATTTACATCACCATAAGTCCGATCGCTGCTCCATTGGATGTCTTTAAAATGCCTCACACCCTGAATGGTCATCGCGATACGTTCAAGGCCATAAGTGATCTCAACCGAAACCGGGTCAAGATCCACCCCGCCGCATTGTTGGAAATACGTAAATTGAGTAATTTCCTGCCCATCCAGCCAGACCTCCCAGCCCAACCCCCAGGCACCAATGGCCGGTTGCTGCCAGTTATCCTCGACAAAGCGGATATCATGCTTGGCGGGGTCAATACCCAGGGCACGCAGAGAGTCTAAATAAATTTCCTGCGGGTTGCCAGGGTCCGGCTTGAGGATGACCTGGTACTGGTAAAACTGCTGCAGCCGATTGGGGTTATCACCGTATCGGCCGTCATCGGGGCGAATTGAAGGTTCCACATACGCTACATGCCACGGCTCCGGGCCTAAAACACGCAAAAATGTAGCCGGGTTCATCGTCCCTGCGCCAATCTGCGAATAATAGGGCTGCCAGATCAAACAGTCGCGCTCAGCCCAAAATGCCTGCAATTTCATCATGATGGATTGGAAATCAAACACATTATCCATAAAAAATTTTCTCCAAAATAATACTCAATAAAATAATAGCTCTTTTACGGTGAAAACAAACCGATTCATTATACCACTGCGCCTATCACGCCTTGCTGTGATGGATCACTGGTGTTTGTTTATATCACGATTACGGCGTATCTCTGCAATAAAATTCGGCGTGTTTAGTTTACGCTCCAGCAGATAGGTTAAATACTGTGTGATTAAGTCCGTCAGCCCGGCTTCAATTTCTTCAGGCAGTTTAAGCAGTGAAAGCTGCTTCCAATTAGATCGCTGAAAATGGCGTAGGTATTTTAAGATATCCTTTGAAACAGGCCACGCTTCAGGCCTGCCGGGTTTACATCGAGGACAAACCACACCTCCCGCCAGGGGTGAGAAGTATTGGTCTTCCGCTTTGATCACTTTCCCACAGTCGATACATGTAAATAATTGAGGCCTGAAACCCAGCAGATCAAGCAGCCTCATTTCATAGTAGTGCACCACAACCTCAGTGAATTCATGTGTCTCCAGCCTGGTAAGTGTATTGACTAACAGGCGAAAGATACCCAGGTTCTTTCCTTCCTGGAAAGTAAAACGTTCCAACACCTCGATAATATAGGAGGCAACTGCCAACGATTCTAAATCATCTTTTAATCCCATGAAAGCGTTGACTGTTTCTGCCTGAGTGACAATATCTAAATTTCGCCCTTTCGCCAGCATCAAATTAGCCAGGGTGAACGGCTCTAAATGGCCGGCTTTTCTTGATCGGATCTTCCGTACACCTTTTGCGATCGCGCTGATCCGGCCCTTTTCACGAGTAAAGAGTTTTAAGATTCGATCTGCTTCGCCATACTCACTATGGCCGAGCACAATTGCCTGGGTATGATAAGAACGGGATTCTCTGGTTGTGGTCATGGCAAGAAATTGAGGATAAAAAAGCGCATGCCGGATAAACCATCATGCGCTGGGCTTTTTGGATGTATTGCGGGCAGATTACTCAGTATCAAGGTCGGATTGGCCAAATGAGAGGGGCAGCAGTTCTGCCACCGTCATCTTTTTAACCAGATTGCCGGACATATCTGCAATCAACACGATTGTCTCCAAACCAAACTCAGCCATGACCTGCCGGCATGAGCCGCAGGGTGAGCCGCCATTCCTGGTGGCCACAGCAATTGCTGTAAAATTTTTATACCCTTCAGACACTGCTTTGAAAATTGCCACACGCTCGCCGCAAACCGTTAAAGGATAGACAGCATTTTCAATATTGCCGCCTGCAAACACATCGCCTGATTCTGTCAGCACCGCTGCACCGACCAGGTATTCGGAATAGGGGGCATACGCACTTTGGCAGGCATCCACAGCCATATTAATAAGCATCGTTTGGGTTTCATTATTCATCATGGTTTTCATCCTCCTCTTCGTGGTCGACTTCTTCTCGGCGTGCACGGACTTTCGTAATCCGGCGACCAACAACCTGGTCTACAGTCAGGGTAACATTTTCAGTTTGTAAAGTCTCTCCACCGATCGGCACATCACCAATTTCGCCGTAAATATAACCCCCAATTGTATCCGCATTGTCGGTGGCAATATTCGTCTGCATAACATCGTTAAAAATATCCAGATCCACCCTGCCTTGAAAAATGAATTCATCCTCATTTATTTGGGAATATGGCAGCTCTTCACCACTGTCATATTCATCACGAATTTCGCCGATAATCTCTTCAACAATATCTTCTAGCGTAACAACGCCGGCAACCCCGCCATACTCATCTACAACAATCGCCATATGCATACTGCGTGTTTGCATCTCGGCTAATAATTCATCAACTTTTTTGGTCTCCGGGACAAAATAAGCCAGCCTGAGAATATCCCTGTGCTGACCGATCAGGTCATCGTCTTGCTGCATGGCCAGCAGGTCTTTCGCATATAAAAGACCTACAACATTATCAACAGTTTCTTCATAAACCGGAACCCGTGAATGCCCGCCGCTGATGAAGGCTGCACGGGCTTCACCCAAAGTATTTTGGATATCCAACGCTAAAACATCAATACGTGGGACCATGATTTCTTTGGCCAAGGTATCGCCAAAATGGAAAATGGAGTAGATCATTTCTCGCTCACCTTTTTCCAGCGCCCCCTCAGATTGACCTGTTTCGACCCAATTCTTAAGATCTTCATCAGTTAAAGTGGCTAATGACACCTTATTGGCATTCGGGCCCAGGACTGCCAGCATAACTGAAGACAGCGGGGTAAAAAGATAATTCAAGATGATACCAAAAAGCCTGAACCGAATGGCATTTTCTTCTGGGTTGTTAAGCACAAGGGATTCAACCGCAAATTCAACCAGGCTTAATATTAATAAACTGATTAATAAATAAAGCAATATCAGGAAAATACCGGCATCAGGTAAAACCAAAGTTAACCCCAAGGCTGTCATAGCGGCCAGCAGAAAATGCGAAAATAAAACAGCCAAACGAAGGCTGGTTCTCAGTCGAGCATCTTCAATGACCTGAATTGTTTGGTTAACTTTCTGTTCACGATTTTCGCGTAAATTCAGCAGGTGCGGTAAACTTGCATAACTCAGGCTGGTATTGATGGCAATCACCAGCAGGTCGATAATAAAAATTCCTGCAATAAATCCCCAAATTAGCGGTATGTCAGTCACTTTCTCCTAACTTTCGAATAATTTTAGCGGGCACACCCATCACCAGAGTATTATCGGGTACATCTTTGGTCACCACGGCGCCTGCCCCGGTGATACTGCCTCGGCCAATTTTAACCGGTGCTACTAACATTGTATCACTACCTATGAATACATCGTCGCCAATTTCGGTGGGGTGTTTTTTATCCCCATCATAATTACAGGTGATTGTTCCTGCACCGATATTGACATTACTGCCAATTTTGGCGTTGCCAATATAAGAAAAGTGTCCTATTTTGGTATCCGGCCCAAGGATAGAGTCCTTTACTTCAGCAAAATTACCAAGATGAACATGCTCTCTCAAAACTGTGCCTTTTCGCAAGTGGCAGAATGGCCCCATGGAGACATGGTCAGCGACCTGGGCACCTTCCAAGACCGATGCTATAAGCTGAACCTCATTACCGATCTCAGAATCAACGACTGTTGAATCCGGGCCTATTTTACAATTTTCCCCAATGATGGTATGCCCTTGAAGATGAGTATTGGGCAGTAAAACCGTATCCTGACCTATTTTCACATCACTTTCAATATAAGTCGTATCTGGGTCAATAAACGTAACACCAGCCAGCATCCACTGCTCATTGATACGTTGACGCATGATCTTCTCTGTCTCAGCCAGGTGTATGCGTGTATTGATGCCGATGACCTCGGTTGGGTCATCCATGATCATAGAGTCAACCTGATACCCCTGGGCGATTGCCAGGCCAACTGTATCGGTAAGATAATATTCTCCTTTAGGTGAAAGCGGAATCTCTTTCAAGACATCCCATAACCATGCAGCATCAAAACAATAAGCACTCACATTATACTCACGGATCGCCAATTGTTCTGGCGTGGCAACAGCCTGTTCGACAATTGCTGTAACTTTACCGGTATCATCTCTCACCACCCGTCCAAAACCACGCGCGTCTTTGCCGATAAAACTTGTCATCGTGATCGGGTTACCTGACCCCTGATGAAGGTCAATCAGTGAACGCATGCTCTCCTGTTTCAGTAATGGCATATCTGCAAAGGTAACCAGAATCGTGTCTGCCTGACCAGCCAGAAGAGATTCAGCCTGAGCAACAGCATGCCCTGTCCCCAGCTGTTCCTCCTGAAGTACAAATTGAGCTTTGCTGCCAACAACTTCTTTTATCAGGTCTGCCTGATGGCCAACAACCAACACAGGGGGCATGGACACCAAAGACTGAACAGCTTCTAATGCATGCCAGACCATCGGTCTGCCTGCGATAGGATGTAAAACCTTAGGTACATTCGACTGCATACGCATACCCTGGCCAGCAGCCAAAATGATTGATGCAACTTTCATTTTCTTTCGCTTTCTAAAAAGAATTATTTTACCTACCAACCTTAATTTAGTCAGGTGATTAATACAATTCTACGAGCCTGACTGATTGAATTTGCTGTCAGCCTGGCTCGTAGATTGCTGTGATCAAGGAACAATAAGGGGGGTATTCAATGCTTTCTTAATTAATGGCCGGGGCACCAGGATTCGAACCTGGATCAACGGATTCAAAGTCCGCTGTGCTGCCATTGCACCATGCCCCAGAATTGACGAACTGATTCTAACATATTTTTATTGATTGTCCAATAAAGCGAGTTGAGTGATTTTTTAGCCAGGCTTATCAGAAATAGCTAAATGATTCAGTCATATTTATTGTCATCAGATTTGCCTCTCCCAATCCTGACGATAAATGTCATCCCGATAAAACCAATGATCATGCCCGCCATCGATGCAGTAAAAGCAAGAAAATTCAAGATGAAGGTTGATTGAATCACCTGGATGACGATCAGCAACGGGATCAACATACCCAGCAACACCAGGATAAACCCCAACCCGATTATTTTCCAAGGATTCCAACTTTGCATCATCTGTACAGCCAGCAGGCTACCTCTTGACCAGGTTCAGGTGAAAAATGCGGCGGCACTTCAACCTCACATAAGCCTTCAATTATGTACGGACAGCGGGGGTGAAATCGGCAACCGCTGGGTGGATTAACCAGGCTGGGCGGTTCCCCAGATGGCACATCCCGGAATCGGGTTGCATTTTCAGCATCCGGATCAGAGGTTGCCTCCATTAATGCCTGAGAATAAGGATGCAGTGGGTTATGCACAATATTATCAATCAGGGTCTTTTCCACCGCCTGTCCGGCATACATCACAAACACACGTTCCGAGAAATATCGAACGGTTGAAAGGTCATGGGTGATGTAGATCACAGCCAGGTTATATTTTTTCTGTAGGGACTGCATCAAACGTAATATTTCAACCCGCACCGAGGCATCCAGCATCGAAACCGGTTCATCAGCAACGATCAGCTTGGGGTTGAGCAGCATCGCCCGGGCTAAGACAATCCGCTGCTGCTGTCCGCCGCTTAACATATGGGGGAATTTTTGTAAAAAATCCTCCGGCGGACTCATCTTGACTTCTTCAAGCGCGGTGTAGATACGGTCTCGGCGTTCTTTCTTGCTGCGAATACCGTTAATGATCATCGGCTCTTCAAGAATGGTTTGCACATTCATAAATGGCGCCAGGGCTCCATAGGGGTCTTGCTGCACATAACCAACCTGGGCACGGAACATTCGTCTTTCTGATCGGCTAAGCTCGCTTAATTTCAAGCCTTCAAAATGAATATCGCCTTCAGTTGGCTCATACAATGCAAGGATGCTTTTCATCAAAGTTGTTTTGCCGCAGCCGCTTTCGCCAACGATGGCGATTGTTTCACCATAATGCAGGTCAAAGCTTACACCGTCCACAGCATGTACATAACCGGCAATCCCAAACCCAAGCCGCCGCAATTCAAACCAAACCTTTAAATCCTTTACAGAAAGCAGGACGTCTTTACTGCTGTATTCAGGAGCTGCTGCAGCGGTTTGTACCAATTCATTTTCCATTTTCAATGTTACTCCTTAATTCTCATGCAGCCAGCATTTAACGGATCGTCCTTCTTTCCAGAAGGTTGGTGGTTCTTCATCACATCGTTCAAAACGAGATGGACAGCGATCGGCAAAGCGGCACCCTGTGGGTGGGCTTAGCAGGCTGGGTGGTTGCCCGGTGATAAAATCCGGTTCTTCTCTGGCTCGCAGTTTAGGGACGCTGTTCATCAGCTTGATTGAATAGGGATGTAAAGGTGCTGCAAAGAAGCGATGGGCATCAGCTGTTTCAACAATCTGGCCAGCATACATCACAGCCACATCATCAGCAAGCTCACTGGAAGTGGCAATATCATGGGTAATGAGGATAAAACTCATCCCCAGTCCCTTTTTAATTCGTTTCAGTACATTAAAGATATTGGCCTGGGTGAGCACATCCAAAGCTGATGTGGGCTCATCCAGTACGACCAGCTCAGGCAAGGACACCAGCGACATGGCGATCGCTACCCGCTGGCGCATGCCGCCGCTGAGTTCAAAAGCATAACGATTGATGAAGTCATCCGGCACGCCAACTTGATTGAACATTTTTTTAGCCTGCTGGAGGGCAATTTCCTTGCTCATATTATTATGAATAATGGCAGGTTCAGCCACCTGGTCGCCGACCTTCATAACCGGGTTAAGCGAATTCATCGCAGCTTGCGGCACCATCGACATTTTAACCCAGCGCATTTTCAATCGATACTCTTCATTGCTGAATTTCATCGTATCGACATCATTTAGAAAGATCTCGCCGCTGTATGTATGAACATTCTTTGGCAATAATCGCAAGATCGCTTTTGCCAGTGAGGTTTTCCCACAGCCAGATTCACCAACGACCACGACTGCCCGGTTTCGAGCCAGGTCAAAATCTACACCATCTACAGCCCGCACCACGCCTTTGCTGGTGCGGAAGAACAACTCCAAATTTTTAACACTTAATAATGTATCAGCAGCCATTAATCTTATACCTCTCTTAATTTGGGGTTGAAGATACGATCCAATGCAAACCCGATCATCGCAAAACCTAAACCGGTGATCATCAATAATGCAGCTGGTTGCAACACCCAATAATAATAGCCGTTATACAGCGCACCCATCATCTGGGCATCGTTGATCAGCTTACCCCAGGTTGGTAAAACCGGGTCGCCTAAACCTAACAGAGCCAATGAAGCCTCCAAAAAGACATAGGTTGGAATGGCACTGATCAATCCAGGGATTAAGATCGGAATGATTCGAGGAACAAGATAGCGGGAAATAATTCGCCAGCTGCCAGCACCATAGGATTGGGCTGCTTCAATATACTGCGCTTCTTTGATCTGCAAGAAGATCGCCCGATAATTTTTGATAGCAGGGCCAAAGATACTCAGTGCAATCACTACCCCCAGCATGGCCCAGATGCTGCGGCTGTAAAACGTTCCCACCATGATTAAGATGGGTAAGAATGGCAGCAACATATAAATCTCAGTGATCCGCTGAATGATGCCATCCACAAACCCGCCAAACCAGACGCCAATAGCAGCGATGAACATGGTGATAAAAGTTGTTCCTACAGCAGCTGCCAAACCAAATGAGAGTGCAATCGGTGCCCCCCACATCAAGGCCAATGAAAGGTCGCGACGGCGATGGTCGGTGCCGGCGATACCGTGCACTTCACCCAAAATGATAAATTTTGCATCCACGTCCGCTTCTTCTTCGAATATGATGGCATCCACATGCAGTTCATAGGTTCCCTTTTGCACCATCGGTGGTGAGGATTCCGGTACGGCAAATAATCCAACATGAGAAGGTTTGATCTCTAAATTTCTTAACAAACGGTCATTTTGGAAGCGATAGGTCTCCCGAGGCTTGGCGACAATATCATCTAATTTATATTCCGTCCCATCCGGCATAAACCAGGTCAGGGTTATGAAGGGTGATTTTTCTAAGAATTCTGATGTCAGAATTAGCTGCATTTCCTGGGGAAAACCATCATAATCGAAATCAAATTCAAAGACGATATTGATATCCCATAATTCCGGGGCAATTTCCGTAATTTGTTTACTGACCCCTTCGACAGGGTCCGTGGTATCAAATTCCGTTGTCACAGCCAATTTTCTTGATGTGAACCAGTTCACATAAATCGGTCGGGCGGTTTTAGGCACGCCAGCTCGGACGTCTTCTCCACCGCGCCAGGTCTGAATGGCTGTATCATACGGTATGGTAACGACCACATAAATTGATATCCCGATCAAAATCAAGATCATGGTTAAACCAATGATCGCTGAAGGATATTGTTTGATATTGGCAAAGAAACGTTTCATGCTTTCGGACCTCCACTGCCAACTCGGACCCGGGGGTCAACCAGGGCGTAAATAAAATCTAACATAAACACAGTTACAGCCAATAAATAGGCAAAGATGACGGTTGAACCCACAATTACCGGCGTATCAAACTGCTGCACAGCAGAATAAAGCATCCGGCCTAAACCAGGCCAGTTAAACACCGTTTCGGTGATGATGGCCCCCTGCCATAAGCCGATCAACATCAGTGCAAAACTGGTGATGATATTGGGCAGTGTCGGTCGGAGGATATACCGCCGTTCGATATCACGAGCTGGCAGCCCTTTGGCCCGGGCCAATTCCACATAATCTTCCATTGAGAAGATCAAGAAAAACGTCCGCCAGCCATAAACACTGGCAAAAAAGCCGCTGATCAACCAGGCTGAGACCGGCAGGATCAGGTGCCTGCCCACGCTCAGTAAATATGCCCCTGTCTCCCGGGGAGGCGGCGCCTGCACCATACCCCCAAATGGCAGTACACCCAGGATGGCTGCAAAGATCAATAAGAGAAAGATGCCATAAAACCAGGGCGGTGCAGACGAAGTTGGAGACATGCCGATCACAAATTTATCTAATATATTGCCATAATTGCGTGAAAGATATAATGCAAAGAAAAGACTGAGAAAAAATAATAAAAAGTTCGCCGTCGTCATCAATAATAAAGTCGGGGGCAGGCGTTCGAGGATGATATTTCGCACCTGGCGTGAGCCGCTGTCACTGGTTAACCGCTGCGAGCGGCCCAAGTCCAAGGTCATGGCATTGGATAAAAAGCGAAAACTGCGGGTGATAAAGGGTTGGTCTAACCCCAACCGTTCCTCTTCAATCCGCACCTGTGCTTCAATGCGTTCATTGCGTTCGGCCAGGCTGAGTGCACGCATCACCGGGTCCATGCTGACCGCAATAGATACACTTTCGCGGATCTGCCCTTTCATGATCTCATCGACATAACCGCCCATATTGGCGATCAGGATTGTCAAATATAATCCGATGGTGACAGCCGCAGCCAAAGCAACAAATTTCAAAGCCGTATAACGGGCCAAACGTAGGATGGCGTTGGGGCGTTTACCCGAAGCTTTCGCCTGCACATTCGTCTGCTCAATTTGAATGGGGGTTTCGGCCATGATGATTCTCTCTTTCTAAATTCAAAATTGCTTTTTAATCATGCTGGGGGCGGGGCGTAAGCCCCGCCCCCAGCCCTAGTGAATATTAATTACAAATTAACTTAGTTGATGGTCACAAACTGGAACGATCCGGCTGTCGGAACAGCCACCAGCTTGGAAACAACCACAACCTCGAGTGAGTTGGCGCCAGGGGTCAGTTCGCCTGTCTCCAGGACGATCTGCCACTGTCCGTCATCCAATGCTTCGGCTTCACCTTCAAAGACTACCGTATTGGTGGCATCAAGCACGATGTACTTGACGGCATCAACATCAGCAACAGGGTAGGGTTCGCCAGCAAAGGTCACGCTGACATCAAAGACAGCCTCATCACCGATGGTCACACGGCCTTCACCTTCGATATCCAGTACTGAAATTCTGGCTTCAGAGAAACCCAGCCATTTAGATGCATTGTCTGCATAATTCCCAAAGCGGGTCATCTGCAGTGAGCCCTCGATTGGGAAGGCGGCTTCAACAAAGAATGGGCCGGTACCAACCCAGAAGTGTCCGTATGTTTCGTGCCATTCAGTCAGATTGGCAATACGGGCTTGCGCTTCAGCTTCATCAACAAATTGGCTGAAGGTGGCTTCATACACTGTGCCGCCAGCTTCTGTCCATAAGGTGAGCATATCATTCAAGATACCGACTGTTTCACCGGCCAGGTAGTTCAACCATTCGACTTCCATGCTGTCAGCCTTGGCGCTTGAGAAAGCAGCCAGACCTTCAGACTCAGCCAGCAGGCCGAGTGTCAGTTGGTGCCAGGCACCCTGACCCTGAGCATAATACGGCCACCAGGTGGTAACAGTGTTTTCAGCATCGGGTAAAACCTGGTTGCTGTAGGTTTCAATGACCAGCGGGTTGGTGGAAACTACACGTACACCTTTGAATGTTTCCATGAACGAATTAAAGTTCGGTACATAAGCGGGGTCAAAATAGGGGCTTTCCGGTTGTGCACGGTCAAAGGTCAGGATCATGCCCATGAGGACGTCCCCGAATGAGAAGGGGCTGCCATCATGCCAGCTGACATTGGTGTAAAGATTATCAGGATAAACCACGCTGCTCAACCCTCGAGCGGTCAGACCGTTGGCCAGGATGTCAACATAGCTATCAAAATTTGTGATACTGGCAGCAATGCGGCCGGCAGCGCTGGTGGCAGTGCCTTCAGCAGCGGCGGCTTCATCAGCAGCAGCAACGGCAGCTTCATAAGCGGCTTGAGCGGCATCAACATCAGCGGCAGCAGCGGCTTCTTCAGCAGCAGCGGCGGCAGCGTCAGCTGCGGCAGCGGCATCAGCAGCGCCAGCTTCGGCGGCAGCCACATCAGCTTCGGCATCTTCAGCCAGGGCAAACAAAAGGCCTTCATAATATTCAGGTACGGTCAGGAAGACCTGTGCTTCAGCATCCCACATCGCCCAGGCATCACCTGGAACAATGATTTCTTCCGCATAGCTGAGATCGACCCAGTCGAGCGACCAGTTGATCGGGGTACCTTCAACAAGCACCAGGTCAGCGCTTTCAATTCGCTGCGGCCAGGCTAAACCGGTAAAGGGATCAGGGTTCACACCCTGGTCACCAGCACCACGGACGGGCATCATGTCATAGATCCAGTTTGTGCCGGCAATGGGGTTCCACGGCTCGGTCAGCAAACTGGGCATAGCAACGGTGATCGTGCCGCCCTCAATCGGGGTGCCGGCTTCGTCCATGCGGTGGAGTGTCTGCGCCCAGATGAAGGAACCAGCGATGGCCCCGTAAAGGTCGCCGCCAACAGCAATGTCGGTCAGTTTGGGTGAAACAGAACCCTGGTCATACAGCCAGACGCGTATTGAATCTTTCATGCTCATTTCAAGTGCCTGGGCTGCCAGTTCACGTCGTTCTTCTAGTGTTTCAAAATCGCCTGCATCCAGACGTTTCGCAATGTCATAGAATGCCGGGTCAGGGTCGTAAGCCTGCCACAAGGGGAAGGGTAAGCCCATGTCGGTATAGAAGAAAGCAAAGTTATTAACCAGGTTGCGTGGAACAGCTGTGGTGATCCAGCCGCCTGTATAGATGTGGAACAGGCCGTCAGCAGGATTGCCGCTGATCCAAATGGGTGAAGCATCAGCAGATGACTTGTAGTCACGGAAGGTGGTAAAACCGATATCTTCCAGCTGGTTGGCAACATAGTCGCCAATATCCAGGCGCTGATCTTCGATGCGGATCAGGAGGATGATCTCAACGGGTTCGCCGTTAAAGTTCCATACGCCGTCAACCATTTCCGCACCCAGGGCTTCCATCTCGGCACCGATCAGTTCAGCAGCCAATTCTTTATTATAGGCATATTGAACTTCAATCGTGCGAACCTCAGCAGCCAGCAGAGCACTGTCTGATGCAGCGGTGTTAAAAGCGGTCCATCGGGGGGTACCAGCAGCCAGCAGTTCATCAACCAGGAATTCCCGGTCGATCAGGTAGTTCATGGCTTCACGAACAGCGGGCACTGCAAAGGGATTCAGCTTGCCGTTTTCCCAGACGGGGCCGGTCGGGTTGAAGGTCAGCTCGTTATAGGAGCCAGACGAAAAAACCGAGTCCATGGCAGCAGAGGCTTCAATTCGGGCACCAGCATCGATCTCTGAGACGGTGTAGGCATAAACATCAATGTCACCGGTCTCAAGACGGCTGATGGCAGCATCAGTGCTGGGCTCTTCAAGCAGGATGACCTCATCCGGCCATGCGCCTTGTCTTGCAGAGGCATCAACAGATGGGAATGAGAACAACCCGCCTTCAGGCACATCAGCTGGGGTGCTTGCCAGGGGAACCACAGGATATTCTACGGGTTCGTAGCCAGCAACCAGTTCAGCAACGGTAGCAGCATCAACAGGTGCCTGGGCAGCAGCTTCAGCAGCAGCCTCGGCAGATGCAGCAGCAGCAGCAGCAGATTCTTCGGCCATGGCAGCATACTCTTCAACTGTCACCTCTGGCTCTTCCTCAGGCTCCTCAACGACCGGTTCCTCAGGTTCCTCTACGACTGGCTCCTCAACGACAGGTTCTTCCACGGCAGGCTGACAGGCAGCCAACACCATGCTCACCGCGATGAGAAGGCTTAAAAATATTAAGGTATAACGTTTCATTTTTTCTCCTCCATAACAATTTAGTTTGTCAGGATTCTAGTGGACATATACACTTACTTGGGAATTACAGTTTTGCTCTTTAAGTCGGTAGTTACCACCTCCTTTTTTTAATGTCTGTTGACCAAGCATTTAGACATTTTGTTTACGTTCTGGTTTTAAACATATACCAACAGGTACGTTTCAACACGCCCTGGTTGACACATACTCTGAACTAAAAATATAGCATACATATTTTTATGCGTCAAGAACGCGACGCTCATTAACAAATTGCTGGCGATTGAGAATTGCTGTCTAATAATTGATTGCCACATCAAAATTTATTTCGGTCGTTACCCAATTATAGCATAAACCACTAAAAAAGGATGATTTTTTAGAACCTTTATTGACATCCCTCTCCAGAGGTAACTGCTCTCAACTCTCTAAAGAAGGCTGAGCTGCCAAAGGCTTCATTGCTGCACCATGTACTGCGATCAAATACTACCGCACCTGGTGGCGCAAATATGGGGATCGAAGGAAGTAAATCCAGATACATATCTTCAGCCACAGCCAGTTCGCCAGCCCGTTCAGGTGGAAGTGCCAGGTTGGCATCCATGCAAGCCCGGTCATAAGTGGGGTCCGTTATGCCGGCCGTGTTCGTACCCACCCACTGGTTGGCTGCGTCAGGAATTTGCCAGCTGAGATAATATCCGCAATCCAATTCAGGCAAAGGCTGCCATGCAATCAAAGCCATGTCAAAATCCCTGCCAAACAACGGGCCGTCAGGACCTGGCGCATATAAGTCTGATGGGGGCATGGCGTTGATCCGCAGATCTACGCCGCAGCCAACCAGCGAATCACGGATCAACGCTGCCAGCTCCTGATGGAATTGCGTTTCCATCACCAAGAGGTCAATGGCTAATCGTGTTCCATTCGGCACCCCGAGAACGTTTTCAGCAGCTCGTATCTCCTCACCTGCTCTAAAGACCCACCCAACCGCCTCCAAGAGCTGGATCCCTGACTCCTGGTCGTAACCCAAACCTGCATCCTGCTGCATAAGTGATTTCTCAGGCTGTAAAAAGCTGGGCCATGCTGTTGTCATCTCAGGTAAAAAATGGTCAACGATCGCTTCCCGGTCAAGACATTTAGCAATCCCCTGCCGTGTGCGAACATCCCCAAAATAATCTGGTCGATCGGTGAAGATCGGGTTGACCCCACTCTCGTAGATGACAGGCTCAATCCCAAAAATAAACTGAATCCAGTCATGTCCCGGTACGATGATCAATGCTGCATTTTCATCAGATAAAACCATATCTCGGATAGCGGGCTGACCGATGAATCCAAAAGTTATGTCCAGAAGGTCACATCGGCCAGCCTGAAATGCCTCCCAGGCTTGTTCCAAGCTGCCGTCGATTTGCTGGATGACGAACCTGTCAACCTCAGGCATTACCTCGCCACGGGCTGAATAATATGGATTCAATTCAAACTGCATCTCATTTTCATCCCATGCAGCCATGGTGTATGCACCGTAACTGAGACGCATAATGTCATTTTGCTGGGTTTCAGATAACAAATCCCAATGATCGATCTCACCAGCTAAATGTGAAGGCAGCGGCAGCCAGAAAAATTCAGGTAAATTTGCCGTAGTAAATCCGGGTTTCCCTGTCCATTGAACCGTCTTTTCATCAATTGCAGAATAAGTGTCCGTTCGTGCTGCCGCCCAGGATAACTGATCAGGATTTTGTTGCAGAGAAACCTGGTAGCTAAAGACTGAATCGATTGCTGTGACCGCTGTACCATCAGCCCAGAACAGGTCTTCACGAAACGAAAAATTTATTACCATCTGGTCCATTTCCAGGGGATCGACTCCATTCCAGGTGAGGGCGCAATCATTCGAACGACAGCCTGAAGGTCGCACTTGGGTACCCTCCGATGCCATAACAAGCTCTCCCTGCACATTCATCACCCGCTGACCTCGTTGAATGCTGACAGTTTCGATCACAATGCCGCTATTCTCCAAAGACGGAAAAGCTTCCAGAATGCCCGGCTGCCAAACACCTTCAATATTTACCAGCCCTTCTTCACGCAGCAAACCCAGGAGATAATCATGAGCAGGATTTATTTGAGGAGCGTAAGGATTAAGGGTTTGAGGCAGCTGCGCTGTGCAAATATTAAACACTACCGGCGGAATTTCAGTGGCGGTCGGTATTGGCTCAGGCGGCGATTGGGTAATTTCTGTTGTTTCAACAAGTTCCTGCCCTGCAGGTGTACAGGCGCTGACAATAAAAATGACGGCGAATAAGATCAATGGCAAATGTTTCATAGAGTGGGTTCCAATCATTAATAATTACTGCTTATTCGGTTGGCCTGGCAGCGATTCGCCAATAAAGGGTTCAGCTTCATCGCCAAAACGCAACCGCAAGTAAGAATGATACCGTTCAGGTGAAACACCCCCTTCTCCTACGGCTTCCCGCACAGCACAGCCGGGTTCGTGGGTGTGGGTACAGTCATTGAACTGGCAATCAGTAACAAGGTCACGTAATTCCACAAAATAACCATCCAGTTCTTCAGGCTCTGTATCCCACAAGGCCAGGGAGCGGATTCCCGGCGTATCTGCCACATATCCCCCCGTTTCTAGTTTAAATAACGCCCTCACGTGTGTGGTATGGCGCCCTTTTAATGTGGTTTCACTGACTGACCGAACCTTCAAACCAAGGTCAGGTTGAATGCTGTTCAATAAACTTGATTTTCCCACCCCTGATGGCCCAGCAAGCGCAGATATCTTATCCTTTAGATGCTCTTTCAACGTTTCAATGCCGCTGCCGGTTTTTGCAGAAGTAAAGATCATAGAATAGCCTATCTCAACATAGGGATTAAAAATTGCTTCTGCAGATTCTCTTGACACCAGGTCAACCTTATTGGCTACGATCAATGCCCTGATTTGCTGTTTTTCAGCAATCACCAAGAAGCGGTCCAGCATCCTTAAAGAAGGCTCAGGTTCTGCACAGGCAAACACGATCACCAGTTGGTCGGGGTTTGCCAGCAAGATTTGTCGAAAATCCCGTTTGATCCCCGTACGCACACGAGAAATTTCCCCAATCCTGTCGTAAACTTCTTCGATTGTGCCGGAATTATCCTCTGCAGGTGTGATTCTGACAAGATCACCAATCCCTACAATATCACCGTCCACTTCACCTTGTTTCAGCTTTCCCCTCAGCCGGCAAACAAACTCACCAGCTTCAGTCTCTACGGTCAAAAATCCAGATTGTGCCCGAACAACAAGCCCTTCCAAGGTTGACATCAAATATGGCTGCTCCTGGTTTTACTGGTTGGATTCTTCATCAATGGGCTCTTCGCCATCCCAACCAAAGGGAGTCTCCGTGGGTACCGGTGTATTGGTTGGGATCGGGGTATCTGATGGTATCGGGGTTGGGGATGCAACCACGTAGGGGTAGGCTTCCCAGCGGAAGGTGACGCCCGGGTTGACATAATTAGAGAAGTACAAAGACACTGCCCGTCTAAAAACTGGTGCAGCCATCTCAGAGCCTTCACCGGCATTCTCAAGGATCACTGCCACTGCAATATCTGGTCGGTCAGGATTGTTTACCTGGGTATAACCCGCAAACCAGGCATGGGATGTGCCAAATGGGTTTTCAGCAGTACCGGTCTTGCCAAAAGCACGATACTGCATGGTGCCTAACTGGATTTGCGCGGTCCCTCGCCGGTTGATGATCACCTCGCGCATCGCGTTTTCAATGGCCAGACGAATTTCCTCAGAGATCGGCAGAGTGCCGATGACTTCTGGCGTAAAGGTATAAGTCGCTGCGCCATTTTCTGGGCCAATTTCTTCAACCAAAGCCGGCCGGTAAAGTATACCGCCGTTGCCAAGGGCTGCCACCATGTTGGCAACCTGCAGCGGGGTCACTGTCATTTCACCCTGACCGATTGCCAGCTGGGTGTTAACCTCACAGGATACAACCTGCTCAGGGATATTTCCCGGCTGCTCTGCAATTTCCACCCCTGTCAGTTCTCCTAATCCAAAAGAACGAGACATATCTGCAATGGCATTGGGTTGACCCTGGAAAAAGAGCTGCTCGCCAATATAATAGAACCATGGGTTGCAGGAGCGCATCAAACCACCCGGCAGTGTCAGGTCACCGCTGGGCGGCAGATCCCGCTCAAAAGTCCAGTCAAAAAGTTCGTTGCCGCATACCTCGATTGAGTGCCCACAAAAAAGCTCTTCCGTGGTGTTAAACACACCGGTATCAAGGCCGGCTGCCATAGAAATGATTTTAAACACCGACCCTAATGGATACTGCCCGTTTGTTGCCCGATTGAATACCGGGTCGTTGGGCTGCAGGTAGGGGTTTTGTGCATAAAAGAAGTTCTGGTTATTGATATCAAAAAGGTTTGGGTCAAACTGCGGGTTGGATACCATGGCCAAGATGCGGCCCGTATCAATTTCCATCACCACAATCGCGCCGCGGAAGTTTCCGAGCGACCGCTGTAATAATAACTGTAGATCCGGGTCGATCGTTGTTATGATCGAATGGCCAGGAGACGAACTCGTTTCAACGATCTGGCTTACGATCTGACCCTGGCTATCCTTGATATATAATGAAGCACCCCGCCGGCCTGAGAGAACATCCTCGTAAGCGCTTTCCAAACCAGTGCTGCCGAAACGCTCACTGAGAGAATACCCCAAGCGCTGATATCGATCACCTTCTGCTTCAGAGATATAAGTGAGGTGGCCAACGGCCTGCGGTGCAATCCCGCCTTCAAAATAAAAACGGGAAGTGTAAAAATTTAAAAATACACCGGTCAAGGAACTTAATGCCCCCATATTGGCATCCACCTCTTCACGGGTAGCCTCACCCAATGGAATGTAGCTGTTAGGCAGCGAGTTTTCAACCAGTGGGATCAATTCATCCACTTCATAGGCTGTCAGTCGTGCCATAGTTGTGTAAAATAAACTTATCAAATCACGGTTCAAGTTCGCAGGGGTGAAACCAATCGCCACCGCCTCTTCTTGAGCTGCCATGGGCGTGCCATCATTGGCATAGATATTCCCACGCGGCGTGATCTGCCTGACATTTTCAAGCGCATATCCCGCCTGTAATTCTGGGAAAATCACACCGGAGTGCCATTGAATCCGCCATTGCCCTTCTTCTCTCGCTAATGAGATTTGCACCTCACGCGATATCGTATCAAATAAATGCGTGTGGTAATTAACCCAAACAATGACGTTGGCTGAATTGGGATTTGTTGTGGTTGTGAGAATGTCATACGCGAGGTTATCCTCAAACATTAATGTCAGGGCGATAGCAGCATCCTGGTATTGATCAATAAAATCCTTTTCGGATACAGCAGATTGTGAATCGTTCGTCAGATAGTTGTACATCTGGGGATAATCTTCAGCCTGCCAGGCCTGCATAAATGCGTTGATCGCCTCTTCAACATCCGGTGCCGGTGTGACAAAAACCTGCGGGCCAGGTAAAGTTGGTTCTAGATCATCCGGCCCATTTTCACCATTAATCACTGGCAGGGCTGAACATCCAATCAACGCTGCTAACAATAACATTAAGATTAGTGTGTTAATTTTATTCATCTAATATCTCCCAAAGTGGGATATTCCATCTCAGACCGATTGATTATACTGTGTCATTCTCCAGATGGGGAATCAGGTGTACTCTCCGGCATCGGGATAGGCTCTTTTGGCACATAAGGTTCATCTTCCCAATTCATCAACGTTCCAGGATCTTCATAATCAGAAAAATACAGTGATACAACCCTGTGAAAAATAGGTGCAGCCATGGCAAAGCCTTCACCGCTGTTTTCAACCAGCACTGCAATGGCAATATCCGCCCTATTAGGGTCTCCAAGCCGGGTATATCCGGCAAACCAGGCGTGAGGCAGACCTGTTGGCGTTTCGGCGGTGCCTGTTTTGCCAGATACTGGAATTTCCAAACCCACCATTGGCCAATAGCCTGTACCGCGAGGTTCCTCAACCACCATCCTTAAAGCTTCCTGAACTGCAGTCAATGTTTCATCAGAGATTGGTAAATTGCCTTTGACTATAGATGAAAATGAATAAAATATTTCGCCAGACCCCTGCCGTAAAGTTTCAACCAGGGTCGGTTGGTAAAGCGTGCCGCCGTTCGCCAGAGCAGCAAAAAATGCCGCTACCTGTAGGGGGGTTACCAGCACTTCTCCCTGGCCGATCGCGATTTGAGCATGGTTAACACAGGTTCCGGCAGAAGTCGGGATATTCCCCGAAGCTTCGGCGATCTCAATGCCAGATGCCTGGCCTAACCCAAAACCCGCAGCCATCTCGGTCAGCGCGGTCTCTAACCCTGCATCGTAGAGGTCTTCTCCGATCCGGTAATACCAGGGATTGCAAGAGAGCATTAAACTTTCCTGTAGATTCAACGGCCCGCTGGCGGCAGCCCCATGGCTGAAGGTCCAATCATAGAGCGTTACACTATCACAGACCCAAATAGATTGGGGGCAGTTCAATATGGAACCCGGATGATATAAACCGGCTTCCATTGCAGAGGCCATCGAAATCGCTTTGAACACGGAGCCAAGGGGGTACTGCCCCTGGGTTGCCCGGTTAAACAAGGGCTGGGCCGGATCATTAAAATAAGACTCCAGTAAACTGCGATCCGTTTCTGAAAGGCCAAATGCATTAGGGTTAAAATGCGGGTTTGAAACCAGTGCAAGAACCCGTCCGCTGTCCACTTCTAAAACAACCACGGCTGCCCGCATATCACCCAGAGATGACTGGATCAATGTTTGCAAAGTCTTATCGATCGTTGTCGTCATTGATTGCCCTGGGATAGGGTCGCTGGCAGCCAAAATTGAAAGAACTTCACCGTCCGGCCCGAGTAAATACAAAGATCCGCCTCGCTGTCCTGCCAGGGCTGTTTCAAACGCACCTTCCAAACCAGCCGTACCAACGCGCTCATCCTGCCGATACCCCAGGCGCAAATAAGCGTCTAAATTTTCTTCTGATATGAATTGCATATAACCCACAGCATGCGGGGCAACCCCGCCATCTGCATAAAAGCGAGACCGTAATTCATCAAGACGAACCCCTCTCAGGCTGCGTAATATCTCAATATAAGGGGCTGCGGCAGTCTGTGTTAACGTGATCACCGGCAGGTACCAATCAGCCGGCGTTGAAGCAACCACCCGAGCCAGTGAGTCTGGTGTATAAAAACTGATTTCCGAGATCGTTTCATAAACCTGCTCAGCCTGTTCTGGGAGGATCTCACCGGGTACCAACCCAACAGCAATCGCATTCTCATAAGCCGCCAGGGGTGCGCCATTCCGGTCTACAATTCGCCCTCTTGATGGGATACGATGAATGAATTCCAACCGGTTGCCATCCCGCAGTTCCGGGAACATTAACGCAGGCTCCCATTGGATAAGCCATGCATTGCCTTCTTGCGCCAGCGACATGACCATCTCCCTGGAAAGCTCCCCCACCAAGCGTGTTGAATACACAATTCTGTAAGCGACTTCAACAACTCTTTCGCCTGATAGTGCTGACAATAATTGGTAATTAATTTGCTCCAGCGTCAAAGTGCGAGTCAACTGTTTATAGCTATCTTGAAATTCATCCTCAGAAATTGCATCCCGGCTGAGCGATGTCGTTAAACCATACATGGCCCCAAAGTCTTCCGCCTGCCATGCCTGCAAAAACTTCTCTGCCGCGCGTTGCGCAGCCGCCGCCTTGGCACTACTGGCAGTCGTGTGATTATCCTGCAACACTCCATTGGCTGGTGAAATACAGGCGGACAGCAACCCAAATAAGGTAAAAAGCCAAACTAGGTGAATCAGTCTGTCAGAAATTGATTTTCTTATCAATTCTGCAACCTCTGATTAAGAATCTCTTCCCAAACCGGGCATTCATAACCCAGGGTGTGCTGGCAGAGTTCAGCTATTTTTAGATCAACCTTCATGCCCATCTTTTTCAGGCCAACAGCCAGGTGGCATAACGGCATCCCCATGACCGATGCATAACAACCTGCCAGGTGATTAACTGGTCGAAAACCAGCATGCTGAATTCCATATGCGCCTGCTTTATCCATCGGGTCATCGGTTGCGATATAGGCGTCAATCTCTGCATTCGAGTATTCCCGCATCGGAACTAGTGTACAGCAAATATCATCCCAGGTGAGCCCGAACATCGTATCAATGAGCGCCATACCTGTATAAACCTGGTGGGTTTTTCCCCGTAACTTCGTTAATATTTCCCTGGCCTCAAGTTGGTTTTCCGGCTTTCCCAATATTTCTCCCTGGTAAACCACAATCGTATCGGCAGCTACAATCAAACCATTTTTTATTTTATCGATCGCATCTGCTTTCTCGCTTGCCATTCGCCTGACGTACACCTTTGGCAGTTCACCTTCATATTGGCTTTCATCAATATCAGCCGGGCAAATCTCATAAGGTATGTTAAATAACGCCATCAATTCCCTGCGGCGCGGGGAGTTTGAGGCAAGAATAATTTTTCTCATGGCTGGGATTCTAACATAACGTCACCAGCAGACAGGCATCAACCATGGGCTGCCATGGCAATTGCAGCCAGATGTTCCGGACTGGTACCGCAGCAGCCGCCAATAATACCTGCACCAATCCTGACCCAATCAGGCACCAACACACCTATAGCCTCCGGAGTCACAGAGTAAGCCGGCATGCCATGTTCATCCGTTTTGGGCATGCCAGCATTCGGCTTGAACCAGATCGGCTTATCAGTCAGGTCTGAAAGCTGTTTTAACACTGTAAAATTTTCTTCCAGGCTGCGGCCGCAATTGATCCCTAAAATATCCACATCCAATGCACCAATCACATTGACCACATCTTCAGGCTTAACACCCATCATGGTTCTGGTCCCCCGATCATAGCTGAAAGAACACACCAGGGGTATCGATCCATCTACCGAACGTACACCCCGAACAGCCGCACTGGCTTCATTGAGATCAAACTGGGTCTCAATCACAATAATATCTACCCCTTCATCAATAAGCACCTGCGCCTGTTCTTTAAAATCATTTTCTGCTTCATCTTCCGTCACCGTTCCCAAAGGCGCAAGCATGTGGCCGGTTGGGCCGATTGAACCGCCAATCAAGATATCAGCATTGCCAACAGCTTCATGGGTGATCTTAACAGCCTGACGATTGACAGCAATAAATTGGTCAGCAAGATTTGATGCTGCCAGCCGCATCCGAGTTGCGCCAAACGTGCAGGTCAGCAGGATGTCCGAGCCAGCGTCAATAAAAGCTCTGTTTAATTTCTGGATTGCGTCAGGGTTTTCGAGCACCCATGCCTCTGCAGCAGCACCCACCGGCAAACCCCATTTTTGTAAGTTGGTCCCGGTTGCCCCGTCAGACACCAGCACCTTGCCTGCAGCTAATTTTTCAAAGAAATCCTTATTATTCATCATTGACCTCTTGTAGAAGAATGCTTAACCCGTTTGCTTGATATAAGTTCAGTGAAAACTAGATCTCATTTTGCCGGACTTCGAAATGATCGAAATCCCGTGCGACCTTCACTTGTGGGAAAATCCTTTCAGCTTCCTTAAGCACATCCTTTTCACGATAGCGACGTGAGAGATGGTGTAAATAAAGCTGTTTGACATTTGCCTGCCTGGCAAGCTCTGCTGCCTGGGCAGCAGTGATATGACCGTACTTATCAGCCAGTTCCCGCTCAGCCTCGATATAGGTTGCTTCGATCACCAAAGCATCCGTACCTTCAACATAAGGCAATAATTTGGCAGTATTACCAACATCACCGACCACTACCAGTGAGGTCCCCTGTCTCGCTTCACCCAAAACCTGGTCTGGCATGATATCACGTCCATCAGGCAGTGTCACCTGTTTACCATTAACCAGGTCGCGCCGCCATGGGCCAGGGGGAATCTTCAGCGCTTCCGCTGCTTCTGGTAAAAAGGGACGACGACTGTGTTCTTCAAACCGGAATCCCAGGGCATTGGCGCCGCGATGCTCAACAGGGAAGGCCGTGATATTAAATTTTTCGGTCTCAAAGAAAATGCCGGGCTCGACTTCATGCAAAATAACAGGGGGTGGCCCATGATAACCGCGCAGTACCACACCAAAGATCAAGTCATGAACCCTGTCTAAAGTGTGCCGTGTGCCAAATATTTCTATCTCTTCAATAACATCCCAGCGCAGGAATGTAGAGATCAGGCCGCCCAAACCCAGGATATGGTCCAGGTGACCATGTGTTAATAACACATGACTGATGCGTTTAAAGCCGATGCCTGATTGAAGAATTTGCCGCTGGGTTCCTTCCCCACAGTCAACCAGGAAGCGAAATTCTTCATGCTGTACCAATAAGGATGACAGCCCACGATGTACAGAAGGGGCAGAGGCAGAAGTGCCCAGGAAAATTATGTCAAACAAATACTATGCCAATATAACTGAGAAATATCAATCACTGCCGAAACCAGCAATCATGCGCATTAAACCAAGCACTGCCAGCCCTACCTGGATGCCTTCACCAGGTGATAATTTCGGAGTCTGATGTTCACTTTCCGCACGCTTAATCAATAGATATGCAGATACTGCGCCAGCCGCTGCTCCGATGACCGTACCAAATATCAGTGATTTTGTCTTCCAGCTTTGATCCATTTTATTTCCTCTTTCTATTGCAGCTTAATGAATAATTTTTTGTTTGGGAAAATTGTTCAATCCTCTTTAATAACTAATTTTTTGATTATCAGCGCTGTCTTCCAAATATTCCAGAGAGTATTCTTTTTGCACCAGCTTTGGTGCTGCTAACAGCAATCAACGGAGATGTCAATTTATTCATCCAGATAGATGTTTGCTCCGCCATAACACTGGCATAAAATTGAACCGGGCCAGTAACCCCAGGGAGAACTTTCAATAACCTAGCCAGCAAGTAAACCATGCTGCCTAATAACAATACAAAAGCAAAGGCGAAAACTAGAACTGGGATGATTAACCAAATCATAGAAAGGTCAGCCCATTGAGAAACTGGTCCGCCCGGCTCGGTGCCGGAGGCTGACCTGATCACCAGCCATCCAATGACAAGCATGATCAGGGTGCTTGCAAACACCGGCAGCCACACCTGCCAAACTCTTTGCCTGCGATGCCTTTGATAACTTGCACTGGTTAAATAATTATGTGAATTAATTTCCGTGTGATTATCCATAATCTTTATTTTAACATGAGTTGCTTGATTATCCAAAAGTAACCTTAAATACGAAGTGCAAATCAAAAACTTGTATGAAAAATATCAGTTCTCATCGCACCTTCATTAATAATTTTTTTATTGTATAATTATCATCGTATGATAAGCGTATGCTTATCGATGAACAACAAAAAATCTGCCGCCCAACAAAAATTGCGGCTGCGAACTGGATATCAAAAAGAACCGAACGAATTTTTTCGCCGGCACCCTGGCTGGCATTGCTAAAAAATTGTGACATCAATAATTCAACTCAGTGCAACAAGATGCACAAGAAAATGATTGTCATTATTAGTACAGGATAGAAATGATTAGATTTTACATCAGGTCTGATTTAAAAACCTTTAAGAAACCAAGAAGATGATTCTTTTGGTATTCTGAACTACCTGATCACTATCCTTTACACCATCAAAGCCACATAAGGAGACTTGCTGATATAACGGCCGCAGCTGCGCAGGCAGAGTTGCGGCTGTATTATTTTAAGATAGGTGTGATGGATCAAGAAGTCACTGCCATTAAAGTTCAAAGGAGAAACCATCAGCGAGTCAATATTTACCTGGATGGTGAATTTGCCTTTGGGCTTTCAAGATTTGTTGCCGCTTGGTTAAAACCAGGCCGAAAACTTTCAGAGGCAGAAATTCGTAAGCTGCAAAAGGAAGATACCTGCGAGGTCGCCTTTCAGAAAGCGCTTCAATTCATCCATCATCGCCCCAGATCAATCAATGAAACACGGCGTCGACTCGATCAAAAAGGGTTCGAGCAAGATGTCATCGATAATACGATCGAAAAACTGGTTGAGAAACAATACCTGGATGAATTCGATTTTTCTCGTCAATGGATTGAGAACCGAAATGAATTCAGGCCGCGCAGCCACCAGCTCTTGACTCATGAACTTCGCTTGAAAGGCGTAGCAGACGAAATAATTTCACTGGCGCTTGAAGAATTTGGTGCTGACGAAAATGAATTAGCATACCAGGCAGGCACGAAGAAAGCCAAACAATGTCAACATGAACCACAACCTGATTTTTATAAAAAAGTCAGCGGGTTTTTAAGACGGCGCGGGTTTAGATACGGCATTGTCAGGCCAACAGTAGATCGGTTGTGGTTAGAATTTTCTATACCAACACCAGAGCACCAGAATACTAATTTAATAATGGAGTGATAATGAATATTGACCCAATTATATTAATCCTGATCCTTGCAGGTGGAATCCTTCTTGGAAGTGTGACCGGTTACCTGATCAAACAATCCCAGGATGTCCGCTTACGCAAAGAACAAAATCTTAAAGCCGATCATATCATTACGGAGGCAAAGGAAAAAGCCAGGGAAATCGAACTGGAAGCCAAAGATAACGCCCTCAGGATCACCCAAAAGGCTGAAGAAGAACTCAACCGAAGGCGAATCGAACTGAATAAAGAGGATGATCGCCTGCAAAAGCGAAGAGATGAACTTGACCTGCGGCTTGAAAAATACGAGGAACGTGAAGTGCGATTGAACAAACGCCAATCAAGTATCGATAAACGTGCCAATGAAATTGAACAGATGCACAGTGAGATCATGGAAGAACTTCAGCGAGTCTCTCAAATGACCACCAATG
Organism: uncultured Candidatus Brevefilum sp.; assembly: GCA_964497065.1. Lineage (GTDB taxonomy): Bacteria > Chloroflexota > Anaerolineae > Anaerolineales > Anaerolineaceae > Brevifilum. The sequence goes on along the minus strand of CAZCBW010000002.1, from coordinate 52,412 downwards.
AAGCCCGTGAAGTCATATTGCAGGAGACCGAAAAAGAAGCTCGTGTAGATATGGCACGCATCATCCGACAAATTGAAAGCGAAGCCCGTGAAAAAGGCAATGCCCGTGCCCGTGAATTGATTGCAGATTCCATTCAGCGGGTTGCTTCAGAGAAGGTTGCTGAAGTGACAACTTCTGTGGTCAACCTGCCCAATGAAGAGATGAAAGGCAGAATTGTCGGCCGAAATGGCCGTAATATCCGCGCATTTGAGCAGATCTCAGGTGTGGATGTGATCGTTGATGATACGCCAGAAGCGGTGACCGTCTCATGCTTTGATTCCGTTCGGCGAGAAATCGCCCGCCGTGCGCTCGAACGTCTGGTCATTGATGGTCGAATTCATCCCGCAAACATCGAAAATATCATCAACGAAGAAATAATACAAATAGAGGAAGATATTGCCGATGCAGGTGAACAGGCAGCTTATGATGCCGGCGTCGCCGGTCTTCATCAGGAAATCCTCAAGAAATTGGGTCGCCTTAAATTCCGCACCTCATACGGACAAAATCAGCTTGCCCATGCCGTTGAAACTGCCAAAATAGCCAGTGTCATCGCAGCAGAATTGGGGGCTGAAGTTGAGATTGCCAAAGCCGGTGCCCTTCTGCACGATTTGGGCAAGGCAATGGATCATAATACAGAAGGTACCCACGCACAGCTTGGGGCAGAATTTGCCCAACGCCATGGGGTAAGTAATAAGGTCGTCAATATCATTGCCTCACACCATCATGAGATCGACCAGAAATCCGTTGAAGCAGTCATTGCAGAGGCAGCTGATGCCATCTCGGGTGCCCGGCCTGGTGCAAGACGTGAGGACCTCGAACAATATATCAAGCGGCTGCGCTCTTTGGAGAATATTGCCAACAGCTACGAAGGTGTTGACCGTAGTTACGCCATCCAGGCAGGTCGTGAAGTCCGCATCATCGTTAAGCCGAACGAGATCGATGATGTTGAAGCCAACCGCATGGCCAAGAACATTGCCCAGCAAATAGAAGAAACAATGCAATATCCGGGGCAGATACGCATCACTGTCATCCGAGAGAGCCGGGCAACAGAATACGCAAAATAAAATTTTATTAAAAGGGCGGCTCAATAAGTGTCTTGATATCGAAGCCAGATGCCGCCCTTTCTACATTAGAAACGGATTGTTTTGTCGCTCATAACCTACAGTGCTTTCTGAGCCATGCCCGGGGAGCAGTAAGGTTTCATCGGGCAAAGTTAATACCTGTTGGCGGATACTTTCTAAAAGTACCTGATGATCGCCTCCAGCAAGATCAGTCCTCCCTATCCCTTCCCTGAATATTACATCACCGCAGAATAGAACCCCCAGTGATTCACAGAAAAACATCACATGGCCGGGGCTGTGACCTGGTGCATGCAGCACTTTCACCACAGGCAGGCCGCTGGTTGAAAGGCTTAATGCCATACCATCTTCAAAATTAAGGCTGAGGTCTGGCAAGGCAGAAATGGACATGCCAAATTTATCTGCTCCGCCCTCCGCCTGGTACCAACCCAGATCTGCCGCATGTAGACCAACAGGCAATGGTGGTGTATACGCATGAGAAATTTCTCCTGCACCAGCAATATGGTCAAAATGAGCATGGGTGAGCCAAACCTGGGTAATCTGCCAGCCTAAAGATTCTGCCCGAACCAGCACGTCATCACTGTCAAAACTTGGGTCAATCACAACAGCCGTGCCGTCATCGTGATCTCCCAGCAGGTAAACATTATTTGATAATGGCCCTGCGGTAAATTGCACAAATTCTAAGTTCATATGTTTTCATCCTTTTAACTCAATGTTTTATTAAACGACTTGCTTTTTCCCCGGTGTAAATAATACAAACTGAATACCAATGAAATCAATAAGGCCAACAATCCAACCTGGAAGATAGAAACCGGCCGCCAATCATACAAAAACCCGGCGATAATTGGGGCAATCACAAATGCCATCGAATTTAAGAATTCCACCAGGCCGAAAGCCAATCCAACCTCATGATCCCGTACGACAGGCCTGACCAATGCAACGGTCATCGCCCGGCATAACCTGTAACCTCCCAAAAACAAGTAACCCAGCCCATACCATAAAAAGCTCCCCCCCTGCCATAGGAGCAGAGCAAACAGCACCAAACCTACCTGGCCCACAACCAGCGCAGTACCGACCTGCCAATAGCCAAATATGAGCATTAATAAAACACTGCCCAGGGCGCCCAGGGATCCCAACTGTCCAATTTGGTTTAAATTTAATCCACGCTGATTTTGCAGAAAATTTGCTGCCAGAGGCTGGGGCATTGTCGTCGCCACCATAACAACAAAAACTAATCCCAGCATTCCAATAAAAGTTTTATTCCGCAGCAAGCTAGATTCTCCCGCCTTTATGGAACCTGCAACAACCGGCTGCTTATCGGCAATGAAAAGGATCATCGTTGAAATTATAAAAATCCCACCTGCCACAAAGTAAACCGTTCGCAAGTTGTACATTTCCCCCACCAAGCCGCCAATCATTGGGCCAATGATTCCACCGATATTATAGGATGCAGAAACAAAGCTGACCGCTTTTCCCACTGTCCAATTCCCCCGAGCACCCTGGATATAGGTATTTAATGGCGCCATCACAGATGATGTGAGACCGTACAATAACAAACCAATCACAAAGAACGGCAGTGAAGGTGCAAGGGCCATCACCCAGGTTGCCACCACCCCGGATACCCAAGAGAACCGCATCAATGGCTGCCGCCCTATCCGGTCTGCAAGGTATCCCGAAGGAATCTGCGCGACTGCCATCACCAAACCTGTGACACCTAAAATTGAGCCAATTAAAATAGGATTTGCCCCTAACTCCTGAATATACAGTGGCTGGAAAATAAAGAACATCCCCTCGCCCAAACCCCAGGTAAGCATCGCCGCAGAGACAATTTTCAGATCACGGGACATTCAAACCTGCCTCATCAACCATTAAAATCTTCGATTGAACTAACAGCTCGCGGCAGGTCGGTCAGGCAGTCACATCCCACATCTGTCACCACCACAACATCTTCAATCCGCACGCCGCCCAGACCTGGCAGGTAAATACCAGGTTCGATGGTAAATGTCATCCCGGGCTGCAAAAGGGCCTGGCTGCCATCATAAATATAAGGCAGTTCATGCGCCTCCATACCTAAGCCGTGACCGGTCCGATGAATAAATGCATCACCATAACCTGCATCCTTGATTACGGATCTGGCTGCTTGATCAACCACACCCGCATAAACCCCCGACTTTACGGCTTTTATACCAGCCTGGTTTGCATCAGCGACAATGCTGACAATCCGCAATAATTCTTTGCTTACATCACCATAAGTGAAGACACGCGTAATATCTGAAAAATATCCTTCAAAGGCAGCCCCCCAATCAATCAAAATAATATCTCCGGGTGTCAACGACCGTTCTGTAAGTTCTGCATGGGGGTTGGCGCTGTTTTCACCCATGGCAATAATTGGCATGAATGGCAGCACAGAATCAGATCCTGCCCGCAGCAATTCTATTACAAGGAGATTTGCCAGCATTTTTTCAGTGATGCCCTGGTAGACTTGTTTTAATGAAGCCATCAGCGCATTTTGGGCAATGACGGCTGCCTGACGCATTTTTTTGATTTCATCATCTTTCTTGATCATCCGGCATTCTGACACAAGATAATCAGCGTCCACCAAATCTGCACCAGGCGCTGCCTTACTGATGAATTGAGCTTCTAAAAATCTTAATCGTGCTGGTTCTACCCCAATACTCACATGATCAATTGACAAATATTCAACAACCTGTCGAAAATAATCTTGCCAGGTTTGCGGATCATCGCCATAAGCAAAAACTGCCAAATCACCAGCCAAACCCTGCAGTTTACCTTTTTCCAATTCAGGTATAACGAAAGCCAATTTCCCGTTTTGAGTCACAAACAATACCACCGGGCGTTCCATCAGGTGAAAATTTAACCCTGTCAGGTACGATAAGGAAGGTCCAGGGTTAAAAGCCAATGCTGCTAGATTTGACTGATCTAGTAAGTGTACCAATTGATTTAATCGGTCGTTCATCCGCTTACCTCCTCACATTCATTGGCGACAATTATAACGGAGATGGCTTTGAAATTAATGTACCTAAAATGGGTGTGTTTAGGCTGATCAACCATACCAAAACTCTAGGTAAGTACAACGCCTTGACTCCACCTTAATTTGCAATATAATTTAGATAATTATCATCATAATAAATCGGAGAAATTATATGTTCATCTGCTTGTGTCTGAGGCGGGGTCAGTAACTTCCGCTCAGGCAGCTTAACTGGAATAATAATCACAGCCAGTCTTTCTGGGCGGCAGACAACCCCGCAATTTTCGTAAGATGCGGAATATGCCATTTGCCGCTTTTTATTTACAAAAGACTGGTTTTTAATTTAATTATCTTTGACCGTAAGAAAACAATTTAGAGAGGAAATATGAAAATTTATAATGACATCACCGAACTCATTGGTAATACACCCCTGGTGCGATTGAACCGTTTGAATCAAGACGGATATGCCGATGTTGTATTGAAACTTGAATATTTTAATCCCGCCCACAGCGTTAAAGACCGGATTGGTGTTGCGATGATCAATGCGGCAGAAGAAGCAGGCTTGCTTAATCCTGACAGTATCATCGTAGAGCCTACCAGTGGGAATACAGGTATTGCGCTGGCTTTTACCGCCGCTGCCCGCGGTTACCGCTGTGTGATCATCATGCCAGAAAAGGTCAGTTTTGAGCGCAAGATGATGATGAAAGTCCTGGGTGCTGAATTGATCCTCACACCTGCTGAACAAGGGATGAATGGTGCCATTGCCAAAGCAGAATCGCTGGTGGCATCTGACTCAAGATACTTTATGCCCAATCAATTCGCCAACCCTGCCAACCCTGACATTCACCGGCAGACGACAGCTCAAGAGATCTGGCGTGACACCGACGGCAAAGTGGATATTTTGATCGCCGGAATTGGCACAGGGGGCACGATCACAGGTACAGGTGAGGCCTTAAAAGAACTAAAACCTGAAGTTGAAATTATCGCTGTTGAACCAGCAGAATCACCAGTTCTATCAGGCGGCGAGGAGGGTCCGCATCCAATCATGGGCATTGGTGCCGGGTTTATCCCATCAATTCTCAATACTGATATTTATGGAGAAATCATACCTGTCACCGGTGAAAACGCTTTTGACATTGCCCGGCGTCTGGCTTCTGAAGAGGGTTTGCCCGTTGGGATATCCTCAGGTGCCGCCACCTGGGCTGCTCTGCAAGTTTCTAAACGACTTGAGAATAAAGACAAGTTGATCGTGGTCATCATTCCTTCATTTGCTGAGCGTTATCTCAGCACCCCAATTTACGATGATTTACGAAATTAATCGATTGAAAGTAAAATTCTATGGAACCCACAACAACTTTTCCTTACACCAGTCATATTGATCATGAAACCACTAAGGAGATTGGATTGATTAAAGCAATAAATGAAGATATTCGCTGTGCATTAGAACGAGATCCTGCAGCCAGGAACTGGTTAGAAGTACTGGTCAATTATTCAGGGCTGCATGCCATCTGGGCTTACCGCATTTCACATTGGTTATGGCGGATGAAGTTACGTTTATTGGCCAGGTGGCTGTCCCAATTGGCCCGCTGGATCACCGGGATTGAAATTCATCCTGGCGCTGAGATTGGTAGACGTTTTTTTATCGACCATGGCATGGGGGTCGTGATTGGTGAAACCAGCATCATCGGCAATGATGTCACACTGTATCATGGTGTCACATTGGGCGGGGTCAGCCTTGAAAAAGGCAAGCGACATCCTACTGTCGGCGATTTTGTCGTTGTCGGTGCTGGGGCAAAGATATTGGGTAATATCGAGATTGGCACCGGAAGCCGTATTGGTGCCAATGCAGTGGTCGTTAAGGCTGTACCTGCTGATTCCGTTGTCGTCGGCATCCCTGGCCAGGTCGTTAAACGATCCGGTAAACTCTTATCGGAAGGTCCGGACTTACATCATGACCTCTTGCCTGACACAATGGGCAAGACTTTGCAGCAGGTGATGAAACGGCTGGATCGTCTTGAAGATGAGATGCACGTGGACCATACCAACGGCATCAAAACAGATGAAAAAGGTTATTGGATTGGTTCAGACTTCAGTATTTGATTGTTTGTGGTACAGGTCAAGCGTTTCGACTGCGTGGCGTAAATGCGGGATCAAGATACTCCCCCCAACCACCAGTGCAACATTAAAGGCGTCATACAATTCTGCATCAGACCAGCCTGCATCGACACATTGGATGATATGATAATCGATACACTCATTACATCTCAGAACCATTGACGCGACCAGACCTAACAACTCTTTGGTCTTGCTGTCCAATGCGTCATCATGATAGGCAGCAGTATCGAGGTTGAAAAACCGCTTGATCCCCAGGTGTTCAATCGCTTTAATGCGCTTATTCATCTGGTCGCGGTAATTTGAAAATTCTTGTAGTCGATCAGCCATCAAAATCCTCACCCATGATTAGTGTATTTTAGATTCCTTTTCGGTGGATCATCTCACGAATCGTGCCCACCAGCAGGATCAAAACCAATATCGTACTCCAAAAGATGATCCCATCTGTATACCCAATTTCCTCTGGTGCCATTGCCTGTTCATCAGCGTCAGGCGTTTCTGCAGGATAACCTGCATCGTTCAAGATGAGGATTTCTCCAGGCGTTTCATCAGCCTGGGGTGTTGTTTCACCCCGGTTTTGGGCAATCGGGCTTTGAAATGCCAGGATAGAAACTGTCAGTACAACCATCATTAAACCAACTAACGGCCAATGTTGTCGAAGATTAGAATTAGGTATAGCTTGATCGTCATCGTGGACAGGCATTTTTAGTCCTCAAAGCTGTCCACTGCTGCCTGAGCAGCCTCTGCCGGGCTTAACTGGTTTTGCAATACCTGCCGGGTTCCCTCACGAAGAATCGGCCCTATGCTGGTGATCGTATCATTGGCAGGTCTGAGTCTCGTCATTATTGCAGCCTGGTTGAGTGTAATGCGCAGCGCCTGGTTTTGCCAGGTTTCTAAAGCTGTAGGCCTTGGCGGGATATAGCCCGCAGCCAATGTCCACTCTGCCAGGTATTCCGCCTGGACCAAGAACTCAGCCAGTTCAACTGCCACCGGTCGTCTCGATTCATCTAGTGAGGCCACAGCCCAACCCAAACCTGTGCCCAGCGAAACGGCCTCATCATTCATCGGAAACAACGTCATGATCGCTGCATCAGCTGGGCCTTCTTTTAAATAATTCGAGAACCAGGTCACAACCAGGTCTTCTTCTTCATTCATGAAGGCAGACCAAACCTGGCTGCTCGTCTGGTATTGATTGAGTCTGGCAGGAAAGGCACCTGATTCGACACCTTGCTGGAATAGCCCGAATACAGCTTCTAGTGGTTCAGCTTCCAAAACAGGACGACGCTGGCTGTCTTGAATTACACCGCCCTCACCCAGGTATAACGACAGGGGAAATAATGCCTGGTCACTTTCAACAGGAAAGACCAGTTCCACACCATCATCAATTAAACCCGCCCAGCTGTTAGGCAAACCTTGGAGCTCACTTGGCCGATAAACCAGGGCTAATGAATCGCCAGCAAATGGCAGCCCAAATGTACTTCCCTGAATTAATGCCATATCCCGGGCAAAACCATACCAATCGGTATCATCGGGAATCTCAGTCAACCCATCGAGCGGGAAAATGATGCCCTTTAACGCTGCAGATTCAAGATCAGGCCGAGAAAGCACGATCAGATCCGGCACAATATCCAGAGCTGCACTGTGGGTTGCTGTGAGTGCGTCTAACAAGCCGCCCACGCCGCTGGCCGCTTTTATCCTGACATTAATAACCAGGTCATCATGCGCTTCTGAAAAGGCTTCCAAACGTTCAGCGAACAACCGGCTGGATTCTATCTCTAGCGCCGGATCCATCTCTGGCGGCACCCACAGGGTTAATTCTGTAATCGGTGCAGGAACCTGTTCATCTATCATTGGAACTTCTGGTGTTGGGGTGATTTCATTCACCTGCCCAGGTGAAAGCGTCGGTTCTGGGTCACCTTCCATTAGCCAGGGAATCTCGAAAGGCAGGGCATTGCAGCCCGCCAGGACAGCAGCCAAAATAACCCCAAGAATCAGGTGATAATATCTTTTACGCAAGTATCGGTTTATTTCCTTTCTAAGCTTCATGAAAGGTGAATGGGCTCACCGAGTAATTTAAGTAATAGTTTAACAGCATTTTCAACATCGTCCGAGTCTACCATCTCTGAAGGAGAATGGATATAACGACAGGTTATCGAAACACAGCCAGCAGGGACGCCTGCCCGTGTCAGTTGGATTGCCCGACCGTCAGTGCCCCCAGCTTCAAGGACCTCAAGCTGGTAAGGAATTTTTGCGCTTTCAGCGCTTTTGACCATCCAATCAACCAAGCGTGGGTCTGCAATGAAACTGGAATCCCTGACTTTGATTGCCGGGCCATCACCCAATGCCGTAGCCATTTTATCACTCACCCTGGGCGTGTCTCCGCTGCGTGTCACATCCACAGCAAACCCCACTTCAGGATCTATCCCATAGGCAGCTGTCATGGCTCCTCGAATCCCAACTTCCTCCTGCGTACTGAAGACAAAATGAACTTCATGCGGTGTCTTTTCAAGCTTCTTAAGCACCATCACTGTAATGGCAGCTGCGATCCGGTCATCCATTGACTTGGCGACCAGGCGCTTGCCAAGATCTAAAAAACCTCGCTCAAAGCCGCACACATCCCCAACGCCAACAGGACATTCTTCCTTATTTGATGCCCCCACATCTATAAAGAAATCAGATAATTTTGGCGTTTTTCCTTTCTCAATACCGTCCATCCCGATCACACCGCGGGTACCATCCATAAATGTCACCCGCCCGCCATAACAGGAAAGAGGATTGATGCCGCCGATATTAGTAAAACGGACAAAACCATTTTTATCAACATGTGTGACCATTAATCCGATTTCATCCATATGGGCTGAAATCATCACACGCATGCCGTCTTTAGATCTTGTGCCTTTTTTAGCAATTAAATTACCCATTGCATCCACACGAATATCGTCTGCTGCGGTTTCAATTTCTGCGCGGATCACATCGCGAATATTGTATTCAAAACCAGAAGGTCCGGTTGTTTCAACTAGTTTTTTTATTAATGATTTCATTAAATAACTCCTGAGATGTTTTGGTAGTTAATTTTCATCGCTCAATCCCGCCGTTCGCCGGATACAAGGTCTTCTGAGACAAGGTTTAAAGATGCAAACAATAATTGCAGCGTGCTTTCCCAATCTTTGATACGGCCAATGCCAGAAGCGCTGTGTGCATAACGTGATGGTACAGACACCGATATACTGGGGATACCCTGGCGAGTTTTATGAATGGCACCGGTATCTGTGCCGCCGCCGCCGGGTTGGCGAATTTGGTACGGTAAAGACATTTTTTGTGCTGTTCCTGTTAACCATTTCACCAGCCTGCGGTCAGCAATTGTCGCCCGATCCATCACATAGACAGCCGGACCTGCATCCAGCCGGGTATTATATTGGTCATTTTCATCGGTTTCATCCCAGTGCGGCAGGTCGTATGCCGGGGTTGAATCGACTGCCACAGCCAGGTCTGGCTGGAAAGCATAAGCTGCAACCTGAGCACCTCGCAGGCCGACTTCCTCCTGAACGGTAAAGGCTGCCAGCAGGTCAATGCTTTCATAAGTTTGTTTAAGCAGTTCAATCAATATCGCCACACCAAAACGATTATCCAAAGCTTTTGCCCGCAAACTTGGTCCTAGCTGGGAGAATCTTGTGGCAAAGGTTGCCCGATCGCCTGGTTTTACTTTGTCACCAATGTCTGGACCTAGGTCTATACGCAAATCTGACACACCAATTTTATTTTTTCGCTCACTGACAGTTGTCATATGGATGGGTTTTGCGCCTATCACACCGGGCAGATGATCCCGGCCGACCAATACAGCTTTACCTGGCAGCTGGCGTTCATCAATCCCGCCAACCATGTCAAATTGAAATTGAGAATCCTCATGCTTTTTAACGATCATGAAACCAACTTCATCCATATGGGCTGCCAGCATGACTCTAACCCGATTTTTCCCTTGGCCAGTTTTGTGCACCAACACATTCCCCAGAGCATCGGTTTTGACTTCATCAGCAAACGATCCGACAGCTTCTAGAATAATTTGGCGAACCTCATACTCATCACCCGACACACCGGAAGCATTGCAAAGTTTTTCTAATAGTTCTAACTGTGCTTGATTGATTTTAGGCATGTTATCTACGATTTGTGAGATTTGTTTTTCCATGGGTTACGCTTCCCAATCAATCTTTTCTAAGAAATCTGGTTTAAGATCAGCAATAAATTCAGCCATCAAACGGCCTGCCCGCCGAACGTCTTTCAGTGAAACTGTTTCCACCGGTGTATGCATATAACGCAGTGGTATCCCCAAAACTAGACAGGGAATTCCTTCAGCCACCACCTGGAGCGCCATGGCATCCGTGCCTGACATCCTGGGCATCAAATCCTGGTGATAGGGAATTTCAAGCTTTTTCGCTGTGGTTTCTATCGCTTCGTACAATGCCGGGTGAATGTTCGGACCAAATCCCAACCCGACCCCCTCACCAAAGGGGAGGTTTTGCCAATCCGTTGACCCATGGCTTTTCGCAAAACAAACATCAATCACAATGGCCATATCCGGGCGAATATCCATTGGTGAGGTCTTTGCACCTCCCAGTGTTTCCTCTTCCTGTGCAGAGGCTACAGCCCAGACATCCCAATCATGAACCCGGTTCTTCAATGCACCCAGGCACAAAGTCAGGGCAGCCACAGACACCCGGTTGTCAAGGCTGTGGCCAGCCAGCGCTTCACCAGTCAATTCAAGCGGAACCTGATCATAAGCCACAAGATCACCAACCCGCACCTTCTCAACCACATCCTGGGAATGCAGACCGGTATCAATCAGCAAGTATTTCATCGCAACCGGCCCGGTATCCAGTGATTTTGGCAAGAGATGAGCAGGCGGCTGAACAACCACCCCGGGTAAATTTTCCCGGCCAAAGACCATCACTGGCTGCCCTGGCAAAATACGATGATCGATGCCGCCAATCCCGGTTACTCTTAAAAAGCCATCAACGATATCCGTAACCATCATGCCGATAGCATCCATATGGGCAGATATTAATATCCTTTTATGTGGTTCGACTGCATGACCTCGTTTCAACCCATGCAAACTGCCGATTTTACTGACCGCCAGTTCATCTGTCAGTGGCCGCCATGCATCCTCGATGATCTCCCGAACTGGGGTTTCAAATCCCGAAAGCCCGGGGGCAGTGATCATTTGCTTTAAAAATGGTAATAAGTCAGTCATATGCTCATCCATAACCTTTTGTTTTATTAATCAGGGAGTTGGCGAGAGTGTGAAGGTTGAAGTTGGTGTAAAAGTCAGTGTGGGGGGTTCGGTTGTTGGTGTTTGCGTAAATGTAGGCGAAACCGTCGGTGAGGAGGTCGGGGTCGGTGATTGTGTCGGCGTAGGTGTCCGGGTCACTGTTGGTGAGGCTGTGATCGACGGCGTCAGCATCGTAAATGGTGTTTGTGTCACAGTTGGGGTTCGCGTCGTTGTTGCAGTTGCAGTCGGTGTTGTGCCAGCTTGTGCCTGGTTAATCCGCAAAACTACCAACCCGCTGCAATAACAGGGTAGTGTGATCAAGATCACCAATAACAAAAATTTTCGGGTGCGTTTTTTTCGGGTCAGATCGTTCAAAATGCCTCCACCCCTCAAATCATAACATCAGCAGTAAGTCAGGGCAAGTAAATGCTGATAAGCAATTCTCAAAATCTGGCCTGCCTATGGCTTACGGGCTGAGAACCAAACCCGAGGTGATGTCGTTTGAAGTTCAGATCTTTTCCCTAAATTTCCAAACATTCCCATGATCTCAAACCCAGCCTCAAGCAATAAGAACTGGATATCTGCCACCGGGTAGCCGCGTTCACGATGGGTTTCATCAATGCGTCGCCACAAGTCCTCTTGTTTTTGAAAGACGGTCAAATCCATCGTGGCAATCAGATTTTCATAGTCAAAGGACTGCCGGTGAATCTCGATAAAATCTTCCTTTTCGTTTTGGACGTAGGTCTCCTCACGCATCCAATCAACAGCCAGCCCATAAATCGTATTCATATCAAATATGAACACACCGCCGTGTTTTAATGCCCGAAAGGCACCTTTGTACACATCCTGTAGATCAGCAACGGTAAGCATGTAGTTCAAGCTGTCAAAAAAACAGGTTGCCAGGTCAAATTCCTTCTTAAAGGGAAGCGACCGCATATCCTCAACATGGAATTTAATTTCTTGCTGTGCTTTCCGGGCACTGGCCCTGGCTAATTCTATCATCTGTGGCGACAGGTCTATCCCTGTCATGCGGTAACCTGATTGTGCCATCGCAACTGCAAAACTGCCTTCGCCGCAAGCAATATCCAAAATCTTGGCAGGGGTGATGCCAATTTCATCAAAATAATCTGGCAAAATTGTCTCAACCAGCCCAAGAGAGAACCGCACATAGGGCCCCCGCTGATAAATCGGTGCAAACTGATCATACAAAGCCATTAATTCTCCAGTAATTGCATTAACTTGGAATCCTTCGTAAAATTTATTGATGGCTGGTCACGATAAACGCATGTTCAGGATGAGTAATACCTGGTAATTATTTATCGGGGTAAATCAGAAATTCTTCTCGGGCAAATTTCTCATCCAGTTTTGCCAAACCAAAGGATGCCAAAGCACCTAAAACAAACAAACCCGCAGCCATTGCCAAAGACCAACCAAACAACCCGCTTGGGATGATCGCAATCGTGGAACCGACCACGACCCCGATGATAATATGATACAAGATCGTGTAGTGTTTACGAAACACCAGCGAGATTAATTTTGCAAAACCAAACACAACCAAGATGCCGCCCAGCATCAATGGCAAGATTACACCAAAATCAAGCTGCCGGATTCCTGCAGCCATCGGCTGGTATAAGTCAAGATAGATCAAAAAATTTGACGGGCTCAAACCTGGGGCAACCACACCCAGCCCGATCAAAGCACCGCTCAGAACCCAGTTTCCAAACGAGGGCAGCAGACTTATGCCATGAAAATCATCCATCCACTGCATTAAGAAAACCGTGCCAACAGCAATAACAGAAAGCAGCAGCCAATGCCACGTTTTTCGGCCCTGCTTGCCAGAGGTTTTGAATAATGATGGAAAGGTCCCTGTAATGAATCCGATGAACAACCAGGTGAATAATGCAGCATTTCTGGTGAAGGCAATGTCAACAACTGCAGAGAAGGCTACCACACCGATGATCCCGCCAATCCCTACCGGAAAAAAGAAAATAAAATTTCTAACAAACTTTTCTTTGATATTTCCCAAAAACCGCATCAAAGGCTCATAAATGCCAAAGACGACAGCTAAAACACCGCCCGAAAGCCCGGGAGTGATAAATCCGATTCCTACAAAAATTCCCTTCACTACACGAATAATCCAATCAAGCACGGTGCTGGTTTTCTTCGTTTCAATCAAATCACTCATTTTTAATCAAATCCTTCAAAGTAATGGTTTTATAAGCAGACAACCTGCGTATTATATTACAGATTAAATTTCAGCAAGATTTTCAGTCGAACATGCAAGTCAGGTAAATTTATAATCAGTGCGTTTAGAAAATCAAACTTAAAGGCAAAAAGCTAGAATTAATTTTAATCAAGCACCCGTCAACCTTAATATCCGGGTAAAATGCTTGGCTCCTTTGACATAAATATCCAGACTCATCGATTCATTGGGCGCATGAATTTTATTTTCAGAATCAGATGCCCCTGATGTAATGATCGGTACATCCAGGTATTTCTTGAAGATATAATTCGGGCCTGAACCGCCTACCAATGGCACAATGCGGGTTGGATGCTCATAAACATCCCGCGCAGCCTCAACCGCCATTTGTACAGCCGGGTGATTTGGGTCAGTTTTCACTGCTGGGTTGCCGCCCAGATCTATGATCTCAATATCAGTAAAACCTTGTCTGTCCAGATGGGCTCTTAATTGTGAGCGCACTTTTTCCGGTGTCTGGTCAGGTACCAGCCTGAAGTCAATCTTCGCACTGGCTTCTGCTGACAGGATTGCGTCAATCGCATGCAGGCGGTTGATGAAGTTCCCTTTATTATCAGCGACTCCGCGTGCATACAGCCTGCCATCTCGGATGTTAGGCTCAAACGGCGGGGAGTCCCATAATTCAAGCGGTTCTGGCGGCTGTACGTCGTAATGGTTATAAACTACCAGGGTCTGATTGCTTTTGCCTTTTCGCTCAGCAAACACGACTGGAGACCCCCCGGTTGATATGATCTGGACGTTAAATCCACGCTCCTTGAGGCTGCTGGCTGCCATCTGGGCACAATCTTCGATCCCCAGGTTTTGTGCTGCGACACTGGGTTGGGCACACAGCCGTGAAAGCTCATCAATACTGGCATCCAAATGATCCTCGATATACTGATCAACAAGTTCATATTTCATCGTTTTCTCTCCTGATAACACCTGTTGACATCAACCTAAATAGACTAGGTTTGCTTATTTCATTGTTATTAAAAAATTGATCAACCATTTCCCGGCATAGGCAAACATCATCATCTTTAATATTTTGCCGATCACACAATAAAACAAAAATTTCCATATCGGCATTTTCAACATCCCGGCCAGCAACCCTGCCAGATCAAACAGTGGATTGGGGAAAAATGCCAGCATCAGGATAGTCATATCACCGTATTTTCGCATCCATTTGACCACCTGCTCATACCGTTTTTTATTCTCGACGACCGCCTGACCACTGAAGCCAGCCATATACCCGGAGAGTTCTCCTAAGGATGCACCAGTACCTGCTGCGATTGAAACAAATAGCGGGTTAAAAACAGCTCCCATGGCTGAGGTAAACACCACGCCAGGGACAGGTATGAGGATTGTCGCATTTGCCAATAGAGAAAACAGGAATATACCAGGATAGCCAAATGCCTGCAATTCTTGGATGCGTTCACGATTGATCACCAGCAAGATGGTCAGCCCAATCACGGCTAACAAAACAATTATTCGAATGAAGTTCAGTGTTTTCTTCGAAATCCGCCTTTGTGAAACATTCTGTTCATTAAATGATGACTCACCTTCGAATATTAATTCTTTTTCTTCATCCATCTCACTGCTCCCTGCTTAGCAGAGACAGCAGTCTGGCTATAACCATGTCGGATGCCACCGCATTCAATCCACCTTCTGGGACGATGATATCTGCATATCGCTTGGAAGATTCGACAAACTCAAGGTGCATCGGACGCACTGTTTTTAGATATTGATCGATCACCGATTGGACCGTTCTGCCCCGCTCTTCGATATCGCGTTTTAGCCGGCGAATGAAACGAATATCCGGGTCTGTATCCACAAATATCTTCATATCAAATAGATCACGCAGGGTTTTTTCAGCAAAGATCAATATTCCTTCAACCAGGATGACTGGTTTAGGATTGATTTGCATCGTCTCTTTACGGCGACCGTGGGTGGTGAAATCATACTGCGGCATTTCTACCGCTTTCCCATCGATCAGCTCTTGGATATGCGAAACCATTAAAGGTGTTTCAAGCGAATCTGGATGGTCATAATTAACTCTCGCCCGTTCTTCAATTGGCAATTGTTTTTGGTCTCTGTAATATGCATCATGCGGCAAATATGCAATTCTTTCCTGCCCAACACTTTTCAGGATCAGGTCAGCCAAAGTGGTTTTCCCAGACCCAGTCCCACCTGCTATCCCCAGGACCATGGCTTTAGAAGTTAGCTTTGATGTCATCATGATAAAATTATAATCGTTGTTCAGGTATAATTTTTTTAACAATTTCGTAACTACTCAGCATATGAGAAAATTGGGTGTGTACCACCGACATTTCAGTAGCAGGGTAGCCTAAGCAACAACATAATTTCTATTAGGAGGTTTAATGCGCGCTAAATTAATTGATGGCAAAGCCATCGCTGAGTCTCTGCGGGGAGAAGTTAAACAAACAGTTAAAGAACGGATGGCAAAGGGACTGCCAGCACCGGGTCTGGCAACCGTAATAGTCGGGGATAACCCGGCATCCAAAGTCTATGTTCGGATGAAACATAAAGCCTGCCAGGAAGCAGATATTCTTTCAATCGGCCATGATTTACCAGCTGATGCATCCCAGGAAGAAGTAGAAATACTGGTGAAAAAGTTGAATGATGATCCGGCCATTCACGGTATCCTGGTTCAGCTGCCGCTGCCCGCTGGTTTAGATGAAGAAAAAGTATTGAACACCATCAGCCTGCATAAGGATGTGGATGGTTTCCACCCTATTAATATCGGCCGCCTGGCTCAAAAGGGCAGGGAGCCATTGTTCATCCCCGCAACACCTGCGGGTGTGATCTACCTGCTCAAAAACAGTGGTGCCAAGCTCGAAGGCGCTAATGCGGTTGTTCTGGGACGTTCGAATATTGTTGGCATGCCTGTGAGCCTGCTCCTGGTCGATGCCAATGCAACCGTGACCATTTGCCATTCCCGCACCAAGGATATCCCCGGAATCATCCGTGAAGCCGACATCCTTGTGGCCGCAGTCGGAATCCCAGAATATGTTCGAGGTGACTGGATCAAACCCGGTGCAATCGTCATCGATGTCGGTGTCAACCGCATTGAAGATGACAGCAAAAAAAGCGGTTATCGGCTGGTTGGCGACGTGAATTTTGATGAAGCTGCTGAAGTAGCTGGTGCGATCACACCTGTTCCGGGTGGTGTTGGACCAATGACCATTGCCATGCTGCTGCAAAACACACTGCGGGCTTCACGGCTTGCTGATGGTAACGGTGAATAATATCCAATAACTTCACCCATTAAAATGATAAACAAGCACTGATCGTTATATAGTAAGATCGGTGCTTGTAGGTTAATTTTCTAATATTATCGTGACTGGGCCGTCATTGACCAACGAGACTTTCATATCCGCGCCAAATTCACCGGTCTGTACAGGAACACCAATTTTTTTTAATTGTTCTGCAAATGCCATAACCAAGGGTGCTGCCTGATCTGGCTGTGCCGCCCCGATAAAGGATGGACGCCTGCCCCGGCTGGTGTCAGCATATAAGGTGAACTGTGAGACAACTAAGGCTTCTCCACTGATATCCAGCAGGGAAAGGTTCATCTTTTCATCAGCATCTTCAAATATGCGCAGTTGTGCTGTTTTCCCAGCCAGATGGGCTGCAACCTCTGGATCATCTTCTGGGGAAATGCCCAACAGGATCAACAAGCCCTGGCCAATTTCGGCAATTATCTTTCCCTTAACCTCAACACTAGCCTGGCTGACCCGCTGCAAAACTGCTCTCATCGGATTAACCCATTCACTATAAATATACTCATTGATTGATCTTCTTCTCTAAAAGATCTTCCACTTCACCATCATCTGCATGCCGTCCAGTTTGTGCTTTGGAGTAGATCAATTTACCATCCAATTCAACTTCAAAAACACCTCCGCTGGATGGCACCAAGGCCAATGCTTTAATCTTTTGCCCCCATTGCGCCAAAAGATTGGCAGTCAAACTGACTGCCCTGGGTTCGTAGTGTCAGGCTGCACAATAAGTGATTTTTATTTCAACTGGTTCCACTGATAAACCCTTTCTTGTATATGTGATAAGTAACTGCTCAGGCTGCCCGGTAGATGAAAGGTCGGGGGTACACCCCTATTATCAAATAAGCTGAGTTGTTACTAGAATAATAAAAAATTATAGCATGCACCTTCCTAGGTCAATGATTTTTCTACCATACATTCTTCGTGCCATTTTCAATCATACGCTATAATCATCCCATGCTCACCAAATTGAAAGACGTTGAATGGTCCTGGGTTGACCAACCCCAGCACCTGTTTGAGGTTGCAGAAGAGCTGGCATCAGAAGACATCCTGGCTGTTGATACAGAATCAAACAGTCTCTACGCCTATCAGGAACAGGTCTGCCTGATCCAATTTTCGACGAGGCATAAAGACTACCTGATCGATACAATGGCATTGCCAGATCTTTCGGCCCTCCAGCCAATATTTAATTCACCCAAGATTTTAAAAGTTTTTCATGCTGCTGAGTATGACTTGATCTGCCTGTTCCGAGATTATCAATTCAGGTTTAATAATTTATTTGATACGATGATCGCTGCCCGCACCTTAGGTTTAAAAAGCGTCGGGTTAGGCGCATTGCTTGAAACTTATTTCAATATCCAGGTTGAGAAAAAATACCAGCGAGCAAACTGGGGTAAACGGCCTTTGAATCCAGAGATGCTGGCTTACGCCCGGATGGACAGCCGCTATCTCATCCCGCTGCAAGAAAAGCTGCGGCAGGCATTAAAAAAATCTAACCGTTGGGATCTGGCACTTGAAGACTTCAGGCGGTTGATTGTGGGCATTGAAGATACAACAGAATCAAACACAACGGACTTTTGGAAGGTCCATGGTGCCAGGGATCTTAAACCTGCAAAAGCCGCTGTCCTTAAAAGCCTGTATGAATTCCGTGAAGCACAAGCTGAGGTTCAAAACAAGCCTGCCTTCAAAGTGTTCAGCAGCCAGGCTTTGATCAAAATTGCGGATGCATGCCCCCGAGATCGACAAGCACTAGCCGACCTCCCAGGGATTCATCAGCATACACTCAACCGCTATGGCAGGGGACTGATACAAGCTGTTGAAACAGGGATGGCTGCTAAACCAGAATACCCCCCACATCACCAACGGCCAGAGAATGCTGTTCTCGAAAGAATTGAAGCACTGCGGGAATGGCGAAAATTGATCGGTCGAAAGTTAAGTGTGCCTTCCGATGTGATCCTGCCCCGGGATGTTCTCAACCGGATTGCCTGGGCAGATCCAGAAAATACTTCAGAACTCCAACAAGAAATGCATGATGTGCCGCATCGTTTTGAGAGATTTGGCAAAGACATCATCCAGGTAATAAAACAACAGGAGACAAAATGAAACTAGAAATCCATGGTGCAGCCGGTACAGTCACCGGATCCAAGCACTTGCTTGAAGTCAACGGTAAGCGGCTGCTCTTAGATTGCGGACTCTTTCAGGGGAAGCGGCAACAGACTTATGAGGATAACCTGAATTTTGCTTTCGATCCTGCCGGTATTGATGCCGTAATCCTGTCACATGCCCATATTGATCACAGCGGCAACCTGCCAAACCTTGTCAAAAGCGGCTTCCAAGGACCAATCTTTACCACCCATGCCACCCGAGACCTGGCCGATATCATGCTCAAAGACTCAGGTCATATCCATGAATATGACGTCCAATATCTCAATAAAAAAAGGAAAAAGAAAGGACTGCCCCCTGCTGAACCACTTTACACTATTCAGGATGCCGTCAATACCATCCCTTTCTTCCAGGTGAAAGATTACGAGGCAAAATTCCAGCCTGTCAAAGGCGTGACTGCCCAGTTTTTAGAAGCCGGCCACATCCTGGGTTCCGCAGCGGTTTTATTAGAGTTGGAAGAAAACAGCAGAAAAGTTCGTTTGTGGTTTTCGGGCGACATCGGTCGTCCGGGGCTTCCATTGTTGCGAGATCCGGTGCTGCCCGGAGGTTTTGATGTCGATTACTTACTGATGGAATGTACCTACGGCGACCGTCCTCATGATGATGTCAACGAGGCATATTTAGAATTCCGAGATGTGGTTGAACGCACACTCCGACGCAGCGGCAGGGTGATCATTCCCGCATTTTCTGTGGGACGCACCCAAACACTGGTGTACTATCTGAACCAGCTAATGAATGCAGGCAAACTGCCTAAGGTACCGGTTTTTGTAGACAGTCCACTGGCTGTATCAGCCTCCGATATCTACCGCAGACACCCTGAAAGCTTTGATCAAGAAACCTGGACGTTCATTTCGGAACATCGCCATCCTGCATTGGATTTTGACATGCTGACCTACACCCGATCCGTAGATGAATCCAAGGCCATTAATGACCTTGAAGGGCCGATGGTCATCATCAGCGCTTCGGGCATGATTGAGGCCGGCCGCATCCTGCATCATATTAAGAACAATCTGCATGATGAACGCAATACAATTCTGATCGTCTCATGGATGGCTCCACACACGCTGGGCCGCCGCCTCGCAGATCGGGAACGTGAAGTTCGCATTTTCGGCGAGACTTACTACTGCAGGGCTCAAATTGAGACGATTAACGGGTTCTCAGCCCACGCAGGGCAGGGCTTATTGGTGGATTACGCCAGCTCAGTCGCCGGCCAGGCAAAAAAGATCATATTAATTCACGGGGAAGAAAAAGCTGCCGTAAAACTGCAAGAAAAATTAAGCACTGTTAAAAATATGCCGCCAATCCTCTACCCCAACCGCCTGGATCACATTGAACTCTGACCAGACAGCTCTGACCGGTGTTGAATTCGAGTATAATGGATGCCTGCAGTCCGGAGAGGTGCCAGAGTGGACGATTGGGGCGGTCTCGAAAACCGCTGTAGCCCTTGCGGCTACCGAGGGTTCGAATCCCTCCCTCTCCGCTGGTCTTTTACAATTAATGGTTTAATTTCTTGAATACTAACTACTCATACCTGTTTATTTTGTGCATATCTTCTTTCATTTATCAAAATTATTGATTAATTCCTCACGACCAATTTTTTTTAGAATAATATTCACACAACTTGTCAGATTGTGTTTAATATCATAATCCCACAACCTGATTACTGTCCACCCTTGTTTTATTAATTCATGCGTAATTTGTTTATCACGTTTTTTATTGTTCTTTATTTTCTTTTCCCAATATTCTGCATTAGTTTTTGGCATTTGGAATCTTTCTGGATGTCCATGCCAAAAATCTGAATCAACAAATACTAATACTTTTTTCCGACGAAATACAATATCAGGTTTTCCTAATATTTTTGCAGCATGTTTTGCAAAATAAATCTTTCGTTTTCTAAGTTCATCCATAATAATTCGCTCAGGTCTAGTATTTGTCGAGCGTATATTACGCATATTTTTAGTTCTTTGTTCTCTTGAAATGTTATCCATCGTTTGGTGAAGAAAAATCCATGAAGTAAGTCTCTTCGTCGATTTTATAAAAAACAACATCCGTTCTTCCGTAAAGTTCTAAATCTTCAATTTTCACCAAACTGCCATTTGGCAAGCCCAATCTATTACGAAAATATTCTCCAATTAAACTGTTGTTATGTGGTGTATGAATCGCTTTACCATTGTCTTGAGCCCTTGTACATATTAAAATTTTCTCATCATCTGTATAAACTGTAAAATGTTGAGTTCTATCTGGGAAAAAATCGGTATTATAAATATTTGCTGGTAATCGAATATAAGCTTGGTTTGGTTCACGATTGTTCTCTGGACGTTGACCCCAATTTAAACCAGATCGAGTTGGTAGAGTATTATTCCGATCTAGGAACGAAATTTTAATGAAATCTAATCCATGAATTTGTGAAGAAACCTTATCTTGATATTCGTCCAAATTCTCTATTTCTCTTTTCCTCCTTGCATAATAATTTCTATCAAAAATATTGACTAAATCTTCTGCTGCTGGATTATTACAATAAATTGTGTCTGAAATAAGGCTTTCATAATAATGAAATGCGTCATCAGCATTAATTTCATTCAAAGTTTCTCGCTGGTGTTTTCCAAATGCTTTTTGGGTGTAGTTTGCAGAACCAGAAAATCCCTTAAATGGGTTATTATTTAATAACCATATATATACTTTTGAGTGAACAGGAGGATTCTTGACAATATAACTACATTCAAAAGACTCAACAAAATCTTCTTCCACAAGTTTTTTAAACGCACAATGATTACTAAAGGATAATCCATCTTGTGGTGCCATTCCAACGATCAAATTTATTCTTATATTAGTGTCAAGATTTTTTATTGATTGAAAGTGATGAAATGTCATAGCTGCGGTAGCATACCCAGATACTATAAACAATTCGTTAGCCCCTTCTTTCACTGGTTGAATTAATACATTTTCATAAAGATCATTAGTTATCATTTATTAACCTCTTTACTGGGTTTTAAAATGAGCTTTTCTCTCAAAAAGCTTGTAACTATACCTTAAATTAGGTGAAATTGATTTGTAATCGATTCCTGAAAAAGTTTTTAAAAGAGCCTCAAAAATTATTAAAGCACCTTTTGGTGGTACTGCCATCCCAATTTGTTTCCTGACACTTTCTTTAGAACCCACAAATTCAAAATTATCAGGAAACGTTTGTAGTCGAGCCCTCTCACGATTTGTTAATGCTCGATTTTCACTCCAATGATACACATGTGTTCCTCCACCGCCACTTCCAGTTATTGTATATGCAGGTTTATTGGGATCGAGCCGTTTATAAATTTGACTGATTTTTGCGCCTTTTACATTTAATTTTAAATGTTCAGGCAAATCAGCATTAAATGCATTTTCCCCAGGTTTAATATATTTTAATCGTTCAATAACTGAGATCGTATGATTTGTCTGTTCATTATTTGTTGAATCAGGTGAAATTGGTGGGTTTTCAATAGCATTTCTTGATGAAATTTCGTAATCATTAATTTTACTTGGAGCTGGGACACGAAATTCTAAATCTATATCATCGCGAATACCAATAATAATTATTCGATGCCGAGTTTGAGGTACTCCATATTTTTCAAATTTATATAAATGTGGCGTTATGGAATATCCTGCTTGAATAAACTCATCTAATATTCTTTGGAATGCATTTCCTTCATTTGAATTTCTAAGGCCGCCCACATTTTCTGCGAAAAACCATTTTGGTCGAAACTGCTTAAGGACCTTTACACCATAAGAATATAACGGGCCATAAACCCCATTAATACCTCTTTGTTCACCTACAATACTAAAATCATTACAAGGAAAACCAAATGCTAGCCCATCAATATCAGATATCCTTGCTAATTTTTCCAATTGCAATTTCCTAATATCTTTACAAACAACCGATTTTGGATTATCAGGACATATATTCAAGCGATAGGTATCACAAGTATCTTTATCATAATCAGTTGCCCATGCATGATTAATTGAATATTTTTCATCACCTATTTGTATTTTCGCCCATTTAGCAGCTAGACCTATCCCACCTGGCCCACAAAATAATTCTCCTAAGCGAAATGAAGTGGTACTATTTTCTGAACTCATATTCAAAATTATACCTTAATCAAAACAAATCAAGACCAAATGTTCTGAGAATAATTCAAACAAATTTTACTGTCAGTAATTTTTTAAACATTCTAGTAATTTAACCCTTTACCTAACTAATAGTAAAAATATTTTTACTAAAAATCCTTACTATTGTAAAAGTTAAAATATTAATATCCATTAATGTTTGATATTCAAATTAATTCATCTTTGTGAATGTCAATTGGGGGAAGTTTTCCGCTGTATAACCCACAAAAAATGATTCTCTAAACAATGCGACATATTTGTCATCGGTGTCTGTGCAAAGATTCACGCTCTGGCGATCTGCCATGCGCAAAATCTCATTCTTTTCACCGGTCACCCAGCGCACAGCAGCATTCGGGAGACGTTCAACTTCGGTAGGTACATGGTATTCATTTTCTAGCCTGGCCTGCACCACATCAAACTGGAGCACACCAACCACCGCCAGGATTGGCTCTCGTTTGAGTGCATCCACCTGGAAGAAAACCTGCACGGCGCCTTCAGTTTCCAACTGTTCTAAACCTTTATAAAACTGCTTATATTTATTGGGGTCTAAATTGCGAACAGCGCCAAAATGCTCTGGATGAAAACGGGGAATCTTCTTGAATCTGACTGCTTTCTGGTCATATAAAGTATCGCCAATCCCAAACCCGGCTGCATTGGGCAGGCCAATCACATCACCAGGATAGGCTTTTTCAATCGTTTCACGCTCATTGGCAAACAGTTTATAAGACCGCTGCAACCGATACGTCCTTCCTGACTGCAGGTGGATCACGTCCATGCCCCGTTCAAATTCACCGGAACAGACGCGCACAAAAGCCACGCTGTCATGATGCTTGGGGTTCATATTTGCCTGGATTTTGAACACGAAACCCGAAAAATCTTCATCTTCTGGTGAGACCATGCCCTGGTCCGTTTCATAAGGCTGGGGCGGCGGTGCAAGCTCAGCAAACGCTTCTAAAAACAACTTGACACCAAAATTCGTCAGGGCACTGGCAAAAAATACCGGAGTTTGTTTTTCTGCCAGCATTTTTTGTTGATCAAACTGCATACCCAAACCGTCCAATAAACTGATGTCACTTTGCAGTTGGTCAATCTGTTCTTGTTTGAATACCCCATTGGCAGATACTTTATCCATCGGGATGAATGTTTCAGGCGCAATACGTTCATTGCGCTCCGTCCGCTCATAAATATAGACCCCTTTTTGAGCACGATCATAAACACCTTTAAATCGATCCCCATCCCCTAATGGCCAGTTAACCGGCACCGGTTCCATATCGAGCATATTTTGAATCTCATCCAATAATGCTAACGGCCCCAATGAAGGACGGTCCATTTTATTGATGAAAGTAAAAATCGGAATTCCCCGCTGGCGGCAGACTTCAAATAACCGCCTTGTCTGGGGTTCAATTCCCTTGGCAGCATCCAGGACCATCACTGCACTGTCAACCGCTGCCAGGGTACGATAGGTATCTTCTGAGAAATCCTGGTGGCCGGGCGTATCCAGTAAGTTAAAGATGTAATCCAGGTATGAGAACTGCAGCACTGTCGAGGTGATTGAGATGCCCCGTTCCCGCTCCATTTCCATCCAATCAGATGTCGTTGAGCGCTGGTTGCGGCGTGCGCGGACATTGCCTGCCAGATCTATTGCATTGCCATAGAGCAGCAGCTTTTCAGTCAGGGTCGTTTTGCCAGCATCAGGATGTGAAATGATGGCAAAGGTGCGTCGATTGGTAATTTCTTTCATGTTTGTTCCTGGTACATTTCTCGATTAATTATTCTTATTTATTTCAACTTAATTGAGTGAAAGCTCATGTGCCTTTAGCGCTAACCCGCCAACGATGGTCGTAAAGGGATTGATCTCTTTGATTCGTTCATGACCAAACCATGACGCCAAACACTCAATCACCACAGGTATTTCAGAGGATCCACCAGTTCTTAGAACTGCATCAATATTCTCAGCCGAAACACCGCTTTTCTTCAACAGTTCTTCGATAGATTTATGGATTTTTTGCATCTCAAACTGGATCAAATCTTCAAAACGCGAGCGTAAAATCAGCTCATTGATCTTTAAATTGCCCTCAAAAAATAGTAGTTTTTTAGTAACTACTCAGCTTATGAAGAAATGGGGGGTGTGGTGTGGCGGCAAAGCCGCCACACCACACCCCCGACCTTTCTTTTGCATGGCAGCCTGAGCAGTTACGTTTTTTATAATATTCTGAGGATAGATCAACTTTAATCTTTTCCAATTCCTGGAATAATTTAAAACCTTGCTTTTCTTTGACCAACTTTTCCAGTCGTTCTAATCCAACAAGATCATTGCCCGGTTTCCCTTCTTTGAAGATACTGGCATATTCCGGCTTGCTCAGCTCAACCAGATTTTTCCAATTATGAAGTCTTTCAAAAATATAAGCTGGCACAGGCAACCCGTCTCTGAGGTTAGCCCCCATACCAAACAGTTTCAATAAGGGCTGCATCAGAGCAGCGGCCAGGTCATCGCCGCCAAGAATAACACCATGCGTGGCAAGTGTCTCAGGCGGCAGATTTCCACCAACTTCCATGATGGTCATATCCAGTGTGCCGCCGCCAAAATCAAAAACAAAAATTTTCTGACGGGTTGGCTGTGTCTGATGATACAAATATGCCCCGCCAATCGGTTCAAGCTCAAAAGTGATATCCTTGAAACCTGCCAGCCTAGCTGCTGAAAGCAGCTTTTCCTGTGCCTGAGCATCCACTTCTGGGTCATCAGAAAATTTTACCGGCCTGCCCATCACCACCTGATCGACATCTTGCTGCAAGCTGGATTCACTTTTTTCCCGCAGTGCTCTTAATAAGATCGCAATCAGGTCTTCAATTTGATAGAAATGATCAAAAACTTCAGTTCCTTTGTAATCACGATTTTGTAATGCAGTTTTAATAGATTGCATCAATCGGCCGTTGGCGGCGACATCAACATCAACCATAATATCGTGCGTGTAAACGATCGGGTTTTTTCCGCCTGAAACAGTGATCTGCATATCACCCAGATATCGTTTTTCCCAAATTGGGCGTCTGCCTGTCTCCTGCTCAAGATATGTTTCAATTGCCTGCAAACCAACCTCAACCTTTTGCTCCTTTGAAATGTAAATGAACGAGGGCAGCACATGAGGGTTTTGATGCCGTGAATCCAGATCAAATAACTGCAGTTTTCCAGATTGAAAAACACCTATTGAAGAATTGCTTGTACCAAAATCAATGCCAGCAAACATCGCCTATACTACTATTCCTTTTAAGACCAACCCTAATTTCCATAGCATGAAATTTTACATGCCAATTTTGAATTAAATCATGCAAATTCACAGTTTTTAGGGATATCATTCGCCTTTTTTAAAATAAGCTTATCAAATCATTTTTTTAAAATAAAGTTTAACCCGGCGATCCCCCATAATCCATCTCTCCTGCCTGCCAGGCTCAGCCGCATCTCTTTAATCAAACACAAGGGAGGATTATACCGATAGATGCCCCTGATAGCAAGAAATCATTCCTTTGATGATCCTTCTAGATAATCAGTTTTGCCTTATTATCAACGACTTGTTCCAGGCATCAGCATTGACACTTTCCGAACTAAGCATCGTTGCATTCATCGGTTATTCTATTAGGGTATTTAAGCACCATCTCAACTGGCAAAAACTTCAACCTGAATAAGCTGTGTTGCTGGTTGTCCGCAATCCCCAGGCTTCCAATCCATACCAGATATAAGCCGCCAGGAACATCAACCGCTGTACCAGGCCGCTCATATCAGGCTGCCACAGCATCAAGAGTGGGATAAATACTGCCGATGCCAGGGCTGTCAGGTCAACAAGCCTGTCTACCACTGCAAATTTGTCCCTTTGTAAAAAACGAACAAAAACACCCAGTGAAAACGCAAAACCCATCAGCATTGCAGTAAATGAGTGTAAAGTGTCTTCCACTGCATCGAATGGGACATCCGGTAAAAATGGTCGGTGTGAAAATGCTGCTGTCCCCAACATCATGACAGCAAAACCGATATGCATCCATACGGCTGCCCGTGCCCAGGTTTCTCTGGCAGAACTGGCGAGCCACAACACAGCCAGTCCAAACAATAAAAACCCCAGTCGTGCCAGCCAGGCACTTTGCAATCCCTGGGCAGCAGATTCGCTGGTCGTGTGAATGACCCATGAATAACTTTCAGGCATGAGCATCGGGGCTGTCAACAAGGCAATAAAAGAAAGGTCCAATAAAAATATGACACATAACCATGAAAAACGAAATGGGGGTTTCTGTGGTGATAGGATTTTTGTAAATAATTGATCAGCCATTTAGCACCACCTTTTTCACAAGTATTTCATCAATGACCATAAAATTATAATTAATTTCTTCACACAGGGATAATAGATATAGCTCTCATCTATAGAATATGTTTGAGCTGCCCCTTTGAGACAGAAAAACTCGCACCATTTGGCACGAGTTTTATCAGCGGGGAGGGGGGGATTCGAACCCCCGGTTGGGCAATAAACCCAACAACCACTTAGCAGGCGGCCCCAATCAACCACTCTGGCACCTCCCCAATATTAATTTATTGCCTTTCCCCTCTGGAATCAGGCGGAGGGAGAGGGATTCGAACCCACGGTGGGCGCAAACCCACACTTGTTTTCAAGACAAGCGCCATAGTCCACTCGGCCATCCCTCCGGAAATCAAATTCTAACATTAATTAAGCCATGTCACAAGACGAACTTAATCCTAGTAAATTGAAATATGAGAGGAACCCTTCACTTCTGGATTCAATACAATCCAGTGCTATCCCATCCGCCCGGAGATGTAATCCTCAGAAATCTTCTTTTCGGGGTTGGTGAACATTTTCGTAGTTTGGGTAAACTCAACCAATTCCCCTAACCAGAACAGCCCTGTTTGATCAGAAACCCTGGCGGCTTGCTGCATATTATGGGTGACGATCACAATCGTATACGCTTGCTTTAAATCCGCAATCAATTCCTCGATATGTTCGGTTGCAATCGGGTCCAGCGCGGATGCAGGCTCATCCATCAGGATCACATCGGGGTGCACCGCCAGCACCCGGGCAATGCACAAACGCTGCTGCTGCCCTAAAGAGAGGCTCATCGCTCCACTTGACAAGTCATCCTTGACATCATCCCATAAAGCGGCTTGCTGCAGGCTTTGCTCAACAAGATCATCGAGCTCTGATTTTTTTAACTGCATATCGGTTACCCTCGGGCCAAAAGCAACATTATCAAATATTGATTGAGGGAAAGGGTTTGGTTTTTGAAAAACCATCCCAATTCGCTGACGCAAAAATGCCAGGTCTGTATAATCTTGATAGATATTCTTGCCTTCAAATAAGACTTCTCCTTCAACCCGGGCACTTTTAATCGTGTCATTCATCCGGTTCAAGCATCTCAGAAAGGTTGATTTTCCACAGCCTGAAGGGCCGATCAAGGCTGTCACCTGGCGGGGTAGTACTTCCATATTGATGTTTCTTAGAGCCAGTGCCTGACCATAATAAACTTGCAAGTTCCTGATCGACAAGACAGAAGTTAATGCTTCAACCATGGCGCCAATTTTACCCTAAATGCTAACTGCTTTAAGCAAAATATTATTTTAAGCTATAATCGAGGGGATGAAATTCCGCATCCACATTTTTGCAATCATGCTGTTCTGCTTCCTGCTGGCAGCCTGTCAGAACAATTCTACAATGACAGAACCAGATGGGGGCCAGATACCTCAAGCCCATATTGAGATCAAAGGCTCTGACACCATGGTCAACCTGGCATTGGCCTGGACAGAGGCTTATCGTGCAGACCATCCCCACATCAGTATTTCCATCACTGGCGGCGGATCCGGGACAGGCATCGCCGCACTCTTAAACAATACCGTTGATATCGCCAATGCCTCTCGCCAGATCAAAGCAGAAGAGATCAGCACAGCAAACAGTATCGGTATAGAACCCTACGAGCTGGTCGTTGCCCGCGATGCCGTTGCTGTGATCGTCAACCACAGCAACCCTATTGACCAATTAACCATGCAGCAAATCTCAGATATTTATGCCGGAAAGTACAATAACTGGCAAGAACTCGGCGGTGAAGACCGGCCAATCGTGCGCACCTCCCGCGAAACAAACTCCGGGACCCATGTATTTTTCTTGGAAGAAGTTTTGCGCCTTGGTGACCCGAACAATAAGCAGTTATTTGACCCCTACACCCTGCTGCTGCCTTCCTCCGAGGGAATCATCGCTGAAGTCCGAGACAACCCCAATGCCATCGGTTACGACGGCCTGGGATATGTGACACCAGAAGTAAAAGTGATTGGTATAGCAGCAAATGATCAGGCTCCGTTCATCTGGCCTTCGATGGAGTCAGTCAGTGAGGGCACGTATCCCATTGCCAGAGATCTGTATGCCTATACCAACGGCAGCCCTCAGGGCGTGATCAAAGAATTTCTCGATTGGGTCCAATCTGATCCTGGCCAGAAAATTGTCAGCAAATTGGGGTTCATCGTCACAGCCCCGTAACTGGTTTTTATATTATGGTAAATATCCTCAAACCTAAATCACAAAAAATTATCGATAAGTCCCGATTATCCAAAATCGGTGAAGCCTTGATCACTGGCACAATCCGGACAACCGGGTATTCGGCCATTGTGTTCGTTTTGATGATCTTTTATTTCCTGTGGAGCGAGGGTATCGCTGCAGTCGGTGAAGTACCAATCAGCGCAATGTTAACTGCCCGTTGGTATCCCATCGAAGGCTATTATGGAATCCTGCCTTTGATTGGCGGATCATTATTGGTCACCGCTGGTGCAACCCTCTTTGCAGTGCCTATCGGCTTATTTACAGCGATTTATATTGCTGAAATCGCACCGCGCGGTCTGCGCGAAATCCTTAAACCGATCATCGAGATCCTGGCTGGATTACCCTCTGTGGTGCTCGGATTCATCGGCATCCTCGCACTGGCACCCCTGCTGCGTCAATCGCTGGACCTACCAACTGGTCTGACGGCACTGACAGGGTCAATCCTATTGGGTGCTATTGCCATCCCAACGATCATCTCAGTCGCCGAGGATGCCCTGGACGGCGTCCCACGTTCCTATCGCGATGCGGCACTGGCGATCGGCGCCACCCGCTGGCAAACGATCTGGCGGGTGACGCTGCCTGCCGCCAAGTCAGGCGTGTTGACCGGGATCATGCTCGGGGTCGGGCGGGCAATTGGCGAGACGATGACCGTGATGATGGTCACCGGGAATGCACCCATCATGGTCAAAAGTTTAAACGCCTTATTCATGCCCACCCGCACGATGACGGCGACCATTGCTGCAGAGATGGGAGAGGTTGCCCAGGGCAGTATCCATTATCATATGCTCTTCCTGATCGGGGTGATCTTGTTCATGATCTCTCTGATCGTGAATGTAACCGCCTCACTTTTGGTTTTTAAGCAATCCAAACGATCAGATCGGATCCTTTCATGAACCATTCGTCAAAAAAGCGCCTGGTCATCCAAAAAATCGGCTTTGGCTCGATGGCTGTGGTGGCAGGGTTGACAATTGCGCTGATCATCCTCGTGGTTCTATATATCGTGTTCATGGGGGCAGAAGCGATTTCTTTTGAATTTATTTTCCAGGCACCCTATGACGGCATGCGGTCAGGCGGTGTCTTCCCGGCAATTATCGGCACCATTTACCTGACGATTGGCACCGCTGCCCTTTCTGTTCCCCTGGGGTTAGGGGCAGCAATTTACCTTTCAGAATATGCACCGGATAACCAGATGACCCGGCTGGTGCGAATCGCCATCACCAACCTGGCTGGCATCCCCTCGGTGGTCTACGGCTTATTTGGATTGGGCTTATTTGTTTTGTTTTTAGGGTTTGGCACCAGCATTATTGCCGCTTCTATGACCCTGGCCATCATGACTCTGCCAGTGATCATCAGCACCGCAGAAGAAGCGCTCAGGGCTGTACCGCAATCCTTTAGAGTCGTCAGCATTTCATTGGGAGGCACTCGCTGGCAAACGATCCGCAAGATCGTCCTGCCTGAAGCACTGCCCGGCATTTTAACGGGAGTCATCCTCGGGTTGGAAAGGGCTGCCGGTGAAACCGCACCGATCATGTTCACCGGGGCAGCCTTCTTTTTGCCGAGGCTGCCAACCGCTTTGACCGATGCAACCATGGCCCTGCCCTACCACCTGTTCGTGATCTCCACCCAGGTACCCGGGATGCCGGTGCAAATTCAGTTTGGCACCGCTCTTGTGCTGCTGATATTTGTGCTTGGCATGAATCTAATTGCCTCCATTATCCGCTCTCGCGCCAGGGCAAAAAGGCAGTGGTGAACTCGATGGATAAAATCAAAATTGAAAACTTCTCCCTAGAATACGCTGATGGCACCGAATCCTTGCGGAATATCAACCTGCACATCCCTGCCAACCAGATGACTGTTTTATTCGGTCCCGCCGGCGGAGGAAAATCCACCCTGCTGCGTACAATCAACCGGCTGAATGACCTCACCAACGTAAAAATGACCACTGGCAGCATTTTATTAGATGATTTTAATATCCTGGACAAGAAGTTGGATACAAACCAGTTGCGTAGAAAAATCGGGATGGTTTTTGCTCGGCCCGTGGTGCTGCCGTTCAGTATTCAACGTAACCTGACCTATTCCTTTGAATTGGCCGGAATTCGTGATATTAAAGTCCATCAAGAGGCCATCGAACGCAGTTTGACTCAAGCTGCACTTTGGGACGAAGTCAAAGATCGGTTGGATGAGCCAGCAAATTCTCTCTCAGGCGGGCAGCAGCAGCGTTTATGTCTGGCACGCAGCCTGGTGCAGCAGCCTGAGGTAATCTTATTGGACGAGCCAACCTCAGGCCTTGACCCAATATCGACGCTTAAGGTTGAAAATTCGTTGCAGGAGCTGAAAAAGGATTACACCATCGTGCTGGTGCCACATTCAGTTCAACAGGCTGCCAGGGTGGCTGATAAAGCAGCTTTTTTATTGCAAGGAGAATTGATCGAAGTTGGCAGCGGGGCAGACCTCTTTACAAACCCGGTGGATGACCGCACACAGCGCTATATCACCGGCCGTTTTGGATAATCAATTATTCTAGAAAAAATCTTCAACAAGGCTAACACCTTCAATATTTATGATTCACCGGGTGCAAACAACTTCATCCGATCGCCAAAATCCTGGATCAACACATCCCCCCGCTGACCAAAAAGCCAAAAGAAAACATAAATATCCCCGGCTGCCCCTGATCCATTCATCGTCAGCAGTAAGAAGAAAGGTAGGAACCAATCTTTTGGAACCACGAGAATCGCAACCAGGCATAGCAAGGTTATAGTAACCAGGGGAGCAAGACTGATGACCATGTAGGGCAGCTTGGAAATATACCAGTCCGGTGCTGCTGCATAAGCATACATACCTTTGACTCCATACTTGATTTTGCCGCCTGTGAAAGCTTTGAAGAAGACCCCATGAACAGCTTCATGGACAAAAACCATCACCAGGGTGATCCCAAGAATGGTAATCAAGAAGAGCATCAATGAACCAAAACCGCCTGCACCAATGCTAAAATCAAACCCGATCTGAATGATCTCCGGTCGGATGAATGACATCAGCCATGTCACCCCAAACCCAAACAAAAAGAACAACCCGATACTGGCAATACTTAGAACCACCATCAAGCCAGTGCTTTTCGACAGGTTTATCTCTTTTATTAACTGGTAACGATCTGGCAGTTGAGTCGTTGACCTTGGTTTATGCATCCGATTGTTTAATTTCTTGGGCACCTTTGTCAGGATGAAATACCTGCACGACTTCATTGACATCTAAAATCAGCACATCATCAGGTCTGCGAGAAAGCCAGTAAATCGTGACAACATCCCCCAGGCCTCCAGCCAGATTGAGTGAGACCAATAACAAAACGCCAGGGACTAAGTTGAGCGGAACTAATGGTATGGCTATCAGCCCGGCAAGGGTGATAATAGCCATTGGCAGCAAACGGATTAAGCTGTAAGCCCGCTTTGAAAAATACCATTCGGAGGTCGCCGTCACCTTATACATGCCTTGAAATCCAAACTGGGGTGATGTTTTGGTAACCAACCAGAGGATGATCGCACGCCCAAGGGCATTTAGCACCACCATTAATCCTAATGTGACAACCAACAGCAGAACGCCGCGCCAGAATTCACGCAACCCGCTGATCACTAAAATATTTTCGTCGAGCAGATAGTCCGGCCGCAGGATGGCCAGGCTTTCCAACAACAACCAGCCGGCCCCAAATAAGACACCAATCCCGGTTAGGTTTAGGATCATTGCCAGACCCTGGTTCTCGTTGAGGTCAAATTGATCCATTGGCTGGTAATTTTTTGGCAGTTCCTTTAACACAGACATTTTCTGAAACATTGATCCCTCCTTCCCTAAGGTGCCTGCGTATGAGTTGGCCAGGGTGTCAGTGTTGGTAGAGGCATCCCCTGGCTGTCAACCGACTCAGCTGTAGTTGTAACTGAATTCGTTGGACTGGGTAAAACTGGTGCAATTGTTTCGGCAAGTGCCGGCTGGTCTGCAGCCTCTGTTGGTGTCACAGTCAAAATTCCCGCCTGAAACATTTCACTGATTGGATGCCGCCAGATCACAGCAGAAATGACCAACCCCAGGATCACTAGTAGACTGACCCAGCTAACCAGCTGCCGATCCTTGTTTGTTTTTTTTAAAACGCCAGTTTTTTCGCCGGGCACGGCCAGTGTTATAACTGTTGTGTTATCATGACCACCGCGCTGGTTTGCCATCTTGATCAAAGTCTCTGGGGGGCCTGCTGACGAATTGTCCAATAAAACTGCACAGATTTCATCATCAGTTACCAGGTCTGTCAGACCATCACTGCATAATAATAATTTATCCCCAGGCAAAAGTGGTAATCCCTGGTTCCCAAGTGCCTCTTCACTGCTTTCATTTTCATAAAACCACAACCTGAAATCTGGTTGGGGAATCTTTTCTGAACCCAAAAAACGCCGGATGACATGCGCATTGGGATGCTTGCCGCGCTCTGCCTCGGTGATGATACCTGCATCCAGGGCTTCCTGAATCCAGGTATGGTCTGTCGTCAGCTGGATCAGGTGCTCTCCCCTTAATAAGTAAATCCTGGAATCACCTAAATTGGCTGTGTAAAGGCGATCATCGATCACCCAGGCACAGGCGCAGGTAGTGCCCATACCATGACAACCCTGGTCTGACAGACTGGTTTCATAGACAGCCTGGCTGGCCTGGACGATCGCCTGTTCAAGGACTGCCAACGGCTCAGTTCCATCACTTTCAGTCACCCGGGCAATAATCATTTCAACACCGATTGCTGCGGCCACTTCACCAGCCCTATGACCGCCAATCCCATCACAGAGCACCGCCAGCACCGATGGAAGGTTACTTTTAGGCCCTGTCATAAAAGCTGCCACGCCATAACGATCTTCGTTTTCTTTTCCGACCATCCCGGGATGGCTGGCTGTTTTTATTTGGAGATGGGCATCTTCAGTTTTGATCATAAAATTTGTTCGTATTTTTCAACAACCACTTCTGAAATTTTGTTTTCATCCTGTATTGTAAACCGAAAACCAGTTTTTCCAAAATGGATGATCGCGCCGGGATGTATTTTCTGAGGCATGTTGCCGATCCGTTGATAATTCACCCAGCTGCCGCCTTCTGTCCCGATATCATACAACCAGTACTGATTTTCCTTCACTATCAGGCAGGCATGAACATCCGCTAAATCCCCTCCCTTGATGACCCAATCTGCCTGGTTTGGATCACGGCCAATCAAAACTTTATCTTTTACAATAGTAAAAAAGTTAATTTCATGATCGGTGATGACCCGGTTCAAAGGCAGCAGGGCAGCCTGAACCGCAATCTCAGGTTCGTCAACCGCAGCTGATTCTTCATCATCAGTTTGAGTTCCTAGCTTGAGCCTGGATTGGAATTGCTGAATGATCTCATCTTTCTTTGGATGTTTCAAGCCCCAACGAAGCACGAATGCCAGAGAACTAATCACCAGAACACTGGCAATAATCAATGCAATCTGCTGGTAAGTAATTTGAAAGACCGGCACTGCGACTTCTATCTCGACTTGTACAGGTGTCAATACAGAGCGTGCAGAAAGACCCAGCATGTCCTCGACTTCAACCTGCACCAGGTATTGCCCCGATTCTTCCACAGTTGTCAGATCCCACACAAGCTGGTCAAATGGCGCAGAAGTCTGTTCAACAACTACCTGGTCATTGACCAATAATTTGCTGGCGACCAACTCGCGATGATGCCCATCAGGGAATTCAATAATAAAATCAAATACCTGAGAATGATCCCCATCTATTTGAAATCCATTACTGGGTGAAGTCTGTGCAGGAATGATGATGGCGGTCGGCGGAGAAAAGAGGATTGGTCTGGGCGGCAATATCTCGATATAAAATGGCACGCTGGTGCCGCTGTAGGAGCTGTCGGCCAGGTTTACCTCCACTTCAAGACTGTAAGTGCCAGTTGACTGCAGCAAAGACTGGTATCGAATGTGGTGGCTGACACCGAGGTTTGTCAGGTAATTTTCCGGGTTTGGTATCGGTTCAGCAGGGTTGAGATGAAAAAATTGACCGCCTGTTTCTGATGCCAGGTTAATTAACGCGCCTCCCTGGACGTTCGTCAGGAAAAAGTCTTCACCCATCATCCAAACATTCACCCGAATCCCAGCATTTTTGGCTGTCTCAGCCAGTGTATTGATGATTTCAATTTGGGCTGGTAAAGGCGGAGGTGTAATAAATAAGATTGACTTGTCAACGCCAAAAGGCAGCGAATGATCTTGCGTTGTTTGGATGGCCATTTCTAAACCTTCTGGTCCTGGTGTCATCTGGCGGAAATCGGGTTGGTAATCCGCCAGTGTGCCAACCCATTGTTCAGGTGCAGACGAATTACGAATCAGAAATATTTCACCTCCAACCAGTGACCACCGATCCTCAGGCTGAAAAGTGCGGTCTAAAACCCAATTAATCAAGCCCTCCTGAACTCGATCATACAGGGAAATACCACTTAAATCCCGGATATCCAAGCGGCGTTCACCATTGATCACCAAGGTAAAATAGTTTCCCTTTTTTACCTGTTCAACAGAAATGACCGGACGTTGGGTTCCATTTTCAACCACCCTGATTGGCCCTGGTGCAAGCATCATTTCCCCTAAGCTGGCATCCGCAGGTATTTTAATTTCAAGTTCAATGAACGGAAAAGCTGTCGTGTCAGGCGGGCTGATAAGCAGCGCATCACCTGATTGTGCATGCACTACACCGACACCTGTCACGGGCCAAAAAACCAAACCAATGAGGGCAGTGAGAACAATAAGTAAGCAAATGCCAGGGACATTGCTGCACAGCCCCTGGCACCTGTCAAAATCACGAGATTTCATCGGTTTTTAATTGCCACAAAACATAAGTTTTAATCAGGTTACTTGGTGCTATCTGGTTCGCCAAAAAGGACCTCTGGCTGCCCCATGCCATCACCCGTCAAACGCCTGAATGTCAGCGTCCAGCAAGCAAGCACGAAAGCCTGTAAGATGCCGCCCAAGAAGATGACCAGAGGAACGAACACCAATGACAGCAAAATTGAGATCACTA
Organism: uncultured Candidatus Brevefilum sp.; assembly: GCA_964497065.1. Taxonomy (GTDB): domain Bacteria; phylum Chloroflexota; class Anaerolineae; order Anaerolineales; family Anaerolineaceae; genus Brevifilum. The sequence goes on along the minus strand of CAZCBW010000002.1, from coordinate 15,462 downwards.
AACCGACGGCAAAGGTGCGAAAACCGCTAATAATCAGATTAGCCACCAGCGGCGCAGGGACGATCACCAGGGGCAGGGCGATGATCAACCCGATGATCAACGAGCCAACGCCCAAAATCAGGAACATCAATAAGACATTCCCAAGATTGGCTGTGAACACCTTCCAAGCCCGGCTAATTGCCTGAAAGATGCCCAAATCTTCTTCGATGATTGCCACAGTGGTCAGCTTGACCAGCAGGTCAATCAACCAGCCGATGGGAATCAACAGCAGTAACCCCAAACCGCAGGTACACAGGGCGATGATGATGATCGGCAGCACCAGGAAGATCCCAACCAGAATCCCGGCTACGCGAAGACCAAAATTGAACAATAACACCTTCCAGTAATGCGGTTTGAGCCCGTTAAAGACCGTGCCAAATGAAAGCGGCGGATCGTCTGGGTCGGACGAATCGGCGATACCGACACCTTTGATCACACCGGTTGTTCCCAGGGTGCCCAGTAAAAAGAAAACGATGGAAAGGAAAAAGATAAATGCAACCAAAAACAGCCCAATCAGGATGTATATCCATATCGGAACATCAGCCAAAGTGCGAAAAATATTCTCCACTGCATTGGTTGTGTTTGAATCCAGAAACGGTGGTCCACCATTCCAGGAACCGGCCTGAATACTGCTGGTCCCACCGCCGCCGCCTCCACCGCCGCCGCCCCCACCTGTACCGGCAGCACCGCATCCCGCCAGCACACCAAACAACCACAGAATCTTATGTTTCCAGATGATTTTCCATGCTTTTGTAAATAATGCGCCAAAATCCATCATAACCTCCGATCACTACTGAGAATCAGGGAAGTATCAATCCTCCCTCGCTATCATTATATAATTAATTCTGTACAGTCACCCTGTCTATTCCCACTCAATTGTCCCCGGGGGCTTGCTGGTGATGTCATACACCACCCGGTTAACACCTTGTACCTCGTTGACGATCCGGTTGGCAGCCCGGGCCAGGAGTTCTGCCGGCAGCCTGGCCCAATCAGCCGTCATAAAATCCTCCGATGTGACGGCCCGGAGGACAATCACCTCTTCATAGGTGCGCTTATCACCCATCACACCCACTGCTTTGACGGGCAGCAAGACAGCAAAGGCCTGAGCAGTTCCCATCTCGCCATCTAAATGCTCTTTGCGAGTGCGCATCAAACCAGCCTGGGCCAGCTCATCCGTGAAGATTGCATCGGCCTTTCGCAAGGTCTCTACCCGTGCGGGGGTCACTTCGCCCAGGCAGCGCACAGCCAGGCCAGGCCCAGGGAAAGGCTGCCGCCAGACAAGTTCTGCCGGCAGTCCCAACGCCTCACCAACCAGTCGGACCTCATCTTTAAATAAATATCGCAGCGGCTCAACCAGCTTAAAACTCATATTCTCAGGCAGGCCGCCGACATTGTGATGGGTCTTGATCCGCTTTGCATGGCTGCGGTCAGGCGAACTCGATTCGACCACATCCGGGTAGATCGTCCCCTGTACCAGGAATTCCGGATTATTAAGGCCCTTTGCAGTTGTTTCAAATAGACGGATAAAGGTTTCCCCGATAATGCGCCGTTTTTTCTCTGGGGCCGTCACCCCGGCCAATCCATCAAAGAACCGTTTGGCAGCATCAACAACCACCAGATTCGCTCCCAGGTTGTCGCGAAACGCCTTATCAACCCACTTCCGCTCATTTTCTCGCATCAAGCCTGTATCCACGAACACCGCAGAAAGCTGCACACCGACTGCCTTTTGAACCAAGGCAGTCGCCACACTTGAATCCACACCCCCGCTGACGGCAGACAGCACCTTCGCAGACCCGACCTGATTGCGTATCCGCTCAACCGATTGGGTGATGATCGACTCCGGCGTCCAATCACCCCTGCAGCCGCACACCGAGCAAACAAAACGGGTCAGGATTTCATTTCCGGCTTGGGTATGATGCACCTCAGGATGAAACTGCAGCCCATAAATTTGTTTGTCATAATTTTCAATTGCCCCAATCGGGCTGTTTTCAGTTTTTGCCGAAATCCTGAAATCTTCAGGAAGAGATTCGATCCAATCACCATGAGACATCCATACCGCTGTTGGGTCATCGATCTTTAATAAGTCTGTGTCGTCAGGAATCTGCAGTTGTGCTAACCCATACTCTCGCTTATCAGCCGGGGTAACTTCACCCCCCAATGCCTGCACCAAGAGCTGCATCCCGTAACAGATCCCCAGGATTGGAAGCCCGGTTGAAAACAGATAGTCTGGCAGAGGTGGGGCATCTGCATCATAGACTGAACTAGGACCTCCTGAGAGGATGATTCCCTTGGGATGATGTGCTGTGATAGTTTTTTCGTCCGAATCCCATGGCAGCAGTTCGGCGTACACCTGTATTTCCCGTATGCGCCGGGCAATTAACTGGCTGAATTGGGATCCAAAATCAAGGATGATGATCGTTTCAGGCATCGGCGAAAATGATTTGCCCGTGATCAAGCGATTTGATCGGCACCAGTGCTTCGATCGGCACGTCCAGCTTAGAAAGAAGTTCGCGGCCTGCCTCAAAAGTCTTTTCGATCAAAGTTCCAATGCCAACAAGCTCTGCCCCCGCTGTTTGAGCCAGGCGCACCAGCCCGGCAATTGTATTGCCCGAGGCGAGAAAGTCATCGATGATCAATACCCGTTCGCCGTTGGCCAGGTATTCCGGCGAGACGATCAGCTCCACCATGTACCCCTTGGTATGCGAAGGTGCAACTGTCAGGTAGACCGTATCCGGCATGGTCACCGGTTTATGTTTGCGAGCATAGACCACCGGCAAGCCGAGATACTTGGCTGTCATCAATGCCGGGGCAATGCCGGAAATTTCAGCTGTCAGCACCTTGGTGGGTTTTGCCGAAGCAAACCGCCTGGCCAGCTCCTGGCCGCAGGCATCCATCAACACAGGGTCAACCTGGTGATTAATAAAGGGGTCGACTTTCAGTATCCCATTGCCGAGATTTTCCCCCTCCTCCTCAATACGTTTTCTTAATGGCTCAAACAAACTGTGCCTCCCTTATAGCATAATTAATTCGGACAATATAACAGGTTCAAATTAAAAACCGGAAAACCCGGCATAATTTATTATGTGGATGAAAATGGGTCTTGATCTTCAAGGGGGAGGGTGCTATCCTGCCGCCGCAACCTGAAGAGGACCTCTTCGAGGATTTTGCGATTGAAACTGACCAAATCAGCGATCAGCCCAATCAAGAAGGTCATAAAACCGACAATCAGAAACACAGCCGCCAGGATCAGCGACTGCACCATACCGGTGCCGCGCCCCTGCAGGTAAAAGACCACGAACCGACCCCCGATGATCCCGCCTGCCAGCAGCATCAAAAAGCTGATGACCGTGAAAATGCGCAGGGCCCGGTACATGGCAAAGGATCGCAGAATGGTACCTGTGGAAAGCGCCAGGTAGTTGCGGATGCTGCTGAAGAGTCTTGAAGGTCTTTCGGGAGGGTTGGTTTCTATCGGTACAAAGGACACCCGCACTTTGCGTGCCCCGGCCTGGATCAGTGTTTCAAGGGTATAGGAATAATTGCTCAGCACCAGCGTCTCTAGAGCGACTTTGCGCGTAATTGCACGGAAACCGCTGGTCGCATCCGGGATATTGAACCCAGCTGTGGCAGAGACCACCCGGCTGCCAACGGCCTGGAGAAACCGTTTATGGATCGGGAAGTGCGCCACCTTGGTCACGCCCCGATCGCCAATCACCATTTCAGCTTCATCCCGCAAGATGGGCTGCACCAGCAGTTGGATATCCTCCGACCGGTACTGGTTGTCTGCATCGGTGTTGACGATCACATCCGCGCCAAGTCGGACACAGGCGTCCAGGCCATGTGTAAAAGCCTGGGCAAGGCCAAGATGCCGCGTCAGGTGCACGAGATGGTCCGCCCCATGCTGGCGGGCAACGGCAGCCGTATCGTCCTCGCTGCCATCATCAATGATCAGGATCTCCACCACATCAAAACCGCTGATCTGGCGGGGGAGCTGAGCGAGCGTCTTGGGCAGGATGGCCGCTTCATTAAAACATGGTATCTGGATGATCAGTTTCATAGGTGTACCCGGTCTCTAAGGAACTGCATCTAGTATAACACGGTGTGATTACGCCTAATGCTCAAACAGGCAGTCTCTTCAGGTAAGTTTTTTTACGATTCCCTGTTCACTAATAAAACCTGTCAACCTAATTCAGGACGGGTCACGACACAATTCACTATGCCCTAATCCCCATTCACTTTTCTTAATAACTTCTCAATATCTCCAGCACCTGTTCTGTGTTTGACAGGTCTTCCAACAGGTAATCCGGTTCATGTTCTGCCAGGGATTGAACTGAATACTGCCCTGTGGCCACACACAGCACCTTCAGCCCGGCATGCCGGGCACAGGCAATATCCCGAGGGGTATCGCCAATTACCAGGGCTGACTCCGTTGGAACCGGCTCGCCCAGCATCTGTTCGACCCTGTAAAGTGCCAGGGCTGGCAGCGTGTTGCGGTCAATATGTTCGCTGCCAAAGGCACCAAAGGTGAATAATCCCGGGTCTATCCCTACCGCTTGCAGTTTATGTGGTACGGCCTCACGGACGTTACCAGTCACCAGGCCTGAGACAAAGGACAAATCCTCTGCCAGCTTTACCAATAAGTCATTGACACCGGGAAGCAGGGTCATCTCAAAAAACGGGGCAGCAATTTCAACATGTCTGGCATAAGCCTCAAACACTTGAGGGCGGGAGGCTTCGATCGTCTCATCATCCAAACCTGCCAGGCGCAGTAAATCCGTGACGATCTGCCAGTCTGTCTTTCCGGCCATGTCGAAGGTGTCGATCGGGCCGGTGACACCGTAGACATCCTCCATCGCCCGACGCATGCACACAGCCCCCTCACCCCTGGGGTCAAGCAGCGTGCCGTCTATGTCGAATAGTAAGTAGCGTTTATTTTCTGGCATATTCCCAATTCTAATACAACTTTATTCGATAATAGATAGTAATTAACCACGAAGGACACAAAGGACACTAAAAATGGAGTGCGGACTCGGCAAGCACAGAGACTGAAAGGCGGGTGTCAGTCCGCATATATAACCCGCAGAGCGTAAATGCTTGCACAGAGCCTGCAAGGTGTGGTTTTGGTCCGCATTTAAGCCCTAACAGCGTAAACGTCAGTCCACTGAATTAATGGTTCACATGAATGCTCCGCACACTTATTTCATCTATCCAATTTATAGGGCAGCTTGGCTTGCAAGACCTTAAAATAATTATCACTTTAGTGAGTTGGATAGAAAACCAGATAAATACCATGGCAACCCACCAATAATCCAGCGGACTAAAGTCCGCACTCCAGATTATTAGTGGGCAGTATGCCTAGGTGGCATTCTTAGGTTGGAATCTGTTAAAAAGTCCACCGCTACCAGTTATAAACATTACAAAGCACCCACTTAATCCCTGGGATTTTACGATCAAATTAACCACAAAGGACACAAAGGACACAAAGAATGGAGTGCGTGAATGCACAGTCTTAACGTGAGATGGCTTGCAGGATTACAAATGTCTTTCTTTACCTGTTGGCAAATATGGTAATAATCAATTTTATTTCATGACAACCCACCCCAAAAAAGTGATACTGCTATTGGTGGGTTGTCCTCAGTATATTTGGATTATCAAATCTATTGTTTCAAGCAGACAGATTTTTATAACTTGTTCTAAGCCAACCCACCCTACTAAGATCTATTCTATGGTTTAATAAAGCCACACAGAACCACGAACCACAGAAAGGACCCATCATGACCCAAAAAATCCGCTGCTGCCTGGTTGGTTTCGGCAACGTCGGCCAGGCATTTGCCAGGCTGCTGCTCAAAAAAGAGGATGAATTAGCAAACCGCTATGATCTGAAACCCCTCGTCACCGGCATCATCACCGGGGGCCACGGACAGGCCGTCAACCCTGACGGGCTTGACCTGTATCAAGCGCTTTCCTTGGCAGAACAGGGGCAATTGCTCAACAACCTCAGCAGTATCGATACACCAGAGGACGTACTTGAGTTCATCCAATCCTGCCCGGCAGATGTGATGTTTGAGACCACGCCGGTCAACCCCCTCGAGGGCCAACCCGCCATCGACCATATCCGTGCCGCACTCAAGTCAGGAATGCATGCGGTCACCGCCAATAAAGGACCGGTCGTGCACGGGTACCATGAGTTGACCAAACTGGCTGTGTCCAAAAACCGCCGCTTCCTGTTCGAATCCACCGTGATGGACGGCGGCCCCATCTTCTCGCTGTTCCGCCAACCATTGGCCGGCGCGAACCTGCTGGGCTTTGAAGGCATCCTCAACTCCTGCACCAACCTGCTGCTGGACCTGATGGCGCAAGGACAGACGCTGGAAGAGGCTATCGCCTACGGTCAATCGATTGGTATCGCCGAGACCAACCCCAGCAACGATGTGGACGGCTGGGACGCGGCCATCAAGGTGGCCGCGCTGGTGACCGTGCTGATGGACCTCCCGCTGACACCGCAGGATGTGGATCGCACCGGCATCCGGGGGATCACCCCCGAAATGATCGCTGAGGCACTTGATGCCGGCGAACACTGGAAGCTGGTCTGCACAGCAGAAAAACAGGCGGACGGCGTCACCGCCTCCGTCAGGCCGCAGCGGGTCGGCCCTGAATCACCGCTGTACAGCGTGAACGGCACCAGCTCCTTCTGCCAGTTCAAGCTGGATGTACTGCCCGGCCTGGGCATCCTCGAATCGGACCCCGGCCCCGAGACCACAGCCTACGGCATGCTGGCGGATATGCTCAACTCACTAAACACCGTATGACCTTCACACCAGGCATCCCCCTGGCATTTGCTGCCCTGCTGGCCCCTGGCCTGGCCTGGTGGGCATGGCTGGGTCGGCGGGGGCAGGACCCGATCGTCTCGCTGGCACAGGTCATCGGCGTCAGCCTGGGTGTGATCGCACTGCTGGCACAGGGGGCTTTTTTATTGGGTCTTAAGATCAGTGGAATAATCATCATCGCCTGCCTGCTTGGATTTTCCATCCTCGCTATGGCCGGGGCTATAAAACACAAAATCCACCTGCCCCGCCGCTATCACTTACACACCCTGTTTGGTTTAATCCTGTTTGGGCTGGCCATTGCCTGGCGTCTGTATCAGGCACGGGATCTGCTGTTGCCCAACTGGGTCGACTCGCAGCACCATTACCTGATCATCCGGGCGATCATCGAAGGGGGCGGCCTGCCAGCCACACTCGACCCCTACCTCTCAATGCCCTTTTACTACCATTTCGGCTACCATACCGCTGTGGCGTTATTCACCATCGTCAGCGGTATGTCGATCGGCGCAGCCATGCTGGTTTTCGGGCAGGTACTGAATGCCGCCATCGGATTATCTGTCTATGCATTGGGGAAAGCGCTGTGGCACGACTGGTGCCCGGCATTGGGGGCGGCTCTGCTGGTTACATTTGCCGCCCGCATGCCGGCATACTACCTCAGCTGGGGGCGCTATACACTGCTGACCGGGATGATGCTGATGCCGCTGGCCATGGCTGCCGGGCTGAACCTGCTGCGCAAGCCCCACAGGTGGCAGGATGCAGTGACACTGAGTCTGCTGACAGCCGGTGTGCTGCTTTCGCACTATTTCACTGCGGTGCTGCTGGCCGGGTTTTTCGTCCTGATCAGCCTGACCTTCCTGCTGAAGAAACTCATCAAATTGCCGGATAAGCTCCAACGGCTGGCAGGGTTGGCAGCTGGTGCTGTGAGCGGCTTTGTTTTTGCATTGTCCTGGTTGGTGCGGGTCTTCCGCTATACCCCTGCCCGAACGGGGGCCGTCGCCAACCTGCCTGATTCACTCAATACCCTGTTCAACTTTGGTAACGGACGCTATATCTGGATGCTCCTGGGACCCGACGGTAATTATGTCCTGCTGGCGGCGGCAGTGCTCGGCATCGTACTCAGCTTTTTGCTGCGCAAGCAATCAGGGTTTGCTGGCTGGTCATTGAGCTTGGGTATTTTATCGCTTCCCTGGGCGTTCCGCATCGGGCCCTTCCGGCCGGATCACTTTGCGATCGTGCTGTTCTTGCCGGTCACGCTGTGGGCCGGCTGGCTCTTCGGCCAAATCGGGCATTGGGTCAGCAGGCATTTCAAACTGCGCTGGCTGCCAGGTGCGGTCGTGATCCTGCTGAGTGGCGGCTTTGCAGCCTGGGGATTTTCACTGGGTAAAAACATCGTCAACCCGGTCACCGTGCTGGTCACCGAGGATGACCTGGCCGCGCTGGACTGGATCAACGAGAACACACCGAAAGATGCCCGCTTCTTGATCAATACCACCTATTGGTTGGGCGGCACCTACCGCGGGGTGGACGGCGGCGGCTGGATCCTGCCCTATACAGGACGCTGGGCGCTGGTGCCAACCGTCTTTTACGGCTTTTCACCGGATGCACAGTGGGCAGGGGAGATTCGCCAGTGGGGTGAAGAGGCCAGCCAGATCGAGACCTGTTCAGAGGATTTCTGGCGTCTGGTGGACGAGGCGGATCTAGATTATGTATACATCAGGGAAGGGTCGGGGGCATTGCAGGCTGAAGGGCTGACGGGGTGTGAGGGGGTAGATGAAATATATCTTCATAACCACATCACAATTTTCATTATTGAACCATAAATCACCCCGATCACTGGTTTGCCCGGCACACCATCCGCGGCTATAATTGGCACACATGCCCACACCAAGAATTTCTGTCATCATCCCCAACCTGAACTCACCCATCGTCGACCGGACGATTGCGTCCGTCCTGGCCCAGGAAACCGACCTGACCTACGAGATCATCGTGGTCGGGATGGACAAATTCGGGCTGGTGGAACAATTTTCAGAGGTGCAGCACATCCAGACGCCGTCCCCTGTCGGCGCATCGGTGGCCCGGAACATCGGCATCCAGCACGCCAAAGGAGACTGGTTGTTGTTCATCGATTCGGACTGCATCGCCCAGCCGGGTTGGGTGGAGGCGTTCAGGGCAGCTTTTGAGCAGGGTTACAAAGCCGCTGGCGGCGGGGTCAAATCACCCCAAGAACCCTTCTGGCTGCTGGTATGTAATTTATCCATGTTCTACGGCGAGTTGGCATCACAAAAAGGGCGTGAGCGCCAGTTCATGCCGACGCTCAACCTGGCCGTCCAACGGGAGGTGATTGAGGTAGTCGGCCTGATGGATGAAGACCTGCCCCGCGGGCAGGATATCGAGTGGACCACACGCATGAGCCTGGCCGGGTACCGGCTGCTGTTCACGCCTGCTGCGGTGGTGGAGCATCATCCATCCCGGCAGGATCTCAGCGCACTGCGCGAGATGGTATATAAATCAGGTTATCATATGATCACCGTTCGCCAGCGGTACCCCCAGGTTTTTAAGATGCCGCGCATATTGCAAAAACCGCTTGCCTGGCAAATCTTAGGCCCGTTGATCGCGGGCTGGGTGACGCTGAAGATCGTTTACCAGACTCGCGAAGTTCGCCAGCACCCCCGAGTGATCCCTTATATTTACCTTCAAAAGCTCTCATGGTGTAAAGGTGCAGCAGACAGGTTGCGCGAAGACAGGCTGAAGCAGCAATGAAACTGACCCTGATCGGACCGGTGACACCCTACCGGGGCGGGATTGCCCACTTCACAACTATCCTGGCTAAAAAGCTGATCGAAGCTTGCCATGAAGTGTAGGTGGTTACATTATGGAATTGGATAATGAATATTTAAGGAGAGAGATTGTCGCAATGCAAGCTGAAACGCTTACGAGACCTAATGGTGTGAGAATATTTATTGAAGGCCATATTTAATTATTTGGCTTACAAGAGACAAAGAATAATTATTTATTAAACCAAAAAAGACTCAAATACATTTCAATCCAAAATGGTATGATTGAATAACGAAATCCTTTTAAAAAAGTTGTTTTTATACACTTCATGAAAATTGCAATTCTAACGACAAATTTCCCACGTTGGGCAGGGGACTTCCGGGTTCCTTTTATCATCGATGCAGCCAGGGCACTTCAATCTAAAGGTCATACTATCCGGATCATCACCCCCCATCAACCTGGTTCAGCCAAACATGAATCTATAGATGGTCTAGAAATAATAAGAGTTCAGTATTTATCTGAAAGATTTGAGGTCTTACAGGCAGACGCAGCAGGGATCCCTGCCGCCTGGGAAAAAGGGTTTTTATACAAACTCTCCTTAATTCCATTCTTTTTAGCTCTTTGTTATAGTGCGGGAAAATATGCGAAAGGATTTGATATCATTCATGCAAATTGGAGCCTTGCCGGGCTCGCAGCATACCTATCCCGCCCATTCCATCACTGCCCGTACATCGTTACTATTCATGGCAGCGATATTTTCAAAACCACTGGGAATTTCTTCCTTCAGCTTCCCGTAAAAATTGCCCTTAAAAATGCAAGAAATGTAATCGCAGTTAGCGAAGCAATATCTAAAGCCTGCCAAGAAATTGGCGTATCATCTGACAGGATCCAGGTTATTCCGACTGGCATTGACATCCAAAAATTCCCATATGGTGATCCTGATCATAGAGAAAATCGGCTGTTGTATGTTGGTTCGCTTATCAAACGAAAAGGTGTGATCTATCTTCTAAAAGCCATGAAAAAGGTTAAAGAAGAATGGCCGGATTACAAACTTCTGATAGTAGGCGAAGGCGTTTTGCGAGAAGAACTTGAAACCTATGTACATAAAAATGACCTTACAAATCATGTGTCTTTTTTAGGAACAAAATCACAATCAGATGTTGCCAGCTTGATGCGCCAGTCAAAACTTTTTATCCTCCCTTCCACCGAGGAAGGCCAAGGTGCTGTCCTGATTGAAGCCATGGCCAGTGGAACACCCTGCATTGGCAGTAAAACTGGCGGCATACAGCATGTAATCACTGAGGATGTAGGCAAATTATTCATACCAGCCGATAGTGAGAGCCTTTTAGATGCAATCACCTTGATGATCGAAAATGAGGCATTCTGGAAAACAGCCTCTCAAATTGCACGAACAAGAGCTGTTAATCTATACAGCTGGAATTTATTGAGCGAAAAAATTATCGATATATATAAAAATATTGTCAATGATATTGATTAATATAAAGCCTTAAATAAAATATGCAAACCAAACAACTGAACCACCAAAACCCAGACTGTTCAATCATCATTCCAAACCTGCATTCCCCGATCATTGACAAGACAATTGATTCCATACTTGCGCAAGAAACAATTTATTCATTTGAAATTATCGTTGTCGGCATGGACAAATATAGACTGGTGGAGAATTATCCTCAGGTGAAATTTATAAGGACTTCGCAACCAGTCGGTGCAGGCGAAGCAAGAAATATGGGAATTAGCAGCGCAAGTTCAAGCCATTTAATATTCATAGATGCAGATTGTGTAGCAAAATCTGGCTGGTTAGAGACTTTGAATAAAAAATTACTTGAGGGTTGGCAGGTCATCGGTGGTGGTGTTAAATCCCCTGATGACAATTTTTGGCTGCTAGTCTATAATCTTTCGATGTTTCATGAACAACTTTGGACACAAAAAAGAAATACACATCGCTATCTACCAACACTTAATCTAGCTGTAAAAAGGGAAGTGATTGATGATGTCGGTGGGTTAAACGAAGCGTTAATGCGTGGCCAGGATATTGAGTGGACGTTACGGATGAGCAGAGCTGGATATTCTTTGTTGTTTGAACCTGAAGCAGTTGTTGAGCATCGTCCACCCAGAGTGAGTTTTGAAGCTTTGCGGAAAGATAATTATCGGTCTGGCTATTACATGATCAAGGTGCGGTTGGATAACCCTGAGATATTTCACATGCCCTGTTTATTAAAAAACGCCTGGGTTTGGAGAACACTCAAACCACTGATTGCAGGGTTGACAACTCTTAAAATTGTAATTCGCACAAAAGAAGTTCGACAAAATATTAAAATCATCCCATATACATACCGGCTAAAAAAAGCATGGTGCCAAGGGGCAATAGATCAATTGGAAACAACTGAAAATGCACAATAATAATAATTATAAATCAGAGAATATTTGGGTGGCGATTCCATCCTACAACCGCTCCGACGATTTACATGAATGCCTGGATTCTCTTTATAAGGCGGGATTATATGGGGAACAAATTGTAGTTGTAGATAATGCATCTACAGATGATACTGTTAATATGATCCAAAAAACTTTTCCAAGCGTAAATTTAATTATGCTTGAAAAGAATTTGGGGGCAACTGGAGCATCCAATGCCGGATTTGAGTTTGCATTAAAACATGGTGCAGCGTATGTTATACGGCTTGATTCAGACACGATTGTTGACAAAAATTTTTTACCTCCACTTCTTCAAGCTGCTAAATCTGCCTCTAATATTGGTATGGTAAGCCCAAAAATTTATTTTCATAACAACCCTGATGAAATTTGGTATGCAGGTGTCGATGCCCAACCATTAATATTTGGGGCCGCAAATGAACATCGCCATAAAAAAGACAATATTCATAATAGCAAACAAAGAGAAGTTGCCTATATATGGGCAGCAGCGATGCTTATCAAACGTGAAGTCCTTGAAAAAACACAAGGCTTTGATACCGATTTTTTTGTATATTTTGAAGAAATAGATTTTTGTGAACGTGTTAGGCAATTAGGATACATTTTAATATATACCCCAAATTCTCATGTATGGCATAAGGTAGGGTCAACGGCAAATTCTGCATGGACTGCTTATCAATGGAATAGAAGTAAGATGTTATTGTTCAGAAAACAATCAAAAAACTTTTTTCATAAAATATTTCTCATTTTTTATGCATTTTCATATGCACTGTTTGATGAAATAGTTTACGCTATTCATATCAGAAACAAACGAGGAAATCGTGGTCCATTAAAACATGCTTTAAAAGGCTTGTGGAGTGGGTTGACTATGAATTTATCCATACAAAAGTAATTAATATTATGACACTTCCAAATTTTTTTATTATCGGTGCAGCCAAATCGGGTACCAGTTCACTCTATATGTATCTGAAACAACATCCAGAAATATATATGAGTCCAATTAAGGAACCTCATTATTTCTCATTTGACAATGTAAGTAAACACACTAAGGGCCCGGGCGATCCAATACATAAAGCGATAACAAATTTTGATAAATATCAAAGCTTATTTGATAATGTCACCACCGAGAAAGCTATAGGAGAAGCCTCAACCTCTTACCTCTATCGACCAGAAGCACCAATACGAATTTATGAAATATTACCAGAAGCAAAGTTTATAGCAATTTTACGAAACCCCGTTGATCGTGCATTTTCAGCTTACATGCATGTTGTCAGAGATAAACGTGAAAACACTAAAAATTTCTCAGAAGCTCTTAAGCTCGAATCAAAACGTATAAGAGATGGCTGGGAACCAATATGGCACTTCACAGCCGTAGGTTATTATTTCCAGCAATTATCCCGTTATTTTAATTTGTTTAATAAAAATCAGATCAAAATTATATTATATGACGATCTTATTCAACATCAAAAAAACGTTATTTCGAATATTTTTCAATTCCTCGAAGTGGATAATGGTTTTTTACCGGTAAGCAATGTTCATTATAATGTTTCAGGAAAGCAGAAAAACTCAATATTGTTTTTTCTTATTAATCAACTATTAAATAAACCTAACCCAATCAGATGGAGCGCTCGCAAATTATTTTCAGATGTTTATCGTGGAAATTTTGCCAATATGATTAAACAAATTAACTTAAGAAAGCAGACAATTCCTTTGGATATTAAAATAAAATTAATTAAAGTTTTCAAAGATGATATTTTGTTATTACAAAATTTGATCCAACAAGATTTATCCCATTGGCTGGAGAATTAATTTTTTGTATAACACAATTACGAAATTTTTAAAAAATATAAGCTTTAATATTCTTGCTGATTTATCTTCAAAGCTATCAAAATCAATTTTAATAATATTAATTTCCAATATTATTGGAATTACACCTATGGGATCAATTAGCATTGCTTTTACTTTTTTAGGGTTTGGAATATTGTTTTCAAATTGGGGGTTTGGCAACCTATTAACAAAAGAATTATCAAGAAATAAAAATATTTACAATAAATATTTTTCTAATTACATTCTGATTCGAATATTTTTTGCATTTATTGCAATATTAGTTATTTATATTATTGTCCCAATATTTTCTTACACAAAAGAAACAATTGCAGTTATTCAGATAATTTCATTTAGTCTTATTGCAACCACAATCGATAAATTGTATTTTTCAATATTCATTGCTTTCGAAGAATTTAAGTATATTAGCATTATTTCATTTATTACTAGCATTATCAGGCTAGGCTTATGCCTTTTAATTATGTTAAATAATGGAACTATTATCAATATTGCAATAATTTATACAATTACTGAGTATGTTGCATTATTTATAAGCTCAATAATAATTTATAAATTTTTGCCAAACTTAAAGTTTGAGATAAAACTGAGATTTGCTTTTTCCGAAATTATTAAAGCAGTCCCCTTTTTTTGGATGGGGGTGTTGATTATGATAGATACTCGCTCGGAAATATTAATCCTTTCATGGTTTTTCGATGAAATGACAGTTGGCTTTTATTCTGCTGTAGTGACAATAATAGGGGGGATTACTCTGTTTTCAGAGGGGATAAGAAATGCAATATTTCCATTAATATTGAGATACCAAAAAATTTCTAAATCTAAACTTAAAGAAATTGTAACAGTAATTGGGAAATATATTCTCATCACTACTATTCCAATTTCGATCATTATTTATTTTTTATCAGAGGAGATAGTTTATCTTTTTTTTGGAAGTGAGTTCTCAATATCTGTAATTATGTTAAAAATCACCATTTGGTCATTTATCTTCTATACACTAACTGTAGTACTAACAGGGTTATTAATATCATATGATCAAGAAAAGTTGGTTGCAATTTCATTATTCGTAAGTGGAACAGCAACCATAATTCTTAATATTTTGCTAATATCAATTATTGGAGTTGTTGGTGTAGCAATTGTGAGAATGATAACATCTATAATAATATTCACAATCTGTTTGGTAATTCATTACAAAATCTCTGGGTATAGCATAATAAATGGGTTGACTTGTTTATTAATGTTAATCACAAGCATAATTACATTTTTTACAATTAATTTCATAGCTAATGTAAATAAGTGGCTCGCAATTGCCATTGGAATAATCGTTTATCTACTTACTCTCAAAATCTTTAAAATAATTAACAAATTTGATTTTACTTTGTGGAAAAATGTTTATCATGAATTTAATGGTAAAAACCATCCTAGTTAACAATCTATTTCGATCACGATTATTAGGCAAACCATAATAATTCATCTAGGGAACATGTTAGTGTAACATTGTTTCTGTAAATTCTATCGAAGGGTAGATAAAAAGAGTAGA
>CAZCBW010000001.1:86143-147897 GCA_964497065.1 uncultured Candidatus Brevefilum sp. | reverse complement strand
CCCTGCACTCTAAATTATTGGGGGCAGTTGTCTCATTATTATAGACACAGAGGGATTTGAGATGGCTCATGTTACCATCTAAGCTTTGTATACCTAATTTAAACCCCCTTAAAAGTGTCCGGAAAAACAACAACAGTACAATAGCAAAGAAAAGAAACCTATAGATGAGACAATTCGTGAAAAGTTTAATACTAATAAATTTGCTGAATATAAATAACACGTGATTGATTTGCTGTTGCGGGTCAGCACGGTCAGCGAAGAGACGATGCGAATTGTGAAAGAGATGGAAGGGCTTGGGGAAGCATAGTAAATTTTGGTGTACAGTTGTTTTTTCGCTTAGATTAAGGTTTTAATTGCAAAAAAAATCATGATATATTTATCCAATGGGGTTTGAGTTTTTATCCGCTCGATCGTAGGTTCGACCTGTCCACCTGATTTGCTGATTCACCCTGGTCAATGATGAGCTGATGTAAATTCAATTCTTTCTTTGCCCTGTTATTACTTGTTAGTTGATATATAATAATAACAAGACAACCTAAAGAATTAGGTTATTTTTTGTAAATTATAAAACTTGCTTCATAAAACCAATCTGAATTTTGGGAGGTTGTTTTGAATAAGAGAAAGAACGATTTTCAGTTTTTAATACCCACGCTGGTAATCTTATCTGCATTATTTATATCTGGTTGTCAGCCTTCGGAATCTGCGGTTCAGACGACAATGGCAGAAACTCAAGAAGCACAACCAACAGAAATGCCTACGACTATTCCCACCAACACCCCCGAAGAATCGACTGAAGCGCCGCTAAAGGCCCCCACGGTGACGCCAACTGCGACGGAGGTTGTGGATGTTGCGCCAGCTTTGCCGCCCGAGCCCATCCCTCAGACGATCCTTGTCAGCGATGGGACAGAGTTAATGGGGCAATTGTTCCCGGCAGACAGGTCGGATGCGCCTTTGCTGGTGTTATTCCATTGGGCGTTAGGAGATCAAAGGGATTGGGATGCGCTTGCCCCCTGGCTGCAAAACCGGGGCTATCAGCCAGAACTTCCTGACGCGCCGCCACCCTGGCTGGACCCTTCCTGGTTTCCGGCGATGCCAGAGGGCGTTTCATTCCATGTTCTAACTTTTACCTTTCGGGGCTGTGAGGACGGCTGTCAGGCCTTTGATCGTGAGGGATGGCTGCTGGATGTTGCAGGGGTCATGGACCACCTCCAAGTCTTGGAGTATGTTCAGTTTTCGCAGGTGGCAACTGTTGGCGCCAGCATTGGCGCGGATGGTGCTCCTTATGGCTGCCATTATTATAATGAGAAGGTTGGTGGCTGTCAGGGCGCGCTTTCATTGTCACCTGGTGGCTATCTGACCATTCCCTATCCCGAAGAAGTGGATGCCCTTGGAAGTGAGGACCCTCCCAAGCCAGCCTGGTGTCTTTTCAGCAGCGAAGATGGACAATCTGCCACGCCTTGTGAAAAAGCTTCTGGCGATCATTATCGGGCGATCTCGTACCCGGGCGGCGCACATGGTATGGCCATGCTTAAGCAAGGGCAGGAGCCGAACCCGCTTGAGATTACCCTTGAATTCCTAAATTTGGCGGGTCTTTGTGAAAATTGTCGCTGACCTGTCACAATCCCCTACAATAGAATAGACAGCTCTGATTATTGAAGGTCATTTATGCAATCTGATCGCAATGCAAAAAATGCCAATCGAAACAGACAACTGTGGTTGTTGGTTGAGGTTGGGAAATAGAATTTGATTTAGCCTATGGGATAAATATTGCTGAAATTGCAATAAATAAATTGATGAATGCGCCGCTTGTTGATGCCATAAGATAATTAAGATCATAAATAATTATTGTAAATTTGAGACTTCAGAACTAAGTTTTGAAGTCTTTTTTTTGAATTTCACAATTGACGAGCGGATGCCTGTATGTGCTGGGTGATTTAATAGTGTCGCCCATGAAAACCCACCAGAAGCAATTTCGGGGTTGGGATACCATGAATCCGTGGTGATATATCATCGTTGCGATCTTCGAAGATCGCTTCCCACTCCGCGTAAGCTCCGAGGACTTTGTCGTTTCACTCGCGATGTCAAGATTTTGGTGGGGCAAAAACGGTGCCCTACGCGGTTTGAATGCGTCAGGCTGGAAGCCTGACCTACGCCATGCAGATGCTGTTTTAGTAGAGTGAAACGGAGATTGCCACGACCCCTTTGGGGTCTCGCAATGACCGGATATGTGCGGACTGACACCACGCCTTTCAGGCTCTGTGCATGAGTCCACGCTCCAGGATATTTGAGAAATCTTTTATTTAACCTTTATGATCTCGAAGTGCCCGCAGGTTTCAATTTCCGGAGGGTATTGTGTCCTTTGTGGTTAATATTTTAATAATTTCAATAATTTTACGATCCGCTGCGGGCATCAGAGCGATGTTTAGGTTGTTTGAATCGGAGATTGCTTCGGTCGCTGCGCTCACTCGCAATGACAGAAAGGGGCGGACTGAAGTCCGCACTCCAGGTTATTTGAGAAATCTATTTTTAACCTTTGTGATCTTTGTGTACTTCGTGGTTAAATTCTTTAGAGGGCTGCCCTACCTGGTGTATAATCCTGGCAAGAGCGTTGTCTAGCTAAGTGACCGCTCGCTCAAATCGTTCTGCCCAAGAAAACTTATTTGATGAGAAACCAGGGTTATGGGAGAAAAAAGTCCGGTATTTGCAGGCATTGAGATTAAACGCACCGCTGGCAGGTTGAGCCAACCCTTTGTGTTCACAGCCCTCGACCAGGACCGAAAGCTGCTGGCGATCAGCAGCGCGAGCCTGCAGGATGTACTGGCCTACCTAGGCGGCCAGCAATTTGCGTATGTGGCGATCAATGCCCCCCGCAGACCCAATAATGGGGTCGTGCAGCAAGAAACTGCCAGGCAAACACCATCACCACCAGATAAATCTCCAGCAAAGACCAGGTTATGTGAAACCCAGCTTGAGCAGCAAGGCTTCCCGAACCCCGGCACGCCCGGTAACTTCACAGCCTGCCCAGGCTGGATGCGGCGGGGGTTTAAGCTGTATCAACAGCTCGAAAACTATGGGTACCGCCCCAGCCCTGAGGATGCTGGCGGCAAATACAGCCTCGAAACACTGGCGGATGCTGTGTTCTGGCGGCTTTTGAACGGCAAATTGGCCCTGCCCCTATCCTTAGAAGGCAGGCTGCAGCGGCAGCTGATCTTATTGGATGCCGAACTGCCCGTCCCAGATGCGATGACATTTTTCGATGAAATCACCCGCTATAAATTGATCCAGGGTGAGCTGCCTGATGAGGATATTTTTACACTCGAAGAATTGAATGCGCTGACCGCGGCATTGATTGCCTGGCAGGCAGCATTCGAACCCAATCAACTTGAGCGGCTGGGGGACTTCGACGAAGGGCAGATCGTGCTGCCAATCCGCAAGACGCTTTAAGCGTAACTGCTCATGCAGCCCTGCAAATGAAAGGTCGGGGGTGGGGGTGGTGTGACGGCGAAGATGTCACACCACCCCCACCCCTATATCCTCACATGCTGAGCAGTCACCTTTAATCTTTGTAAAAGGTTAGCCCTTGCTGTTCAGCCCTGTTGTTTCCTATAATTAGATAAGACCTAAATATATCAAGAAGGATTGACTATGAAGAAACGATGTCGCCTGATCGGCATCATCGGCAGGATTGACGCTCGCGCTTATGCCCCTTTTGCCCAGGCAATCAGCGATCAGGGGTACCTGGTGGTGATCGTACCGATGCCCTTAAACCTGGCGTTTTTTGGGATCAATCGGGCCGATGCGGTGATAGAGGCTTTTCCGGATATCGATCGCTGGGTGGTTGGCGGGCATTCGCTGGGCGGTCCCATGGCGGCTGAATTTGCGGCCAATAACGCTGATCGTCTCGCCGGGTTGACCCTGTGGGCGTCCTACCCCGGGCAGAATAATGACCTTTCAGAATTGCCCCTGCCCGTTCTATCGATTTATGGGAGCAACGACGGCCTGGCCACCCAGGAAGATATCCTGGAATCGCAGAACAGGCTGCCTGCAAACACAGAATTTGTGGAGATCATCAGCGGTAATCATGCCGGGTTCGGCTGGTATGGCGGCCAAGAGGGTGACGGAGAGCTGGCAATCAGCCGTATGGAGCAGCAAAACCAGGTGGTTCAAGCAGTTATCAATTTCTTGGAAGGGTTCAGGTATGAATAAACCAATTAATCATTCCAAAAAAGGCTGGAAGGTATTCTTAAGCCTTTTAGCAGCCGCGATGCTGGTGCTGGTAGGCGGCCCCTTCCTTATCCCTGTGCCGCCTTTAGAAAACACGGTGCCCCCAGAAGCATTGGCCTGGCCCAACAGCGAATTCATAGAAATCAACGAGATCACCATCCATTATGAACAAGCGGGATCAGGTGAACCCACTTTCATCTTGCTGCACGGGTTTGGTGCCAGCACTTTTTCATGGCGGGAAGTGATCGAGCCGCTATCTGCCTATGGACGCGTGATCGCCTATGACCGGCCGGCCTTTGGGTTGACAGAACGCCCAACCAGCCGGGAGGGTGAAAACCCCTATTCACAAGCAGGCAATATCAAGCACCTGTTAAGCCTGATGGATGCCATGGGTATTGACCAGGCAGTGCTGGTTGGCAATTCAGCCGGCGGGACGTTAGCCGCAGCCTTTGCATCAGCCCATCCGTCACGGGTTCAGGCTTTGATCCAGGTCAATGGGGCGATCTACCAGACAAGACCGGGTTCAGGCTTGTTAACCTGGCTGTTCAACACACCCCAAATGAACCATCTCGGCCCATTGGTCGCCCGTCAACTTTCAGGCAGCCGCGGTGATGCCTTCATCGAAAGTGCCTGGTATGACCCAACCCACCTGAACGAGAACCCGGAAATACTGGCAGGCTATCGCAGACCGCTCAATGCAGAAAACTGGGATATCGCCCTGTGGGAACACACCAGGGCAGCCCAACCACCAGAGCTGGCTGATCATCTTTCCAAGATCCTGGTACCGACTTTAGTGATTGCGGGCCAGTATGACCAGATTGTCCCTTTAGAATACAGCCTTCAATTGAGCCAGGATTTGCCCAATGCACAATTAGTCATCCTGGATAATTGCGGTCACGTACCGCAGGAAGAATGCCCTGACAATTTTATGCAAGCCGTCACAAACTTCATCAATAATTTAACGGAGGAAGCTAATGCCAAATAATCGAATTAAGGTCGGAGAGAACGCAAGAGACTTCACATTAACCAATACGAAGGGTGAACCCGTCTCACTTTCTGATTTCGAAGGTAAAAAGAATGTTTACCTCGTTTTTAACCGGGGGTTTACCTGACCACACTGCCGCAGGCACATGGCGCAGTTGCGCCGTGACTATGAAATGTTTAAATCCCGAGATACAGAAATCATCGCAATCGGCCCGGACTCGCACGCTGATTTTATTGATTATTGGGCTGATCACAGCATCCCATTTATTGGTTTAGCTGACCCTGACCATACTGTGGCAAGATTATATGAGCAAGAGGTCAATTTGTTTAAATTCGGCCGCATCCCTGCTGAAATGGTCCTAGATAAACAGGGAATTGTGCGCTATGTACATTATGCTCAGTCTATGGCGGATATTCCGGATAATAAAGAAATCTTGAGTAAATTAGAGGTGTTAAATAATCATTCTGAGGCATGACCCTCTGAAACATTTTTTGGGTGATTATAGGTAATAATGGAAAATATCCTCGTCGCAGGTGCCACCGGCAGAACCGGGCGCATCATCGTGGAAAAACTGATCAAACGATCTCACACGCCCCATGTGTTGGTGCGCGACATGGATGCCGCCCAGTTATTGTTTTCTGATCCAGTCATCTACCACCAGGGGGATGTCAGGGAAGCAAAATCTATTATGCCCTGCCTATCAGGTATCAATATAGTCATATCTGCAATTGGCTCAAACATCCCGGTGGGGCCGAACTGCCCAAAGCGGGTGGATTATGAAGGTGTAACCAACCTCGTCCATGCCACTCAAATTCAGAACGTTGAGCGGTTTATCCTGATCTCATCGATTGCAGTCACCCGGCCCGACCATCCGCTCAACCGGTTCGGCAGGGTGTTAGAGTGGAAATTCAGGGCGGAATCATTCCTGCGAGGCAGCGGCCTCAGGTACACGATCATCCGGCCAGGGGGGTTATCTGACATTCGCGGCGGTACACGCCAACTGATATTCAGCCAGGGGGACCAGATCATGGGTATGGTCAGCCGGTCTGATCTTGCGGAAGCCTGCCTGCATGCGCTTAACTACCCTGAGAGTGAATGTAAAACGTTTGAGATCATCGAAGCTGGCGACCAAGACGGAAAACCAGGTTGGCCAACACTATTTCACAGCCTGGCACCTGACAGGATCGGCAGGCCATGTTAAAAAACGTCAGGAATTTTGAGGGGAAGCCTTTGGCATCCAGGCAGCAGCCTGGGGCATAATTGACGGGGTGATCATTTTCCGTGGGATGAACTTAAATTTTTGGCAGGGCAACGGCTGGGGCATCATCCTTCAAGGGGGGTTCTGATTAATCTTTGATGCTTTTCACGCCTGGAAAACAAATCTTATTGCTAAACAAGCCTCACCTTGCGGCGCTCAAACCGCAGTGCCCTCAAGCCATTCAGCGTCACCAACAGCGAGACGCCCATATCTGCCAGCACTGCCAGCCATAAGGGTGCATACCCTAATAAGGCCGCCACAGCAACCAGTATCTTACTGCCAAGGCTGAAGACGATATTTTGATGGATCAACCGGTTGGCAAAGTGTGACAACCTGACGGCGAAGGGCAGCCTGTCAATGCTGTCAGCCATCAAGACCACATCCGCCGTCTCCAAAGCCTGTGCTGACCCACTGCCTCCCATGGCAATTCCCAGATCAGCCGCCGCCAATGCAGGTGCGTCGTTGATCCCATCGCCTACCATCGCTACCGATCCATATTGTTCACGCAAGCTGGCAACAGCATCCAGCTTGTCTTCTGGCAGTAAATTTGACCGCACCTGTGTAAGGCCGACCGATTCTCCAATGCCTTTTGCAACGGCCGCATTATCACCCGTCAGCATGATGGTCTGCCTTCCCTGCTGATTCAATGCCTGGATGACATCTCTTGACTCTGGTCGTTGGGTATCCGCCACTGCGATAAAACCACGCACTTGGTCGCCATCACAAAGCAGCATCGCTGTCTGCCCTGCTGTTTCGGCTTTTGCTACCCAATCATAAACGGGCTCTGGTATCTCATGCTCCTGCTCAAATAACCGCAAGCTGCCAATGGCCATCCGGCTGCCGTTGATATCCCCTTCTATGCCCATGCCGCCGCGCATGACCAGGTTCTTAGCGGCAGGATAGCAATCTGTCAGTCCTCGCGCTTTTGCCTCACTGATAATCGCCTGGGCAATCGGATGGGTGCTGTGCCGTTCCAAGGCGTAAGCCAGCGCGATCAGGTCATTACAGGGTTCGCAATCAATTTCATCCTGGCAGGCGAGGTCTTTGCTGTTGACCACGACAGGCTCACCCAGCGTGAGCGTTCCGGTTTTATCAAAGGCAAAGGCATTGATCCTGGTCAATTTCTCCATAAAAATCCCGCCTTTGAACAGCACCCCTTCCTTAATCGCTCGCGTCAGGCTGGCTACCATGGTCACCGGCGTCGAGATCACCAGGGCACAGGGGCAGCTGATCACCAAGAGAGCAAGGGCGCGATACAACCACCCCCGTGTGCCATCAGCCAAATTCAACAACGGCGCGCCAAAAATTAGAGGCGGCAGAACCGCCACCACGATTGCTAAAATTATCATAATGGGTGTGTAATACCCGGCAAATTTATCGATGAATTTCTGACTTTTTGTATGGTGCGATTGGGCTTCAGTCACCAAAGCTGCAATCCGCTGCAGCGTGCTGTCAGCAACCAGCCGGGTAACTTTCACAATCAACCTGCCGCTGCCATTCACCGTGCCGCTGAACACTTCCTCACCAACGTTCTTCCACACCGGCATACTTTCGCCGGTGATTGGTGCCTGGTTGATATCGCTTTGCCCTTCAATGATGGTGCCGTCCAAGGGGATGCGTTCACCCGGCCTGATGATCACCCTGTCATCGACCTCCAGTGAGTCCACATGAACGATGCTTTCTCGCCCATCTTCTATTTTGACGGCATGTGACGGTGTCAATTCGGTTAATCCAGATAATACTTTACGCGCCCGGTCGTTGGTGAACGCCTCCATGGCTTCTGCCAGGTCAAATAATAAGATCAGTGCAACCGCTTCGGTATACTCACCGATCACCACAGCACCAATGGCAGCCAGCGCCATTAAAAAGTCGATGTTGAAAGTCTTGTTAACCCACAAATTAACCAGACCGCTGCGGGCAATCGGCCAGCCGGCCAGCCCCAAAGCCGCCATTTGTAAACTGATAATGATCCATGGCTGCACACCCACCAAAGAAAGCATTAACCCTATTAATACCAACCCGGCACCAATCAATGCCAGGCGGGTTTCCAGCCGTTTGAAAAGATACTGCCAGAACCCGATCAGCACATTGGGTTCTGAAACGACTTTTTCTTTCATCGGATGATTTTCTGATACTTCATAGCCCAGTTTAACAATTGTCTGCTTGAGCCGATCCATTTCCACGCCCCCTGTGACCGATAAAGACCCCTCAAAGAAATTGATCGCAGCATCAGCCACATCGGGCAGTACCTGCACTGCCGATTCGAGATCTTTGGCGCAATCCATACAATCTAAACCGATTAAATAAATTTTTATTTCAACCATCAATCTTTCTAACCTTAATCGTAACTGCTCAGGCTGCCCTGCGACTTAAAGGTCGGGGGTGTGGTGTGGCGGCGAAGCCGCCACACCACATCCCCTATTTCCTCACAAGCTGAGTAATCACCCTTAATCGTAAAAAATGTGTTCGAGTGTGCGGTTTAATATATCACGCACATGGTCATCTGCCAGATCATAAAAAACTTCACGCCCGTCTTTGCGATAGCGCACGATATTCAAGCTGCGCAGCAACCGCAGTTGATGCGAGACAGCACTCTGGCTAACCGATAAGTGCGATGCAAGGTCTCCGACGCAGTGCTCACTTTCAAGCAGCAGCATCAAAATGCGCAGGCGAGTGGCATCAGCGAGGGCACTGAAACTTTCAGCCATGGCATAAATAACGTCATCTGTCACAGATGTCCCTAGTTGTTCTGGTAATTTTTGATTAGTGGAATTCATGACTCTCCTATGAATATATGAGCATGTATTCACAGGAAGATTATACTCAAGACTTGTTTCTTGTCAAATAGGTATTAGGTTTGATGTTTCTATTCAAAAGGTCATACTTGATCGAGCAAGATAGAAATCTGATCAAGACAACCAACACCTAACCAATAATTCGGGTGTATAATTTCTTAAATCAACCGGATAATCAATAATCTTAGATCTTATTGATAATGATTATTGAAATATCGACTATCAATTACAGGATAATGACAGAAAACAACGATACGGCAAATCTAGACAGCGACAGTCCCGACGGCGATCAACGCCGCCAGAACGTAAAGGATAATTCAATGCAAGCCTGATAGGCAACCTGGCCGTTTAATCCTGGCTGGAGCCTGGCGGCATTGCACCAGGCTCATCTTATTTAATGGCATTAATTGCCAGGAAAGAGGTCAGTGATGATTTATTTCAGCCAATTGATCAACCAAAAAATTTGGGATGGTTATGGATCTCCCATGGGGAAACTTGCCGATATTCTAATTGATCGTACAGAGAATAAACTGCCGCCCATTGTTGCGCTGCAGTTAAAATCTAACCAGGAAGAACCCCGCTACATCCCATCCAATCAAATCGCCAGCCTGTGGCCCAGTATCACCTTAAAAACCGGTGCTGAAAAGATAAAACCCTATCTGCCAACCGGGCATGAACTGCCGCTGCTGGATCGTATCTTGGACCAGCAAATCGTCGACACCGAAGGAAGGCGATTGGTCAGAGTTAATGATCTGCAATTAGCAAGGGCAAATGATCAATTTGTGCTCACAGGGGTTGATATCAGCGGCTTAGGCTTATTGCGACGCCTGGGCCTTGAAAACATCGGTCAACAGCTTGGTAAGTTGATCTTCAAAACCAATGAAACAGCCGTTATTCCCTGGGAATTTGTTGCCTCCATTGAACATGATGACCCGCTGCGCCTGAGTGTGGCACAAAACAAACTGGTCAAAATGCCCCCTGCAGATATCGCAGCCATCGTGGATGAACTGGATCATCACACAACCACTGCCTTACTGGAAGGTTTTGATAACCATTCGCTGGCTGATACGCTGGAAGAAAGCTCACCTGACTTACAAATGGCGATCCTGTCCACCCTTTCCCCTGAAAGAGCAGCGGACATCCTCGAGGAAATGGACCCGGATGATGCAGCCGATGTTTTGGCGGATTTACCTGACCAAACCAGTCATGAACTGTTAGCATTGATGGAAAAAGAAGATGCCATGGAAGTAACCACCTTATTGAACTTCCCGGAGGATACAGCTGGCGGTATCATGACAACCGAATTTGCCATGGTTCCCCACTACATTTCTGTTGAGGAAGCAATGTCACACCTGCGCCAATCAGATAAGGCTCAAGAAGATGAGGTCATGTACTATGTTCATATCGTGGATGAGGAACAGCATCTTAAAGGCATCGTCACACTCAGAGACCTGGTGATGGCAGACCCGGCCAGCCCGATCAGCCAATGGGAACAACCCGACGAAATCACAGTCTCACCATTGACCCCTCAAAAAGAAGTGGCTTACCTGGTGGCAAAATATAACCTCCTTTCGGTACCCGTCGTTGACCCTGAAAGCCGGCAAATCCTTGGTATTGTCACCGTCGATGATGCGATCGATGTGATCGTACCAACGGCATGGAAAAAACGCCTGCCAAGACTGTTTTAATTAATGAGGTCGATGTCAATGAAAAAACGAGTTAAATTACCCTTTTGGATGCAAAAAATTGGCCTGTACCTGGCTGTTCTTGGCCCTGGGTTGATCACAGCCAGCGCCGACAATGATGCACCGGGTATCGCCACGTATTCGATGGCCGGTTCAACCTATGGATATCAGTTTCTTTCGATCCTCCTGGTGGTCACCTTGGGTGAGGTTGTGATCCAGGAAATGGCGGCCCGCATGGGGGTTGTCACCGGAAAAGGCACGGCAGACCTGATCCGTGAGCGGTACGGCGTGAGGATCACCGCATTGGCCATGCTCTTATTGCTGGTCGCTAACCTGGGCACCACGGTCGCCCAGATCGCAGGTATTGCAGCATCCGCTGAGCTTTTCGGCATCACCCGCTATATTGCTGCCCCTTTGGCAGTTATCTTAATCAGCATTCCAGTATTAAAAGGATCCTATAACTTCATAGAGAAAATTCTTTTGGTACTTTCACTATCAGCCATCAGTTATGTCGTGACCGTTTTTATGATCCGGCCGCCCTGGGGCGAAATTGCCCTGGCGGTCCTCAGGCCTCAATTTGAGTTTGATTCTGCCTTCATCCTAGCCATGCTGGCAACCGTCGGTACTACCATCACCCCCTGGGGAATCTTCTATATGCAAGCATCGGTGGCCGATAAAGGATTATCTCTAAAAAATTATTCGCTCACAAAAATTGATGTCATCGTTGGGGCAGCCTGGGGAAACATCGTTTCGGGTTTTATCATCATTGCAACGGCTGCCACTCTTTTTGTCCACGGCATTACCGTTGAAAGTGCAGAACAAGCCGCGCTGGTACTGGCGCCATTGGCCGGCAACTCAGCCAAGATCCTGTTCACCGCCGGCTTATTAGGTGCTTCTTTATTGGCCGTCTCTGTACTGCCGCTTTCAACCACCTATGCAGTGTGTGAGGCGTTCGGCTTTGAACGGGGTTTAAATCGCCGGTTTAAAGAAGCCCCGGTTTTTTACAGTATTTATACAGGGATCATCGCCATCAGCGTGGTGATCGTCTTGATTCCAGGAATTCCGCTGTTCCC
Organism: uncultured Candidatus Brevefilum sp.; assembly: GCA_964497065.1. Classification (GTDB taxonomy): domain Bacteria; phylum Chloroflexota; class Anaerolineae; order Anaerolineales; family Anaerolineaceae; genus Brevifilum. The sequence continues at coordinate 135,877 of CAZCBW010000001.1, read as the reverse complement.
CCTGATGTGGCTTTCACAGGCCGTCAATGCGATCCTGCTGCCGGTTTTATTGATCCTAGTACTAAAACTTTCCAATAACGCTCAGTTGATGGGTGATTGGAAAAATAACCGGCTGCAAAATATTTTTGCCTCCGGTTTAGCTGTGCTGATCAGTTTTCTTTCCATAGCGCTGCTGATCACATCGATTGGTGAGTTGGGGATTATTTAAGTGCACCCTGCAATAAAGGTTAATTCGTAACTACTCACCATGTGAGGAGATTTGGGGGTGTGGTGTGTCGGCGGAGCCGACACACCACACCCCCACCTACCAGCATCAGGACTGACTGAGCAGTTACGTTAATTCTTCTCAGGCAGATCGTCATGGCCTAAGGCTTGGTTGGCAGAACCCTGCTGGAGATGATAAACACGGTCATGTGAACGGTATTCCAGCCAGGCCATCCAGATGCCGATCACCAGCAATATCAAAGGTATTGTCAGCACCCAAACTGCAAGTATTTCTGTGAGCAATAAAAGGGCTGTCACCAGGCCAAACAGCAATACACCAAGGATAATCAACAGCCTGAAAACGATACCCAAAACACGCACCCAGGCCGTCAGGCGCTCAGTGTGCTTATCCAATTCAGGTTTCTGTGTCATTTTTTCACCAAGACAGGCGGTTAAAGCCTGCCTTATTCAAATTAATCTTCTCTTCTAAATTATAGCGCCATGCTATTTGGATTCCAAGAACGCCAAACCAGCCTCACTGCATGTTAGCCAATGCAAACGTCCACATATCCGCAAATTCTTCGATCAACTTCATGGTCGGTTTTCCAGCACCATGCCCTGCCCGGGTTTCGATACGGATCATCACAGGTGCTTTACCTGCCTGGGCATTCTGGAGACGGGCTGCAAATTTAAAGCTGTGCGCAGGAAAGACCCGGTCATCATGATCGCCAGTCAGTACGTCGGGGTGAGCTTTCCAGAAAATCAAATGTAAGCGCATTTTGTGCATCGATCCAACCACGAAGTTCCGGGCTTTCCAGGTCTTCCATCCAGCGGAATGGATCAGGGATAAGTGTACCGTGCAAATTTTCAACCCGGGATTCCTGCTTGGCTTTTGGGTAGTCAAAGGACATGACTTCCTCGTTATTTCTTTATCAGGGTTGGTAGGCAGCGATAAATTTGAATAATGCTGCCGTTAGTTTGGCATCATCCACTGCGCGGTGGCTGTTTGGCAGGGGAATCCCACATGCTGCCCCAGCAGCCTCCAGCTTATGCAGTTTATATTCCCTGCCGTGATGACCGATCTGCCCATAAAAAGCAGCGTAAAATTTCATCACACAAAAAAAGTATTGATCATCCAATGACCACTCAAGCCAATGTCGATGATGGGTTTGCTTGATCATCCGCAGGTCAAATTCAGCGTTGTACATCCCCACCAACCTGCCTGCTATGACCGCTTCAAGTTGCGGCCAAATCTCCTTCCAGCCTGGCGCGTCGGCCACCATCGCATCGGTGATGCCGTGAATTGCAACAGCATCCTGGGGGATGTCCATCGAAGGATTGACCAGTTTATCAAACAGGACTTCGCCAGCCAGGTTGACCACGCCAATCTCAATCACCACGTCCTCGGATGAAAAACCGGTCGTTTCAGTGTCGATAAAGATGGGGTCTTTGGCCAGGAATTTTTTAGCCTGCTCTATAACCTTAGGATGAGCTGTAGGGTACATATGCCATACTCACATTCCAGTGTGAAAATTTTAGCTAGTTTACCATACTTGCATACCTGGAAATCACTGCCAGGTTCCCCGAATTATAGAATCATCAACCCCTGTAGGAGCTGGTACACCGCAAACCCCGCCAGAATCACCGCCGAAACAAGCAGCAGCGTTCTTCTGACCTGCTCCCCCATCTGGCGCATGGAAGAAAACAAGAGGATTAATGCAATATTACTGAGGATAAAAACTCCATAAAAGCTGACCAGGTATGACACTCCCCACCAGGGGGATACATCCCAGGCGATCAAAAGATTTGGGCCGTTGATCAGGCTCCAGAACAACCAGGGACCAGGCCCTAATAAGTTCATCGTGGCAGCTTTTAAAAGCGTTCCCCAGGTATTGGTATCTTTTGAAGCCTTGACCTCGCTGAAATTCCGGTAGGCTTTGAAGGACTCCCAGGCAAGGTAGAGAATGAATCCCGCGCCTCCAATTTGCAGCCCGCGCAAAAAGACCGCCGGTAAGTTATTGAGGATCAGCAGCACCAACAAGATCACCGGCCCATCTGTCACCAGGGGCGCAAAGGCTGCCGGGAGAGCTTTCTTCCAGCCGCCTTTGATAGCATAGGACAGAAAAACCGCCTGCAGCGGCCCGGGGGTGATGCCGGCAGAAAAACCGATGGTGGCAGCAGTGAGAATGTGTGTGATCAACATGATGCCTTCTTTATTAAGCTGCCCTGATATCCTTCACATTCAACTGAAGGGTGCTGCGCCCCATATATTCATTAATTTCAAAACGATAAGCAATATCAACCAGCTCGGGCATATCCTCAGCCCAATAGCCCTGCCGGAATGCGATCGCATCATAGGTTTTATTGCCTGCCCGCAGGATCAGCTTAAGATGGGAATCATCCTTTCCTACAGTGCGTGCCTGGTAGACCTGCACCCCCCTGGAAGCGAATACCGGCTCAGGGTTACCCCTGCCAGTGGGTTCTAAATGATGAAGGTCTTCCAGGATTGCAGGTACATGCATCTTCTCAACTTTATCCAGCTGGATCTCGCGGTCAATATCCAGCACCGGCAACAGTTCCATGGACCCCAGCTGATCCTGGGCAATCTGGCGCAGCTTTGTGACCAGGGCATTACAATCCTCATTGCGGACGGTGAAACCCGCCGCTGCTGCGTGGCCGCCGTGCCTGACCAGCAAATCAGCACAGTCATCTAGCGCCCGGGTGATGTGAAACTCAGGGATTGACCGACACGATGCAACCGTGAATACCTCCCCCTGATGCCCAATGATCGCGGGCCGATAAAAGGATTCGGTCAAACGGGAAGCCGCCAAACCAACCACCCCTTCACTGAAATCCGGGTCAGCCGCAAAAAACAACACAGCGTCCGGGTCTTCAGCCAAGACCTGCTCCGCCGCCTTTTCCCTGATTTTCTGGGTCATATCCTGGCGATCTCTGTTGAAGGTATCCAGCTGCTGTGCCAGGTGTCCTGCTTCGAGCAGGTCCTGCGTGGTGAGCAGTGTCAATGCCGTCAGTGCAGACTCCAGCCTGCCAGCAGCGTTCAAACGTGGGCCTAAGCCAAAACCAATATTAGAAGCATCACACTTCGCCAGGTCAATCCCGGCTGCACGGGCTAAAGAATACAGACCCTGGCGCGGCTTTTGCCGGATCTGTGCCAGACCTGCCTGTACCAGCATTCGGTTCTCGTCCACTAACGGCGCAAGGTCAGCCACTGTACCGATCGCTACCAGGTCCAACCAATCCTCAGCCTTAACCCCTTCTTGTGGATGAACAGAAAGATATGCCTGGGCCAGTTTATATGCCAGACCAACCCCGGCCAGGTTATCATATGGATAGTGATCACCAGGCTGTTTGGGGTCAATCACAGCAGCAGCATCAGGGATCACATCCCCTGGCTGATGATGATCGCTGATGATCACATCCAACCCCAACTGATTGGCCAGTGCAACCTCAGCAACCGAGCGAATGCCGCAATCAACGGTGATGACCAAATTGATCCCTTCACCCGCCAGCTGTCGCAAGGCGTCGTCGTTGAGGCCGTACCCTTCATCATAGCGGTTGGGAATATATGCCAGGGCATCCACACCCAAAGCTGAGAAAAACTCTTTCAGCAAAGCTGTCGCTGTGACGCCGTCCGCATCATAATCGCCGTAAACTGCAATTTTTTCGTTTCTGATAATTGCCTGGTGCAGTCGGTCAACCGCAGCAGCCATATCTTGCAGCTGGAATGGGTCCGTAGATTGATCAACCTGCCCACTGATGAATGCCTCTGCCAAATTGCTGGTTATAAATCCCCGGTTATACAAAAGCTGCCGCAGCAAGGGTGGGAAATCTCCCAATTCACGGGTGATATCCTGAGGGATCTCGTGATGCACGCGCCAGCGTTTTGGCAGGGAATGATGATTTGCGTTGCCTGTCATAAAATATTGCTTTCTTTGATAAGCCAATTTAATGATTAGGATTATAACCCAGGCTGTCAGTCATTAATCTTGTTTACGGAATAATCTGCCCTGTTGCTCTCAAAACGTCGAAATATCCCCGGTATTTGATAATTTGTAATTAAGAAAAATAACACTCTAAAAATCCCGGGGATCTTGATAAGCTCTAATTTTTTCTCTTAGTAAAATCACATTACAATAAGAATATGACCACAGATGCTGCCTCAAATCTCCCGCTGGACCAGGTGCTCGTTGGTGACTGCCGACAGGTCTTAGAACAGCTGCCTGAAAACTCAATCGACCTGGTCTTTGCGGACCCACCCTATAACCTCCAGCTGGAAAGTGAACTCTTTCGCCCAAACCTGACCCGCGTGGACGGTGTGGATGACGCCTGGGATCACTTTGACAGCATGCAGCAGTATGACCTATTCACCCAGGCATGGCTGGCTGCCTGCCGCCGGGTATTAAAACCCACCGGCACTTTATGGGTGATCGGCTCGTACCATAATATCTACCGGGTGGGCAAGATACTGCAGGATATGGAATTTTGGATTTTGAATGATGTCGTGTGGGTCAAAGCCAACCCGATGCCAAATTTTCAGGGCGTCCGCTATACCAATGCCCATGAAACACTGCTGTGGGTGCAAAAAAATAAAGGCGAAAAATACACCTTCAATTACCACGCCATGAAGGGGTTGAATGAAGGCTTGCAGATGCGCAGCGATTGGTTCCTGCCGATCTGCACAGGCGGTGAACGGCTGAAAAATGAGGATGGGGAAAAAGCCCATTCCACTCAAAAGCCTGAAGCACTCCTCTACCGGGTGATCCTTGCCAGCACCAACCCCAACGACGTGGTACTGGATCCATTCTTCGGCACCGGCACAACCGGTGCGGTGGCACGAAAACTCCACCGGCATTTCATCGGGGTAGAAATTGACAAAGAGTATGCTCGTCTTGCACAAACACGAGTAGATTCAATTGTTCAGCTGGAGTTTGATACGCCGATTTTTGTGACACCTGACCAGCGCCAGCGTGCGCGCATCCCTTTTGGCAACCTGGTCGAAAATGGACTGCTGGAACCCGGCCAAACGCTGTACTTTGGCAGTAACGGTGAACAGACTGCTAGCGTTCTGGCGGACGGCATGCTGGCTTACAAAGGCCAGCGCGGTTCAATCCATCAAATCGCAAAAAAGATTCGCGGCGGTCCAGCAAACGGCTGGCAGTTATGGTATTACTGGGATAAAGAAACCAGGCAGCGGCTGCCGATTGATAATTTACGGGAGATCATACGGCAAAAAGCATCCTGAACCCGGTGCCTGGGCTATAATAAATTTACACACATTTGTAACAGCTCAGGCTGCCCTACGATTGAAAGGAAAATATATGTCAAACTCAAATACCTATACCCAAGCAGCCTGGGAGCTGCAAGACCTCTTTGAAAGTTTTGACGACCCTGCTTATGAATCCGCATTCAAAGAAATCGAAAAGGGCGTTCAGATCTTCCAGACTTATCGAGAACAGCTCATCCCAGAAATCAGTGAAGATATATTTTTGAATATCATCACCGAATATGAACGCACTTACCGCCTGATGAGCCGGTTGAACGGTTTCGCACAACTCGCTTTTGCAGCGAATACACAGGATGAAGCTGCCCAGGCACAGGTTGCCCGGGTAGACCAGTTCCAGGCGGAGATCAGCAACCAATCCCTTTTCTTTAGCCTCTGGTGGAAGGCGCTGGATGAAGAAAACGCAGACCGCCTGTTGAAGGCTGTCGGGGACTATCGCTACTGGCTGGTTGCGATGCGCAATTTCAAAGACTTTACCCTCAGTGAGCCGGAAGAAAAGATCATCAATATCAAAGACGTCACCGGTGTGAGTGCCCTGAATATGCTGTATGACTCCATCACCAACCGCTATTCTTTCAAGATTGAACTCGAGGGTGAAGAAAAGGAAATGACCCGCGGCGAACTGATGGCGCTTGTCAGAGAAACTGACCCTGATATCCGTGCCCGTGCATACCAGGAACTTTATCGCGTTTACGAAAATGATGCCCCCATTCTCGGCCAGGTCTACCAGGCCATCGTTCGGGATTGGCGAAACGAGAATATTAACTTGCGCAAGTTTAAATCACCCATCGCCGTCAGGAACCTGGTGAATGACATCCCGGATGCGGTGGTTGAGACACTTCTGGATGTGACCAGGCAAAATACCGGGCATTTCCAGCGCTTTTTCCGCCTGAAAGCTAAACTGATCGGCATGGAAAAATTAACCCGCTACGACATTTATGCGCCAGTAGCAGAGTCTGAGAAAAAATATTCCTTCCAGGAATCCGCAGATATCGTCCTGGAATCCTTTTATGAGTTTGACCCCCGATTCGGCGACATGGCAAAACAGATCTTTGATCAGAACCATGTGGACAGCGAAGTCCGCAAAGGCAAGATGAGCGGTGCCTTTTGCGCCACGATCGAACCGGCACTGACCCCCTGGGTCTTGCTGAACTACCAGGGCAAACCCGATGATGTCGCCACCATGGCGCATGAGCTAGGCCACGGCATTCACTCGCTGATGGCACAGGAACATACGGCCTTCACCCAGCATGCCTGCCTGCCCCTGGCAGAAACCGCATCGACTTTTGGCGAGATGATGCTGATCGATAAACTGCTGGCTGAAGAAACCGATGAAACTGTCAGGCGGGATTTATTATTCAGGCAGATGGACGATGCCTTTGCCACCATCCTGCGGCAAAATTATTTTTCGATGTTCGAACAGACTGCCCACAAGATGATCGCTGAAGGCGCCCAGGTTAAAGAAATTGCTGCGGCTTATTACGAAAACCTGCAAGAAGAATTTGGCGATTCCGTGACCATTCCAGATGAATTTCGCTGGGAATGGGTCATGATCCCGCATTTTTACGGTGTGCCGTTTTATGTGTATGCCTATGCGTTTGGGCAGCTGCTGGTGCTCTCGCTTTACAAACAGTACCAGGCAGAGGGTGATGCCTTCAAACCCCGCTATATGAAAATTTTAGCTGCCGGCGGTTCTGTTGCCCCCATTGAATTACTCGGCAATGCCGGTATCGATATCACCACAGCAGATTTCTGGCAGGGTGGTTATGATGTCATCTCTGAAATGGTGGCAGCTTTAGAAAACCTGACCTGAAAAATATTGACATTTTAAACATCAAGGGTGTATCCATGACTTGCGTGGATACACCCTCTCCGTCTACCATTAAAACCTTACAAGGGGCATGAAATTGGTAATTTTATCTTTGTAATTGCGGCATTAACACCACCGATAATACAATCGAAATCAGGCCGATCACAACCACACCCAAGAACATCACCTGGTGTGAAAAAACATCCACCAGGGCTCCTCCAAGGAGCGGGGCCAGCGTCATCACCGGGCCTACCAGCGTATTGGTGATACCCACAAAACGGCCTGTTTCTGAGGTCGGGGCCAACTCAAAGATCATATTGGAATCACTGATGCGGATTGAAGCGTACATGCCGCCAATACAAAATGCAATTGCATAGAACATCCATGGCGCTGCTGCCCATAAGGCAAAGATACCCTGCACCAAAACCATCACTGAAACAATAATGTAGACAATCTTATAACCGTACCGGTCGCCCAGCCATCCCCACAGGAACCCGATCACACTCTGGGTAAACAGGATGATCATAGTGAAAATCGCCAGGCTCCCATCTGGAAGCGAGAAAAGTTGACGTCCGTACAACGCAAAGAAGGCATTCCCCAAAACGCCCAGCCCTAAAACACCTCGGGTAAGCATAAACTTGCCAAACTCAGGGTGCACTTTAATATGGCCGGGGATGGATTTAATAAAAACTTTGAGAGGTTCTGTTTTGATCTTGACAGGATATGGCTCTTCTTTGAAATTCGCAATGATGATCGGAGAGAGAGCCGAAGTCCCTAAAGCCACCCAGAATAAAATACGAATATTTTGTGGGAATGCATACGTATCCAGCAAATACCGGCTGAAGAGCGAAGCACCAAACCCGATCAAGCCTCCCAAACCGTTCATGAAACCAAAGAAAAAGCCCCGGTTTCGGACAATGCTTTTGCTGATGAAGTCTGAATAGCCCGGTGAGATCATCCCATTCGTAATTGAAAAGATCAGGTAAGCAAACAGGAATAAAATCAGGATGACCGTATTCGAGAACATGCCATAAGCCTGGGCAATAATGGCAACAAATAAAATGCCCACCCGTTCAGCAATGGCTATGGTCAAGATAAATTTCTTTTTGGTGCGCTTCCCGTTGACCAGGTAAGCCCCGATCAATTGCGGCAAAAATAAGCCGAAATAGAAAATTGCCGGTGCCAAACCGATAATCCAGCTGCGATCTGTCAGCTGATCCAAAAAATAAGGAATGATCGTATCCTGTGAAAGCGCTGAGATCGCAAAGGCATAGATCGAAGAGTCAAATGCCAGCGAAATGAAATTCCACCAGTAATATTTTTCCATCCGGTTCACAAAATCCGGATGTTCAGATTTTAATTTTCTAACGTCGCGACCAATCATCGATGCATATTTCCTAAAGTCTCTGTCTAAAAAGGCCGCAACTAAGAACGTTCAGTCTGCTTTTTATCCTTTTCAATCAATATCTTGAGGCCTTCAATGCCAACCCGGATAGCCCGATCAACATCAAACATGGCTTTTCGCTCTTCAATTGACTCGCCACCAACATCGTCGAGACTTGCCATGAGCATCACGCCGCCGGCCCTTTTGCGATAGATCGATGAGAGGATAAACAAAGCTGCCGCTTCCATTTCCGAACAAACGGTACCGCCTGCAATCCATGCCTTCCATCGACGGTTAAGCCGGGTATCAACCGGCATCCGGTCTGGCTCGATTTCCCCAAAGAACGAATCCTTTGATTGGGTTGGGCCAATATGATAGGGCATGCCAATCTTCACAGCCGCTTCACGCAAAGCGACCACCACATCAATATCTGCAATGGCCGGGAATTCGATGGGCATATAATGACTGGTTGTGCCTTCGTCACGGATTGCGGCGTTGACAATGGCTACATCACCAGTCTTGATATTCGGCTGCATCCCGCCTGAGGTGCCAACCCGGATAAAGGTATCCGCACCGATGGCAATCAACTCTTCAACCGCAATCGCTGTTGATGGGCAACCTATCCCGGTGGAGGTCACAGAAACCTTTTCACCTAAAAGCGTGCCGGTATAGGTTTTGTATTCCCGGTTATATACGATCAATTCCGGGTTATCGAAATAATTGGCGATCTTTTCACAACGCCCCGGGTCACCCGGCAATAATACATACCGGCCGACATCGCCCTTTTTCATTTGAATATGATATTGAAGTTCTTCATTATGATGTGCCATTTTTTTACTACCTTTCTTGTAACTGCTCAGGTTGCATTGCAACTGAAAGGTCGGGGGTGTTGTGTGGCGGCTCCGCTGCCACACAACACCCCCTATTACTCCATTAGCTGAGTCGTTACCCTTTAATTTGATCTTGCATGATCAAGTTTTTCATCGCTGTAACAGCCGTCTCAATCAGATTTTCCACATTGGTTACCACGCCAAGCTCAGGTTCTGCTTGATTAACAGCGACCAGGACAATTGACCCGGTCCGCAAACCATAAACTGACCCCAACGTAAAAGGGTAGCCGATTCCATCTCTGTGAACATCACACCTCCCTGCACCCAAACCTTCCAGCGCTGGTTTAGGTAATCCGACACGGGCATGCGGTCTGGTTCAACCTGGCCGTAGAAAGAATCTTTGGAATGCGATATCCCGACATGCGCTCGATATCCGAGAGAATCCGCAGCCAGCCTGAGTGCGACTACAAAATCAAGATTGGCAATAGCCGGGAACTCAACCGTCATATAGTGCTTCGTGGTACCCTCATCGCGAACACTGGCTTTGATGATCCCCAGGTCACCGGGTTTCAAGCCAGGCTGCATCCCGCCTGAAGTGCCGACCCTGATAAAAGTGTGGGCACCAAGATTGTTCAATTCTTCGACCTCAATTGCTGCAGAAGGATTGCCGATGCCGGTAGAGGCAACTGAAACTTTCTCACCCGCCAGGTAACCGGTGATCGTCTTATATTCCCGGTTATAGGCTGCCTGGGCAGGCTGTTCAAAATGTGCTGCGATTTTCTCGCATCTGCCAGGATCACCCGGCAGAAACACATAACGCCCAACATCCTCAGCCATCGTGCGGAGGTGTTTTTGTCTTTTCATAGACGGACTTGTTTATGCAGATGTACGATCTTTTTCGATCAGGATTTTCACGCTCTCAACAGCCGTTCTAATCAGCGGATTCAAATCTGAAACATGTTCTTCGGGGTTTTCACCTTCTTGATTCCAGCCAATCAACATGATACCGCCAGCTCGTTTACGGTAGATGCTGCATAAAACATAAATAGCAGCTGCTTCCATCTCAGAGCAGATCGTACCGCCCTGCACCCAGGCCTTCCAACGTTCAAGCAAATACGCATCGACCGGCATGCGCTCCGGTGTGTGCTGTCCAAAGAAGGAATCTTTCGATTGGGATATCCCAAGATGTGCGGGGATATTCAATTTCTCTGCGGCATCTCGCAATGCCAGGATCACATCAATATCCGCGACAGCGGGAAATTCGATCGGCATGTAGTGCTTGGTGGTGCCCTCATCACGAATCGCGCCGGTCACAATACCCAGATCACCCGGGTTAAGATGCGGCTGCATGCCGCCCGAAGTGCCAACACGGATGAAGGTATCCGCACCGATCATAATCAACTCTTCAACGGCAATCGCCGCCGAAGGACAGCCAATCCCGGTCGAGGTCACCGAAACTTTTTCACCCAATAAGGTGCCGGTATAAGTCTTATATTCACGGTTGTAGGCTACCAGCTGCGGGTCATCAAAATAGCTGGCGATCATTTCACAACGCCCCGGGTCACCGGGCAGGAAAACATAACGTCCAACATCCCCTTTTTTCATTTGAATGTGATACATGAGTTCTTCGTGAGACATTTTAAAATCTCCTTTATTTATTCAGGGCTGAATATTCTATGCTCTAAGCACCTGGCGCAACGCCAAAACAACAAAGGTTACGAAACCTAAGGTGGCAAAGATCACCAGGCCAATTGAAAATATCGGGTTGAAGACCAGGCTGCGGCTCCAATCCAGGGTCCGATCGACAATCACCCAATAGGTCATAACGCCAGTGATAGCCAGACCCACAACAAGCAAGAAAATATCCATAAAGGTCATTCTGACCTGGCGGTAACTGGTCTTATGCCCCGTAGAACCAAATGCTCGCGATTCAAGCGAAATTGATAGCTGCTGGACACGTTCAATCGCGCCAACAAAAACCGGAACCATACTGGGCAGAATTGCACCGAACCCGGTGCCTTTCATCGCTCGAGATTTTTGTGCATTCAAAACGATGCCAAATTCGCTCTGCAAAATTGGGATCAACTGCAGGGTCATCACCAGGATAAAGTTCAACACATATGGCATGCCGATCCGTTTTAATGAAGTGAAAATGTCGGATGGGTGCGATGTCATGATCATGACCATAGCCCAGGTCGTCATTGCAAAAATGCGCAATAACATCGAGATGCCGCTGTAGATGCCTTCCTGATAAATTGTGAATGGACCAATGCCAACGATCGGCGTCCACGGCCGTGGAAATGCCGGTGCAATACTTTGTAACACAATCAGCGTCAGGCTGATCGGAAACAAAATCATGGCAACCTTTAGATAAGCTTTGCCAACCTGGGCAATCAAGACCAAGATTAAGCCCAATACAAACGCACCGCTTAATATTGCCGGGTTACGGGTGGCGAATGATAACACTAAAATACCCAAAGCCCAGGCCAGCTTTGGCAGGGGATTCATCCGATGAATGACAGAATTGCCCGGAACCATTGAAATTGGAATAACAATACCTTGCATTTTTGTAACCTCCGTTCCAGCTATTTCTTAGAAATTTTCTGAATCTCACCAATCATTTCATCGATGCTCAAAACAACCTTATCAAACGCCTCATGCTTTTCGTTCAGCCTGAGGGATAAGGTCGTGATTTGCGGCGGTGTCAGGTGAGTGCTGGACATAACCTCATAATTTGAGAAAACCTCGCGGGGTGTTGCATCCATGATCAGCTCAGCATCACGCATCACCAGCATGCGATCAACCACTTCAGCCAATAAGATCATGTCATGAGCCACACATAAAACAGTTGCCCCTTCATCCCGAAGTTTATGGATCAGGCGATATACAGTTTGCGTGGTGACATTATCCTGACCGGTGGTCGGCTCATCCAGGATGAACACATCCGGATGCATGGTGTAAATAGATGCCATGCCAACCAGTTTTCTCAAAGGAAAACTGATCCGATAGGGATGTAATTCTAAAAACTCGTCAAGATCAAAAAATTTTACTGCCTGAGCAACACGTTCTTCAATTTCTTCTTCTGAGAGACCGATGTTTCTCGGTCCAAAAGCCAGTTCATCCCGCACTGTGCGTGCAAACAGCTGATGGTTTGGGTTCTGATAAACATAACCGACTTTTGCTGCCATTTGCTGTACTTTTAAAGGTTTCGTATCTTCCCCATTGAAATACACTGTCCCTTTTGTTGGTTTTAATAACCCAATAAAATGTTTGACGAGTGTTGTCTTCCCAGAGCCATTTTGGCCGATCACACCGACAATTTCACCAGGATTGATCTCAATAGAAACATCGCGCACAGCCGTTACATTCCCGGCAGGGTAGATATGCCAGAGATTTTCAACTTTAATAATTGGTTCCATCGAACTACCCTGCCTTCTTTTTAAACAAACTTCCGTAGGTATCAACAGCTCGGTCAAGCTTAACTGGATATTTTCCGTTTAACTGCATCAGGTTTTTCTTTTCAAGGGCATAGCCAAAAGCAGCCACCTGCGGCATGCGCAGGCCAAGATTTTCAAGCAGCTCAACATCGCTGAAAACATCTTCAGGTGTACCCTGTAAAATTATTTCTCCTTCGTGCATCACTACAACAAGGTTGGCATATTGCGCCATTACCTCAACTTCATGTTCTGCCATTACTACGGTCATATTTCGTTCACGGTTCAACTCATATGCAACCTGGAATATTTCTTCTTTGCCGATTGGGTCAACATTTGAGGTGGGTTCATCCATGACCAGGATCTTCGGCCGCATTGCTAAAGCAGACGCAATTGATAATCGCTGCTGTTGGCCGCCAGATAATCCAAATGGCGAACGGTCATTCAATCCCTGCAGACCAACAATGGCCAAAACTTCTTCAATCGTCTCAACCATTTCTGGAAAACTAAAACCCAGGCTTTCCATACCCAGGGCAATTTCTTCACCTACTGACATCTGGCTTAATTGAAATTCGGGATTATCAAATACCATCCCGACAATTTTTGCCATTTCACGCACCGGTGTGTCAAAAGTATCATTGCCATCCACAATGACTTCACCTTCAAATTCTCCAACGATACTATTTGGGACAACACCATTGATACATAATTGCAAAGTTGTTTTACCAGCGCCATTCAAACCCAACAGCGCCACATAATCACCCTCATGGATGGTGAGGTTGATGTTCTTTAAAACCGGTGGTTCATCAGTGCGTTCATACCAAAAATTCACATTTTTAAACTCGATAATTGGTTTAGCCTCTGACATTATTTCTCCAAACAATTCTATACACTATGGATGGTTTTAGCCCTTACGAGCTAAAACCATCCAATTAATTTTCACCAAGCGAAACCTGGTATCAATTCATTTAAGACCAGCTTACTCTTCGACATCCTCGGCGTCAAATTTTGCAACCAGAACAGCCACACCAGCCAGGATGACCAGAAATGCTAAAACATAAACAGCACCGAGCAAAATCGGGAATGGTTCACTGGCAACAAATTCGAGATCAGAAATTTGCTGTGCAGCACTGGGCATGAAAGCCATTAACAGACCTAATCCGATAACGCCAAATGCTAAACCTTCTTTGGTTCCAACTGTTTTCTTATCCATCAGTTATTACTCCTTTTATTTATGCGTGAATTGTCTGTTACCCGATTGCATTGAACACGAGGATGATTGCCACACCGATCAGAACACCAACGAGGGGCAAAATGATCCTGTTGAGACCTTCAGATTTCGGCAGTTTGGCATCGCCAGATAAATTGGTGGGTAAGGCTTCAATAATCGCCAAACCAACATAACCGGAAATGATTTTGTCTGCCAGTGAAACAAGGATATTCGATGAGAATACCGAGACAATCAGGTTCTGTCCCATGGCCAGGAAAGCAGCGGTCATTACGTCAGCAAAGTGACCGGTAGCACCACCAAAGATGAACACATAAATGGGTGTTGCGAAAAGGCTGCTGACAACAGCAACCAGGACCTGGACGAGGAAGAAGCTCCAGGCTTTCTTCATCCAACCCCAAATATTGGCATAACCCCAGACCAGAGCGCCAGCAACATTCACAACCGCAAAGGGCAGGCTGATGGGACCGGTGAGGAATGAGGCAACGATATTGGTGATTGCGCCAACCAGGGCACCCCACCATGGGCCTAAGATTACGGCCGCGACCATCGTACCGATCATATCAAGGAAGGTGGGCAGACGTAAAACTGTGTTGATATAGCCACCAACAATGTTCAGCGCAGCGGCAACAGGCACAACTGCAACTACATAGGTCAACGGAAGTCGTTTCCTGCGTGCTTTTGTTTCAGTAGACATAAGATTTACCTCCAAAATAGATTAGGGAAAAAATTTAAAATACGTTAGATGAATGAAACAATAAATGTGTCTTGGCTTTTTTTATACCTCCAATCAAATAATGACTTGGGTCGCTTGATGTAGTACTGCCAATTCTAGCATCAATCTTAAAAACCATGTCTGCAAAATAAAAAAATAAATGCTAGACGTCCATACACGTCTATTATATAATAGAATTATAAAAATTTGCAATAAGAAAGAGGGATTTCATGCCGCCAAATATTAACCGCCAGGGGCCAACACCTATATTTGAGCAAATTACTCAATGGATGCGCCAGAAAATTCACACTGGGGAATGGGCCAATGATCATAAACTGATGTCCGAAAGCAATCTTGCCAGTGCGTTCGACGTCAGCAGGGGAACCATCCGCAAAGCCATAGAATCTCTGATCACTGAAAAACTGCTGGTGCGAATCCACGGCAAAGGCACATTTGTGCGCAATAAAGTTCTCCTTGAACAGCAACCAAATTGGCGTCTGGCAGGTTTTTCTCAAGACCTGATCAGCCGCGGCATCCCCTATTCCACCGAGGTGCTGACCAAGGAGATCGTATCTTCTGATAAAGAAATCCAAAATCTATTAAATTTACAGCCCTCAGATAAAATTTTCCATATGTACCGGCTCAGAAAGATCAACGACCAGCCAGTACTATTAATCGAAAACCATATTAATTATGAACTTTGTGAGGGGATCGAAGCGATTGATTTCACACAAAACCAATTATATATAACCCTGGAAGAGCAATTCAAGATAGAATTTAACTGGGCTCGGCGATCTTATAAATCTATCAATGCAGACAAGTCAATCACCAAACATCTTAAATTAAAGAATGAGGCTGCCGTCATGTTAGCAGAAGAGCATTATCATTCTATCGATAATGAACCGATTGAATATACCCGTGCCTGGTTTGACGGCCAGATATTTTATATCAAAGCGATCATCAAGCGGGAGGATGAGAAAAGCGAACTTCCCCATATTTTTCACTAACACGCAAAAGGAGAACAGCTATGCCCCTGACATCTAAAGAACGTGTATTAACCGCAATGAACCATGAGGAACCGGATCGTGTCCCGATCATCGTCGGCGTCAGTAATGCCACCGGGATAAAAATGAAGACTTATCAAGAAATTAAAGAAATTGCCGGAATCAACGCGCCGGATGAATACATCTACCAGTGGCCTGAACTAGGCACAGCACTAATCGATGAAGAGACCCTCCGGCGGCTGCATGTCGATGTCAGGGGCGTGCTCGATCTTGAACCTGAACACATCCGGGAAAGAAATAAAAAACGTGACCCGCATGCCCCTTATCGCGATTCGTGGGGTTCCGGGCAGGTAGAGATTACCGAAGGTGAATGGACCTCTGGTGCGCCCCCAATGCGGGAAGCCACAACAACAGAAGACATCGAGAACTATCCCTGGCCAGACATGGACGACCCAACCCGTGTTGCCCATGTGCGGGAACAAGCCAGACAATTGGCTGAGGAAAATCAATACGCCGTGATGGGCACCCCATGGCTGATGTTCCCCTTTGAACGGGCTTTTTCAATGCAAGGCATGGACCGGTTTCTATTGAACCTGGCCATGGAACCCGAATTTTCAAAAGCTCTACTGGGGAAGATCACAGAGAAATGCAAACAACTGCTGAACAACTACCTCCGGGAAGCCGGTGAATACCTGGATATCATCAAAATTGGTGATGACCTGGGTACCCAGGAAAGCCTGATGATCTCACCCAAGATGTATCGCGAAATGGTCAAACCTTTCCATGCAGACCTGATATCCTACATTAAAGAACGCACCCAGGCAAAAGTTTTCTTTCATACCGATGGTGATGTTTTCGATTTAATTGGTGATTTCATCGAGGTCGGCGTCGATATCCTCAACCCGGTCCAGACCTCTGCCGGCCGGATGGCTGACCTGGACAGGCTGAAAAAAGAATTCGGCGACAAGATCGTGTTCTGCGGTGCCATTGACACCCATACGGTACTGCCGGAAGGCAGCCCCGCTGAAGTTGAAGAAGAAGTCCGCCGGGTAATCAATGCGCTTGGGCCAGGCGGCGGCTACATGCTCGCTTCAGTACACACGATCATGAACGATGTCCCTGCTGAAAATGTGCTGGCCATGGTGGATGCTGTAATCAAACACGGACAGTACCCCCTGAAAAAATAAATTATCAAGGAAAAAATAAACTTCATCCAAAAACCCCGTGATTTTACAATCCCGGGGTTTAACTGCTCAGGCTGTCCGGCAACTACAAGGTCGGGGGTGTTGACACCCCCTATTTCCTCATAAGCTGAGTAGTTACTTTTAATGTGAGATTATTTTCTAGCCAGCCAGGGCCAACGTTCTTCAGCGGTTTTTTCAGATTCCTCAATGCTTTGTGGTGAAGCAGCCATCCTTTCAACTTCTTCCGCCTTCTGCAACACCTTTGCCTTCACCCTTGTAATATTGTGGTCAACACCTTTTTGCAATTCCTGGTAAAGCCTGGTTTGAGAGAATTCGCGAAGCTGTGCAACTCGCCGGCCCAGCATTGGGTGGGACTTGAATACCTCAACCATCCGACTGGATGCATCTCTTTGTTTTGCTGCCATCATGGATAGGATCTGCTCAAATTCCTGTTGGGTTCTGACCTCAGGTGCGATTAGTTTTACCAGGGCAGCAATGGCAAAATTAAGATCACCACAAGCTAAAAGGCCGGCGCGATCAGCAGAAAATTCACACATCCTGTTCCACCATCGGAAGGCAGAATACAACAGCACCGAGGCACCAAAAGGTGCCGGAATCCCGGCCATGCCCCCGATAATTGTATTCAGCCAGGTATGACCCAACGCCACATGACCCATTTCGTGTCCGATGATGAACTTTAACTCTCCAGCGTTCATCACCCTTAAAAGCGGCTGGAAAAGTACCAGCCCTTTCGGGTTTTCAATCCCAAAGGTGTAAGCGTTCAACTGCCGCCTGCTGACAATAAATGTTTCTACGGGTCCAGGCTGCAGCTTGATGGCACACTCATCGACCATCGCGGCCAGCTCAGGCATCTGATTTGAATTTACAGGGATTGCACCTCTCAAAAGCGATTGATGATGTGACCGGATCAGTGCCCAGCTGATCACAAACATCGCCAGGATGAAGACACCGCTTAAACAAAATGTGATGGTTGAGGTCAAAACGACCACAGCCATCACCAATAATAAAGTGAGCGTCAGGACAACTTGCTCGTTGGTATAGCGGTATTGCTTTGTTCGAAACACAAGATTATCCTGGCTGCACACCGCTTAAGAACGCCCGGCTCTTTTCAATTTGTTCTGCTGGCAGTCGTTCTGTTTCTTCCCAATGATCCAATAGCTGTGTCAGTGTAAAGAGTGCATGCATACGAAAGCCTTCACGCTCAAGTGCTTCCTTTGCACCGGATTCCCGGTCAATCAACACGATCACATCATTTACCATCAACCCAACTGCTGTTAGTTTTTCAATGGCTTCAAATTTACTGCCGCCAGTCGTTGCCAGATCGTCAATCACCGCTACCGTTTCACCAGGATGATAAATCCCCTCTACATCAGCAGCGGTGCCATAATCTTTGGTTGATTTTCGGGGGTAGATCATCGGATAGTTTCCCTGCAGGCTGACAGCTGTGGCGATGGGCAATGCCGCATAAGGCAAGCCAGCAATCCGGTCAAATTCCAATGTCTTCAACTGGCGGATATAAGCCGCAGCCACCTGGGTCATCCAACCAGGGAAGGCAACCAGCCTGCGTAAATCAATATAGATGGGCGAAATCAACCCCGACTTTAAAGTGAACTCACCAAACTGCACACACCCCATCGAGAGTAAGCCTTCAACCAGGGGTTCAACAATTGGCTGCGCCTGCTTCTTAGTGTGATGTCGCTTTTGTGGACGGGTATCCTCCTGGGCTGCACGGAACTGGGTCACCAGATCGCTGGCAGCCTGCCGGGGATCCCCCGCGCGAGAAATTGATCGGCTGACATTGATCAACAACCCCAACCCATCGTCACGCAGCCCCGCCCTCAGAGTCGTTTTTAGATCTGCACCCTGTGCGCCAATCCCAGGGGCAAGAAACCACTGATCGGGTGCCATGGCCCTGACCCGCAGCAGGGCATCAGAGAAAGTAGCGCCAACCACCAACCCGATATTATTATTGGTGCCCCATTCTGTTGCCAGGCCAGCCACCTTTTCATAGACCATCATCAACCGATAATGACCGCCAAGGGGCAAATCCTGCAAATCAACAGAGCCTGAATTGCTGGTCTTACACAGTAAGAAAATACCTTTTTCAGGGTCTTCCATAAAAGGAGAAAGCGAATCATAACCCAGGTATGGGCTGAGTGTGATCGCATCAGCCCCCAAAACCTCAAATGCAGACCGGGCATAAGCCTTTGCAGTGGAAGAAATATCCCCGCGTTTGGCATCTAATATGACCGGGATTCCTTCCGGCACTGACCGGATGACCTGGTGGAGAACCTCCCAGCCTTCAGGACCGAGTGCCTCAAAAAAAGCTGCGTTGGGTTTGAAGGCCAGCGCCAGTTCACTGGTCGCATTGATCAATCGCAGGCAAAATGCTTTTGCTGCCTGCGGAGTCTGTTCGGGCAGATCTTCAGGGTGAGGGTCTAAACCGATACAAAGCAGTGAATCAATTGATCTCGCACGCTGGTCTAATTTGTCAAAAAAAGTCGGCATATTGTTCCTCCAGGTTGAAAACAGGATCCAACCTAATTGTAATCTGATTCAGTGGTTTTACATTTGATCAGTACAAAATAAATCACCAGCACGAAACCAATCGTCTACACGATCAATAATAATTATGCTTTACCGAGTACCATTGCCAGCAGCGCCATGCGGATATACAGGCCGTATTCCAGTTGGCGGAAGTAAGCCGCGCGCGGGTCATCATCCACAGCCATATCGATCTCCCACACACGCGGCAGCGGATGCATGACGATCATGCAATCCTTTGCCTGTGCCATCGTATCCGTGGTGATCACATAAACGCCTTTGAGTGACTCGTGCTGCGTTGGGTCTTCAAAACGCTCTTTCTGCACCCGGGTCACATAAAGCACATCTGTTTGTGACAAAACGTCATCCAGTTGATTGTATGAGGCTTGAGGAATGCCTTTTTTGTCGATTTCTGCAATGATCTCTGGGGGCATTGCAAGAATTTCTGGGGACACATAGTTCAGTTTGATATCATACAGCGTCAGGAGGCGTGCCAAAGAATGGACCGTACGGCCGTATTTCAGGTCTCCCATCATGGTGACGGTCAAGCCGTCCACCTGGCCCAATTCTTCCTTGATGGTGAAAAGGTCAAGCAAGGCCTGAGTGGGATGCTCCCCAATCCCATCGCCGGCATTGATCACCGGTTTGCGGGCATACTTAGCTGCCAGCGCGGATGACCCAACCTCCGGATGGCGCAGGACGATCACATCCACATAGGCATCCAGTGTTCGGACGGTATCCGGCAGCGACTCACCTTTGATCACCGATGAGAAGCTGACATTATTGATCGGGATCACGCTGCCGCCCAGGCGTTCCATCGCGGAGGTGAAGGAAGACGAGGTACGGGTGGATGGTTCATAAAACAAACTGGCCATGATCTTGCCCTTAAGCAGGTCAAATGAGCCGACCCGGGTGACCATCTCGAACATCTCATGGGCAACATCAAAAATATAATCAAGCTGATCACGGGTGAATGTTTTTGCAGAGATGATATCTTTCCCATAAAAAGCCGAATCTTGCTGATCGCCAAACGGCAAATATGGGCTTTTCTGGTGGATGGGGGGTGTGAAATTTGTCATTTTTTGCTCCTTTTACAATTAGGTCTGTCGAGAAATAATATAATTTTGTTGGATTTGAAATTATTGAAATATCGGCTGGCCTGTACCGGGTTGGGCCAAAATTTGCCCGTCTTTGTATACAGCAACACCGCGCAGGACTACAGACCGGACTTTCCCGTGGGTGCGCCAGCCTTCAAAGGGCGTCCAGCCTGCTTTGGAAAGCATTGAACCTGAAGTGATCACAGTCTTTGCATCCAGGTCAACCTCCACATAGGTCTGGTTTTGTTCTGGTACACCAAAAATTCGTCGCACATTACTGCTCATGCGGGGAATTAATGCGTCCAGTGATATCCTGCCCTGGTGAACTGCCTCCAGCATTAAAGGCAGGGCGGTCTCCAACCCTGGAAACCCCGGCGGTGGTTCACTGCCTTCTTTTTCTGCCAAAGTATGCGGGGCATGGTCCGTGGCAATACAATCGATCACGTCCATATTCTCCCAAAGAGCATCTAAATCTTTTTTGGTGCCCAAACGCGGCCTGACTTCGCCCCGTCCACCAGTCAGATATGATTCAGTCAGCAATAGGTGGTGAGGTGTAACTTCACAGGTGATCTTCAACCCGCGTTCCTTGGCTGCCCGCACCAACAGGATTTCATCCCGCGTTGCCACATGGGCCAGGTGGAGTGGGCGATCTGTCAGAGCAGACATAAGGATGGCCGCTGCCAATGTATGGCCTTCTGCGTGGGCAACCAGTGGTTTATATTTTGGCCAGGTTTTAAAGTGGGCCAGCCATAACGGCATTCCTGCAAGCCTTAATGGGCCGTATGTCTGGTCAAGATACAGCTTCAACCCGGCGCTTTTCTCAGCATCGGCTGCAATTTCATCCATATTTTCTTCAGCCGCACCATAGTATTGGCCGAAATCACAATAAGCCTTTTTCGAAGCAATCTTTAAAACATGTTCCAGTGCTGCTTTTTCCACCACGGGCGGATGGGTATTGGGCATTGCCAAGACCTGTGTAAACCCGCCTGCTAAAGCCGCTGCTGTCCCGCTGGACCAATCCTCCTTATAATCTGCACCAGGCTCACGCATATGCACATGGGGATCAATTAAACCAGGCAATCGCATCAGCAACCTCCAGACACAAAAAAAGAGAGCCGATCAAGGCTCTCTTCAATAAACAAAATAAAAGCCACGAGATCCGTGGCAGGCTCAGAAAATTCAGAAGACTGGATAAATTTCATTCTCATAATTCTGGAATTATTCTATACATTTTTAGGATTCTGTCAAGACGAACTTACTAATAATCAATCATCACTGAAGTTAAATTCTTTTAATTATACATTGAACCCTTTTCTTGTTAATTTTATTTCCGACACCATTAAAATAATTAAGCATAAATCCAGAAAAACTGCCCAGAAAGCTTTATAATAACTATAAAGAAAACCAGTAGCTCAGGAGGCTTCGATGTCCAAACCACGTCCAGTTCGCGCGCCGCGCGGCAACCAGCTCAACTGCAAATCCTGGCTGACCGAAGCGGCTTACCGCATGATCCAAAACAACCTTGATCCGGAGGTAGCCGAAAAGCCAGATGCATTGGTCGTCTATGGCGGCCGCGGACAGGCCGCCCGCGATTGGGAGTCCTTTGATACGATCCTATCCACATTAAAAACGCTTTCAGATGACGAGACCTTACTGGTGCAGTCCGGAAAGCCTGTGGCCGTCTTTCCGACCCATCCCGATGCCCCGCGTGTCCTGATCGCCAATTCAAACCTGGTTCCGCATTGGGCGACCCAGACGCATTTTGACGAACTGGCAGCCAGAGGATTGATCATGTACGGGCAAATGACTGCCGGCTCATGGATTTACATCGGCACCCAGGGAATTTTGCAGGGCACCTATGAAACGCTGGGATCCTTAGCTCAACAGCGGGGCTGGACCTCGCTCAAAGGGAAATTTGTACTCACTGCCGGCCTGGGTGGGATGGGCGGCGCCCAACCGCTGGCTATCACGATGAACGAAGGGGTGGGATTGATTGTGGAGATCGACCCTGAAAGGGCAAACCGCCGACTCGAGATTGGTTATGTGGATGCCGTTGTCGATACGTTAGAAGAAGCCATGACATTGGTTGAAGAGGCCATCCAGGATGAAACACCAAAATCCATCGGGTTGATCGGGAACGCAGCTGAAATCTACCCGGAATTAGTGATCCGCGGTGTCACACCCGATGTGGTCACGGACCAAACCCCCGCCCACGACATGCTAAGCTATGTGCCAGCAGGTATGACACTGGAAGAAGCAGACCAACTACGTGAAGAAGATCCTGAAAAATATGCGGAACGATCCCAGGCGGCCATGGCAAAACATGTTCAGGCAATGCTTGATTTCCAGAAGCAAGGGGCAGAGGTCTTCGATTACGGCAATAACCTGCGCCAACGTGCCTATGACTTTGGGGTTAAAAATGCATTTGATTTTCCGGGGTTTGTGCCAGCTTATATCCGCCCGCTGTTTTGTGAAGGCAAAGGCCCCTTCCGCTGGGTGGCTTTATCCGGAGACCCAGAAGATATCTATGAGACAGACCGAGTGATCAAAACCCTCTTTCCAGAAGATGCACACCTGCACCGCTGGCTCGACATGGCCAGAGAAAAGATCCCCTTCCAGGGACTACCTTCCAGAATTTGCTGGTTAGGCTATGGCGAACGAGCAAAGGCCGGCCTGGCTTTTAATAACCTCGTTGCCGAGGGCCGTGTCTCAGCACCTATTGTGATCGGACGAGATCACCTCGATTCGGGTTCAGTTGCTTCGCCAAATCGCGAGACAGAAAGTATGCTCGATGGCACCGATGCTGTCAGCGATTGGCCGATCCTGAATGCCCTGTTGAATGCTGTCAACGGCGCCACTTGGGTTTCTTTTCACCACGGCGGCGGCGTGGGTATTGGCTTCAGCCAGCATGCCGGCCAGGTGATTGTTGCAGACGGTACACCCGAAGCAGGCAGCCGACTGGCGCGGGTTTTAACTGGCGACCCAGGCATGGGCGTAGTACGCCATGCCGATGCCGGGTATGAGCTGGCTGCAAAAGCAGCCCGTAAACACGGCATCAAGATGCCTATGTTGAAGGACTGAACGCTTGAAAAAATTGTTTTGGCAGACCTTTTTATTCCTGATTACTATTACTGGCGGTATCGCGATTGGACTGACCTATGGCTGGGTGATCAACCCCGCAACACCGCAAAGCACATCTATCAGCGCGCTGCGCATCGATTATCAAACAGACTTTGCCCTGATGACGGCAGAGCTCTATCATGCGCAACCCGACCTGACGCTGGCAATGGGACTTTTAAACCACTTACAAAATCCGCCCTCAATTTCGATGATGAATGAGTTCATCGCCTATGCAGAAGCAAATAATTATGCACATGACGATATTCTGCTCCTACAAAACCTGGCATCCTCCTTACTAATTGAAGCACCATGTTTGGAATGAATCCTGATCCATAAATCTGATGATTGAAAATACCAACCCTCTAAAAATCCAACCGATTAATAAGCCCAAGCTCAGGTTTTGGGTTTATTTTCTTGGTCTGATTTTGGGAATAACAATTGGGTTGGCGTATGCCTGGGTGATTGATCCGGTGGTGTATCCCCACAGCCTGCCGGCTGTTTTGCACCCTGCTGAAAAGGTAATTTATCGCAGCCTGGTTGCCCAGGTCTATGCAGCCACCGGCAGCCGTACCAGGGCTGAAATGCGCCTGTCAGTACTGGAGGATGATGACCTGATCCATGCACTCAGCTCACAGGCGCAGCGCGCTTTAGCTGAAGGCCATACTGAAGAGGCTTATGCATTGGCATTGTTAGCATCTGAGTTTTATCTGCCGAGTGAGCCGGGTGAACCACCTGTAGAAATGATGATCCCAACAGATACCTTAACCCCAGCGGCTGAACAGGTGCCGACACAAACACTGCCCATCCCAATAATGACCCCGTGAAAGGTCATTAATCATCCAATGCCAACCGGTATAGGTTTGTCTCACGGCGGACGAAACCCATTGAGCGATAAAGCTGGTTGGCTGCCTCCCTGGCGGCGCGCGAGGTTAACTGCACTTCTTTTAATCCGAGCTTTCTAGCTTTTTCAATACACACCTCTGTCAACGCCTTGCCCATGCCTGACCGCCTGGCTTCCTGGCCCACAACCACATCTTCAATCCAGCCGTGCAGCCCGGTGGGCGAGCGAAAGGTGGCCAGTGTGGCGGTGCCAACAATTTTCCCCTCTAATTCCGGATGACGGGCAAGGAAAACAAATGTCGCTGGTGAGGCAGCCATCTCAACCAGTACTTCCCATGAGGGTGGCTGACTGAACAAGCTCAGCTGCGGGATCAACCGCTGAAATGCATCAAATACTTCCTGATCTACCACCTTCATTTCAAAGATCATAAATTTTTCATCCTTATACTGATTTTCTCCAATTCTATCACCGCAAATGCAACTGCCGTTAACTGTTGACAGATACTTGACTCTCCACACTTGTTATCAGTAGAATAAACATCAATATTATAATTATTACCTTATTAGGTATATTATGGCTTCCAAAAATATTCTGCCATTTAATAGGCAATAAGAAAAGTAAAGTGAATAAATCGTGAATAAAAACAAATTGCAAAGAAATAATTAAATCACCAGGAGGTAAACCGATGAGAAATAAAAAGTTATTTGGTAAGTTGTTAATACTGTCGATGGTAGTCTCTATCCTGTTGATCAGCTGCGTTCCCCAACCCAACGAACCTGACCCCATTGAACCAGAGGAACAAGCGGAACCAACTGAACCAGTAGAAACTATTGAACCAGCGGAACCTCAAGAAACTGTTGAGCCAGAAGAACCTGAAGAACCCGAAGCGGCTGAAGTTGTTGTGACCATGACATCTAATGCGTTTACGCCAGCCCAAATAACGGTGGAAGCCGGCACAACTGTCCTGTGGGATAACACCAGCAATATTGCCCATACCGTCACATCCGGAACCAGAGGTGCACCTACAGGTGAATTTGATGTCAGACTACAACCCGGTGAAACCTTCAGCTACACCTTTGAGGAAACCCGTGTGGTTGACTATTACTGCATTCCGCACCCCGGGATGGATGGGATCGTCACTGTAGAGTAAAAAATTAACTTAACATTTTTGTAAAAAACCTTATCAGTCTTTCAATTGCCCAACTGATAAGGTTTATTCTGTTCAAAGGACATACACGCCCTAACCGCTTTAAACAACTGGGCGGTTTAAGGTGGATTTCCTTTTAAGTTTGATACCTATTTTAATAAATGCGCTTCCAGGCGCATCTCCACAGAAGCAAGCGCCCTTGAGACGGGGCAGTTATTTTTAGCACCCGTAGCAATCTTTGCAAATTCATCCATCATAATCTCAGGCACGCGTGCCTTGGTGACCAGGCGAATAAGGCTGATCCCAAACTCGCCATCACCTTTTTCCATGAATACCGCTGCTTCCGTATCGACGGTTTCAGCCGTGTACCCTGCTTTTGCCAGGTCTGCACTTAATGCCATGGAAAAACATCCAGCATGTGCAGCCGCGATCAGTTCTTCCGGGTTGGTCCCCTGGCCGTCTTCAAACCGTGAGCTGAAAGAATATGCGCCTGAATAAGCACCATCGCCAAAACTTAAATTACCCTGCCCATCCTTAAGGTCACCCTGCCAGATTGCATTTGCGGTTCTTTTTATCATAATTTCTCCTTATTTTTGTAGAGAACACCGGATATTAATCCATATTTATTGCCTGTTGAAATTAATCCGAGTGAGTTTATCTGATTTTACCTGACAGGAAATGCAAAAACAAAATCCCGTCAACAGCGGGATTTTGTCCATAATTTCTAAGATATTCAAGCGGTGGTTATCCCTTGCCCCATTGAAAAGCAGGCACTGTCACCCACTGTTCACCCTGTTGAAATGCATAATAAGGCAGCCATAAAAGCCCGAATATCTCAGTAAAAATATCCTTTTTGAATGCTGAGACTGGCTCATCAATAATATCATCCAGAACAGCCTGCCACTTCTCACCCACGTGTTGGGTTTCGGCTTCATGTTCATTGATCAAGTTTTGGATATCCCGCTCGAGATTTTTTACATCCTGGGTGGCTTTTTCGAGGTCAGCTTTAGCCCGGCTGGTCATCCGACGCTTGGTCAAAGAGGTTGTCAATGTCCGCCGACGCCCCATGACCAAACCCAAGGCGTTTTCGATCCCTTTGCCAATTTCCTCCATCCGCCTGTGACCAAGTTCCTGTTCCATTTTCGACAACCTAGCCTCTTCGCGTTCAAACTTAGATCGCAAAGAATCCATCGTTTGTTTATGTTTCTTTTTAATCGACTCGATATCCTCAGCTTTTTTCTTTTCCAGCGCTTGCTCGCACATTCTGCGGAATTCATCTTCTGACACATCCGGCCCAACAACGACATCCAATGCCGGATTCTGACGAACAACCATCGCCTGAGTACGATAGATCCAATCTTCATACTCCCCCTGCATGTCTGTGATCTGCCTGACAGACTCGATTACAAAATTATCCAGCTTTTCAAATGTCGCTTCAGGCAATGGAGAATCCATTAATACATCAAGGTCAAACGGCTCAACAAGAAAGTTTTCCCACCGAATAAGCCCACGCCGATTAATTTCATTAATTTTCACTGCATAGGCGTCTTCGTGGCTGATATTGTACTTTCGCGCCAGGAACACAACCCGTGCCTGCCCGAACAACACAGGCCGATAAACATATGCCGGTGAAAGCGGTTCTCCAGAAAGTTTATCTCGCGCTTCTTGTAATGCCTCTGAAATCCCCCTGTTAACCGGGTAGAACGAAACAGATACAGAACCAGGCAGTTCCGGCGGCACCTCACGACCAAGCTTTGCCTGGGTTTCGACCTCAAGTTCTGGTTCGACCGAAGGCCGCAGAGAAGTGACTTTATCCAATTTTGCACCTGCCAGGGCATTTACGGCTGCAATTTGTGAGCGGGTGATCGGTCCGGGGAGGTAATTCATCGCCCAACGCGTATGAAAAACCTGGTGACCCGAATCGTGAACATTGTGCAGCAAGAATACGCGCTTATCAAGGTCTGAAATCAACCGATCAAAGGTATTTCGATCAACCCCCGGTGCGGCCCCCTCCAGCCCATCTAGCAAGCGAGATTTATCCCGTTCGGTCTGGAGCCTTCCAATCATCCATGTACCGGCATTTGAAAGCGCTTTATAATCCAAATCAACCGGGTTCTGGGTGGCGACCACCAATCCCACCCCAAACGCCCGAGCCTGTTTCAGCATCCGGAGGATGATATTTTTACTGGGTGGGTTTGCCACAGGCGGCAGGTATCCCGAAATCTCATCAAAATAGACCAAGGCCCGCAAACCACTGGACCCCTTTTGTGTCCGCATCCAGGTTTCAATGGCTGTATACAGCAGTGTGACAAAGAACATCCGTTCCTGATCATTTAAATGCGCCAGATAAAAGACGCTGTGCCGAGGTTTTCCCGAAGGGCCGTAGAGAAGCCGACCGATGTCAAGCGGCTGTCCTTCCAACCAGGTCTGGAATGAAGGGGCAGCCAGGAAGTTGTTCAACAGCATTGCCAGGTCAAAGCGTTCTTTTTCAGGATAGAACTGATCCAGCGTAAATACCCCCAGTTTTTCAAAAGGCGGCGTTTGAACATACTGGATCAATGTGCCCATACCAAGGTCTTTGCCCTCTTTCCAGGCAGCCTCAAAAATATTTGAAAGTAGAATATGTTCTTTGGCAGTCACTGGGTCTATATTTTTTAAACCCACCAGACCTAAAATCGCGGTGACCGTGCTGGAAATTTCTTCCCGTAGAATTTCTCGATTGCCTTCCCAGGGGATCGGCGGTGCGGAAAGGGAAGTGAGAATGCTGACAGGCAAGCCAGCATCAGACCCGGGTGTATAAACAGCATAATCCACCGAGTTCTTCAATGCCTTGAGCCGGGGCTTTTCAATGCCAAAGGAAGCCAGCCCGTTCCGCCAAAGCGATGAAGCCTTTTGAGCGGCCTCTTCCACTGTGACCCCATCACGACGGGCTGCATCATTATCAATCCAGGGCTGGAAATCGCCCGGGGCAAGGTCAGGGAAATGCATCAACAAGTTGGTAAGGTCTCCCTTGGGATCAATAATGATGGCCGGGATGTTCTGCAAGGCAGCTTCTTCAAGCATGATAATACCTAAGCCGGTTTTTCCAGAACCCGTCATACCCACAATCACCCCATGGGTGGTCAGATCATTTGGATCATAGCTTG
Source organism: uncultured Candidatus Brevefilum sp. (assembly GCA_964497065.1). Lineage (GTDB taxonomy): Bacteria > Chloroflexota > Anaerolineae > Anaerolineales > Anaerolineaceae > Brevifilum. The sequence continues at coordinate 106,866 of CAZCBW010000001.1, read as the reverse complement.
TTAAGTCATCAAGCATTGAGCCTTTTTCAAGGTCATAGGCCTTTCCGAGGAAAAATTCTTTGGCTTTAACAGACATCGTACCTCCTGTATTTCTTTGGCTGTTAATAGTATACATCAATCTGATTTCCCCCAGACTTAAGATCGCTAAATAATTATTTATTGTAACTGATCAGGGTGCCCTAAGCCTATTTGGTCAGTGTTATTGTTTTATTCTTTCTGATTAATACCTGCGTTTCCCTTCTTAGTGTCCTGATATATTCATTTTTACCCGTAAAATCGCCGATTTCGACGAGGGGTGGGAAACTCAGGTTCTAATTTTTCTATTCATCGGTTACCTAGCCCAAAAACTCAAATTATTCCAAAGGACATAAAAATTGGCTGCCAAAATAGCAGCCTATCGATAACTTCAATTTTATTTATGCTCTCTGCATTGCCCGCCGTTGGATCAGCTTACGAATTTCATCAGCGATGAAAATGGAGCTGGCTACCAGCACAATCAAGCCCCAATCCTGTGTTTGCAACCCAACAGTCCCTAACATCCTTTGCATGAAGGGCACATAGACTGCCGCAATCTGCAGTAAGACTGAGGTCACAATGGCGATAAACAGGTAAGGGTTCGAGAAAAATCCCAGCTGGAATACCGATTTTGTCCGCGAACGGCAGTTGAAGGAGTTAAACACCTGGAAGAAAGCCAACGTGGTGAACACCAGCGTCTGGGCATAAACCAGATTGTTTCCATTATTGGCATTGAAGAACATCCATAACGTCCCTACAGCCATAAAAATGGCCACGAAAATGATATTTCGAGCAATCTCCAGATTGATGATGCGTGCATTGGCTTTCCTTGGGGGTTCATCCATTACATCACCCTCTTTAGGTTCCATCGCCAATGTGATATCGAGGATGCCATCCGTCACCAAATTCACCCACAGGATTTGAACCGGGGTGATGATCAAGCCTGCTGGTGCAAAGATTGCTAATGCTGCTAACAAAGTCAGGATTTCACCTGTACTGGTTGCCAGTAAAAATTTAACCACTTTACGTACATTCTCAAAAACCACCCGGCCCTCTTCAACCGCATTGACAATACTGGTGAAGTTATCATCCGTTAACACCATTTCTGCAGTTTCTTTGGCCACATCTGTACCGGTGATCCCCATCGCGATCCCAATTTCAGCAGCCTGCAGCGCTGGTGCATCATTCACACCATCACCTGTCATTGCAACGACATGGCCAATCCGCTGGAGTGATCCCACCAGGCGGTGTTTGTGTTCCGGGGAGACCCTGGCAAAAGCATTGGCTGTTACCATCACCTCATCCAGCTCATCATCATCCATCTGGTCGATTTCTTCACCGGTATAGACCCATTCGTCCATGTCATTGACAATACCGATCTGATAGGCAATTGCTTTCCCTGTCAGATAATGATCTCCCGTCGCCATGATCACCCGGATGCCTGCTCGTTTACAGCGCTTAATTGCATCCGGCACTTCTTCACGGGGTGGGTCCATCATGCCAACCAGCCCAACAAAAACAAGATCTGCTTCATGTTCATATTCCAAAGCTTCTTTCACATCTTGAACAGCTTCCGGATCAATCTTCTGGTAGGCCAGACCTAAGACCCGCAAGGCACCTCCGGCCATCTCTTTATTCATCACCATAATGTGATCATGGTCTTGATCACTCATTTTTCGTGGTTCACCATTTTCCTGGATCTGCGGACACCTTGCCAGGATAGTTTCTGGGGCACCTTTGACAAAAACAAAAGCTTCACCATTTGCACCTTTATTAAAAGTGGCCATGAATTTAATATTAGAATTGAAAGGCAGCTCATCGATACGGCGATATTTTTCTTCTAATGCACCCTTATGCTGCCCAGCTTTCTCCGACACAACAACCAGGGCTGCCTCCGTCGGATCGCCGCGAATTTCCCAGTCATCGCCATCCTCATGATGCTGCTGTAAAAGCCTGGCATCATTACATAGGGTTCCAATTTTTAGAGCGAGATCAAGATCCTCATCCCTTTGAGGGTCAATTGATTCCTCATTCACAAGAAAATCACCCTCTGGTTTATAACCGATACCAGTCACTTTGACTGACTGGTTTCTCACATAGTACTGCTGAACGGTCATCTGGTTCGTGGTCAATGTACCTGTTTTATCTGAGCAAATCACTGTGGCAACACCCAGTGTATCAACGGCAGGGAGCCGCCGGATGATCGCATTGCGTTTGGCCATTCGATTCACACCAATTGCCAGCGTGATGCTCATCACCGCAGGCAGGCCTGCCGGGATGGCAGAGACTGCCGATGCCAGCGCAAATAAGAAAATATCTTCCAGTACTAAACCCTGGATAAAGCCCAGAATAACCATCAACACACTAGCACTCACAGCAAAAATACCTATTTTTTTTCCTAAATCGATGGTTTGCTTTTGCAAAGGTGATTCAGCTTTTTCTGTTTCTTTGATCAGTGTGGCAATTTTTCCCATTTCAGAATGGGATCCTGTGGCATATACTACAGCCCGGGCACGTCCATTGGTGATGATCGTGCCGCTATACAAGAGGTTTTTCCGATCAGCGATTGGCAATTTGCCTTCAAGCCGCTCAACCTGTTTTCGAACACTGGTGCTTTCGCCTGTCAGCATCGCTTCCTCTGCATCAAGGTTGGCAGCCTCAATCAAACGAGCATCTGCAGGCACCTTTGCGCCAGCGTTCACCAAGATGATGTCACCTGGCACCACTTCTGCCGCTGGGATGCTCATTTCAATACATTCACCTTCATCGCCTGCTCTACGAACGACATCAGCCTCAGGCGCTGCCTGAGACATCAGCGCTTCCAATGCCGCTTCTGCCCGGTACTCCTGGAAAAACCCAATTAAAGTGTTGACAACAATTACAACTCCAATGACGATCGCATCCGCATTTTTTCCAGCAATCAATGAGATGAAAGCTGCTACCACCAGTACCAATACGAGTGGATTTTTTAGCTGCGCCCATAAGATCTCAAGCTTGCTGACTTTATCCCCCGATTCAACCACATTGGGGCCGTATTCTTCAAGCCGTTGTGCTGCATCCTGCTCAGTTAATCCACAGAATTCTGTTTCCAATATTTCAAAAACATCATCCCGCCCTAATTCATGCCATCGATGTTTTTCAATCATAAAAATTTTCTCCAGATTTGTATAATCGGCTAGATTCAAGTATCAAGTGCAACAGTGATTTTTTAAGAATACCACAGGTAGATCAAAGTCAATGCATTTTCTGGGCCTGAAATTTAATCTGTTTTCTATGAACCTGATGTCTTCAATGGACAATTTTTTAAAATTTGTGCCCTTCGGTATGTACTGCCGGATCAGACCATTGGTGTTCTCATTTGTTCCTCGTTCCCAGGAAGCGTATGGATGTGCAAAGTAAATGGCAGCATTCACCTAAACCTATTTGGTCGGTGTTATTGTTTAATTCTTTCTGCTTAATAAAAAGGAAACCTGTCTCCTCGTTTGGATTGACAGGCTCATTTTTATCGATTTTTATTTTCGCAATTATTTACGGCCGCCAGATCCCGCTGCGTCGTGGGATGACATCCTCTGATGTAATAAAGGCTTCCGGGTCAACCTCTAATGCCAATGCCTCAACTTCATCCGCTTGCTTGCGGCGCACACGACAATCGATCAATAAAAAGCTGGATTCTTTACCCCTGGCTGGGATTTCGGTGACACCATACCCGGCATCACGCAGGGCATCCGCAATCTCGGTACTGCGGTTCCGGCTGATGATGTTGAAATGAACATAACCAATTGCCAGACGTTTTTCAATGGCCATCCCCAACACATTCCCGGTGGCAAAACCGGCAGAATATCCAATGATATTCAAGAAGTTGTCAAGGTTCGTCAGTACCGAAGCAAAAATGATCACAAACAGCACCGATTGTATGAACCCGAGTATCCATGACAGCCCCCGCTTTCCGCGCATGGTAAACATAAAGCGCATCGTGTCCACTGCAATATTGACAGTGCGGGCAATAAAGATCACAAATGCAAGGAGCCAGGCTGTGGGAGAAAGTAAAGTCTCAATCATTCAACCTCTCCATTTCGCTCTTTGATCCCGTATAAAATTGCCGGCTCATACATATCTCGCATATATTCTTTGACCATCCGGCGCATGCTGAATTGGCCTGCAAGGGTTCGGATATTTTCTTTCATCTTGGCAATCCAATCAGCCGGCAGACCATCCGCTGAGCGGTGCTCGTAATACAAAGGCACGATTTCCTTTTCAAGGATGTCGTATAAACTTTCGGCATCGAATGAATCCTGTTTTTCCAGATCTTGATTATTATGATAGTCTTCACCGATCGCCCAGCCATTTTCGCCATTATACCCTTCACGCCACCAGCCGTCTAATACCGAGAAATTCAGCACACCGTTTAAGGCAGCTTTCATCCCCGAGGTGCCTGATGCCTCGCGCGGTCGTCGAGGCGTGTTCAACCACACATCCACCCCTTGAACCATGGTTCTGGCGATATTCATATCATAATCTTCTAAGAATACCAGTCTGCCGCCAAATCTGGAATCTTTGACTGCCCTGTAGACTTCCTGAATCATCAATTTACCAGGCTCGTCAGCAGGATGGGCTTTGCCGGCAAAGATGAACTGTACCGGCATACGTTGATTGGTAACGATTTTTACCAAGCGATCATAATCTCGGAAAATCAGGTTAGCCCGTTTATAGGTCGCAAAACGGCGGGCAAAACCGATCGTCAGCGCGTAAGGATCCAGCAAAACACCGCTGGCAACCGTTTGAACCGGGTGTACCTGGCCTGTCTGCCATTGTTTCCGTCCCCGGTTGATGATGGTAAAAACGAGCTTCCGTTTCAAGTGGCGTCTGACCCGCCAAAACTCTTCGTCCGGGATGTTTTCAATCTGAGCCCAAAATGCCGGATCATCCAAATGGTCAGCCCAATCAGAACCAAGATAACGGGAAAATAATACACCGATTCGCCTGGCAAGCCAGGTCTCTGTATGAATGCCATTGGTGATATGCCCGATGGGCACATCTGAAACTTCTCTTTCAGGCCAAAGGAATTGCCACATCTCCCGGGCGACCTCACCATGCAGTTCTGATACCCCGTTACAAAATTTTGAAAGTTTGAGTGCCAAAACAGGCATGCTGAAGTTATCACTGCCCCAGGATGATTCTATTTTTGCAATCTTGATAAAGTCATCACGGGTTAAGCCAAGTTCTTTCCAAACCTGCACGAAATACTTGTCAATCAGCCATAAAGGGAACTCATCATTCCCTGCAGGCACCGGTGTGTGGGTTGTGAAGATATTGGTTATTTTGATTCTTTCCTGGGCTTTAGCAAAACTCATGCCCTGACCCACATATTCCAGGGCGCGTTCCAATGCCAGAAAAGCAGAGTGGCCTTCGTTCATATGCCATGCTGTGGGTGTATAACCCAGGGCACGCAAGGCGCGTACGCCGCCCATCCCCAATAAGATTTCCTGCGAGATGCGCAATTCCAGGTCGCTGATATACAACCTATCCGTGAGCTGACGGTCTTCTAAATTATTCTCAGGGAGGTTGGTGTTGAGCAAAAACAGTTTTACACGCCCAATGTTTAACTCATAGATCCTGGCTGCCACCTGACGGCCCGGCAATTCAATCGTAATCTTAACTGGCGACCCATCCACATTTAACAAGCGAATAAGCGGCTGAGAATCAAAATCAACCGGTACATTATTAGCCTGCTGCCAGCCATCCTCACTGATGCTCTGTGAAAAATAACCGTAGGTATATAAGAACCCGACCCCAACGAGCGGAATGCCCAGGTCAGATGCTTCTTTGAGGTGATCACCCGAAAGAATTCCCAACCCACCGGCATAAACCATTAAAGATTCATGCAGACCAAACTCAAAGGAGAAATATGCCACCAACTCATCCGATAATTTCGGATAGGTTTTTGAATACCAGGTATCATTTTCCTGCAAGTATCGATCAAATTCCCGCATGACCAGATCATACTGATCCAAAAAATAACGATCCTTTATCAATACATTCAGGCGGTTTTCATCAACATCGCGCAAAAAAGCCACCGGGTTATAGCCTGTTGCATCCCACAACAGGGCATCAATCTCTTTGAACAACCGCTGCGCTTCTGGATGCCAGACCCACCAAAGATTAAATACCAACTCTTCAAGGCGTTTGATTCGCCTCGGCAGGTTAAATTTTAAAGGTTTCTCACGAATAATATCTGTCATCTTCTCAATTCCTCATTTTAAAATGGAAGTCCTGCAAAACTACTCTGACGTCGTTTCAGCAGGGTACCAATTACCAATTAAAAATCTATTTTTTCTTGTTTGGTCATCAATTCAGGAATAAATCATACCATATGGCAATTTATCTACACAAAATTTAAGGGGTAGGTTAACAAACCTTAACGAACCCATAAAACCAGCATAAGGGTTTTTAATGTTTGATTTCTTTGACAATTTCAATACCGTTCAATGCCATATGATAAAGAAATGTAGCGTGCAGCATATCCCCATGATGCGGCATGGCAGGCAGATTTTCTGCATCGGCAACTGAAAGATGCCAGGTCTGGACGCAGTTTGCCGGTACGATCACCCGACGGTTCAGTCTATGAGCGTTTGCAGAAAGGCGCAAATAGGTCGCTAATTGGTAGACACACAAATCCGTGACATCCCCAACGGCGAAAAATGTTTCCAATTGATCCCGCTCGGAAACCCAGCTGTCAAATTCCGTATTCAAAGCCGGGTGAATGGTGTCTTTATAAATCTTTGCCAATTCACCATAAAAAGGCAGTTCTTTGATCATATCAATCGTCTCTGCTTCTGGACTTCCCGCCACAGCATGACTGCCAAACTCCCCAAATTCCAGTGTTTCATCCTCATGTCTGTCCTGCACAAGGAGGATATCCCTGACACCGTGATCCCAAGCGGCTTGCATCAATTGGGCAATGGGGCGATCTATTGCTGCCACACGCGGGCTGGCTAAAGCCCCTTCATACAGGAAACCGTTGATCACATCCACCGAGATTACAGCCCCCTTAGCGGGGACTGGCACAGCCTGTTCAAGGGAAATAATCGGAAGGTTTTCTACCCAATTTTCAAGATAGGACAAAAAGGTTTTAGAGTTTTCAGCTAATGTCATGCAAGCCTCCAATGACTAATTATTACTACCAACGTTTTAACATAACTGCTCAGGTTACCCTGTTACACAAGGGTCGGGAGGGGGTGTGGTGTGGCGGCTTCGCGTCACACCACCCATTTCCTTATATGCTGATTAGTTACATTTTAACTATAATCGCCCATTCTCAGAAGAATATTAATATATCAATAAGATATCGGGCTGATTTCAGACAGTGTACCAAGGTGATGATGCGCGGTGATCTCACGCACGGTACAGGTCAAACCACGCGTCACCAGGCTGTGGGTATGGGCAAACCCCTCAGAATAATAAACCCCATTCAGCAACTGGCCATCCGAAATGCCTGTGGCGACAAAAAAGGTATCGGTCGTTGAAACCAGGTCATCCATGGTGAGCACCTGGTCAAGATCATAACCTGCATTTTTAATCTTTTGCCGGTCTGCATCATCACGCGGCCAGAGCTTACATTGGATTGACCCCCGCATTGCCCGCAACCCGCAGGCAGCCAATACTGCTTCTGGGGTCCCCCCAATACCCATTAACACATCAATGCCCGTACCCGGCCAGGCTGCCATCAGCGCACCAGCTACATCGCCGGCTGTGAGCATGCGGATGCGGGCACCACATTCACGGATCTCGTGGATCAATTCCTGGTGGCGGGGTCTGTCGAGAACAACCGCCGTTAGATCTCCAACAGACATGCCTTTAGCCAGGGCAATCTTTTCAAGGTTGACTCGTGTAGGCGCATTGATATCAATCACCCCACTGGCCTCAGGGCCGACAGCAATTTTATCCATATAAAAACTCGGTCCGGGGTCAAACATGGTGCCGCGCGGCGCAGCTGCAATTGTAGCAATGGCATTGGTCATGCCCTTGGCGACCAAAATTGTCCCCTCGACCGGATCAACGGCAATATCAAGAGACGGCGGTTCACCATTGCCGACATGCTCACCATTGAAAAGCATCGGCGCATGGTCCTTTTCACCTTCTCCAATTACAATAAGGCCATCCATTTCGATTTCATTGATCAGTAAACGCATGGCATCCACCGCCGCCTGGTCAGCTTCTTCCTTAGCACCGCGCCCAAAATGCCGGGCAGCCGCCAGGGCTGCTGCCTCGGTGACACGCACAAATTCCAATGCCAGGTTGCGGGTCGGTTTTTGTTTTGTTCGATTCATCCTGCCCTCTCCTTTCGATCATTCCAGTGTTAAGATTCTAATCGAAAATCGAAAGCTGCCATAATTTTGTTGAAAATCAGGAAGCCGTTATAATTTTCTAAAGTGCTAAACTGGAGGTTGCATGAATATTGAAATAATTACCTTTGACGCCGATGATACCCTTTGGTACGCCCAACGAGACTATGAAGCTGCTGAGGCTGAATTGGTTGAGATTCTTGCGCCATGGGAAAATCCATCAGGTATCAATCAAATTTTATTAGAAATTGAAAAAATTAACATCCCCTTTTATGGATATGGAATCAAGAGCTTTGTATTATCCATGGTGGAAGCTGCAATTAAAATATCCAATGGTGAAATCCAAACGAGTGCAATTAACCAGATTTTGAGAATTGGTCGATCCATGAAAGAACAACCAATCATCTTGCGTCCCCATGTCGCCGAAACAATCCTTATGCTGACAGAACAATTTCCGCTGATGCTCATCACCAAAGGGGACCTGTTGGACCAGCACGACAAATTAAATCGATCAGGGCTGGCAGATCATTTCTCATTGATCGAAGTTGTCAATGAAAAAACATCGGAGATTTACCAAGAAGTTTTCAAAAAATACCGGATCAATTGTCAATCGCTGCTAATGGTTGGCAATTCGCTAAAATCTGACATCCTGCCAATCCTTGAACTGGGTGGGACAACGGTTCACATCCCGGATGAAAACCCCTGGGAGCATGAGCTGGTTGCCAGCTTTGAGCCGCCAGAGGATGGTTTCCATGTGCTTGAACATATGGGGCAGCTGCCAGAGCTGATTGATCAAATCCACACTGCTGATTGACTGCCTCGAATTTTCGCTTATGTTTTGGTATTATTTCAATAGTTAGTATTCCTTTGACCTTTTAATTTTCTTGCCACTCCTGGCACAACCCAAAATCCTTATCCTGATTTGAGACTGGCCTTCACTATAATATAAATACTTCAGAGAAAATACTTTGAAGTGTGATTTTGTGTGATGAGATCATCCCATCATCATTAAAGGTTGTAAGGCCTTGAATAAAATTATTACTGGTAGTTTAATCGTTTTCCTTCTCTTAATAACAGGGACGATGTTATTGAGCGGTACATCCGCGGCTTTATTTTCGGATTCTTTTCAAAATTCATCAAATGTTTTTTCCACCGGTCGTGTGAACATCGTCCTGAATAATGGGGATGACACACAGCTATTTCACGTAGATAATTTGATTCCAGGCCAGGCTGGCTCTACACCGGTTACAATCTCAAATGCAGGTTCACTTGATTTTTTCTATACCATCGAGATCATCACTGCTGGTTATTTGGTTGAAGGTGATCACCCTCTAGAAGTTAACATAAAAGATATTCAGGGGAACCTGGTCAACGCTGATACAACTCGCTATTTATTTGCTGGTGAAGAAGAAACATTATCTGTAAACTGGTATATGCCCATTGACGCAGGTAATGAATATCAAGGTGAAACTGCCAGCCTCGGCTTATTTGTGCATGCCAGCCAGGCAGTCAATACAACCAATCTGCCATAGCCCTTCTTATCAAACCCCCTCGATCAGGCCTGAATCTTGCAATTATTTTAAAAAGCCGTACCTACGGTGGTTTTATATGTTTCTCACATTAACTCGTGATAAAGCCAACTGTCCTCGTTCTTGATCAATGGTAATCTTTTTACGAGACAGAAGATTGATTAAAATAATTGTAACTACTTAGCTTATGAAAAAATAGAGAGATGAGCACCCACCAGGAAAAGCTTCTACAAGAAATAAAACTTGCTCTTGAAAAGGGAGATCTACCTGCAGCAAGGCAATTTCTTATCCAATTTACCGCGCAGCATCCGGAAGATTACCGCGGCTGGTTGATGCTTGGCGGCATATTAAAACCCGAACAAGGCATCCCTTACTTATTGAAAGCACAGCTGCTGGCACCTGACAACACCCAGGTTTTACAAGCTTTGCAATGGGCCTCTGAACGATCGTCCCGGCAAACAGCGGATGACAGCGGAGACCAACCGAAAGAACCCTCACCTGATGTCAGTAACGAACCGGCTGACCAGCAGAATACACCTGTTAAACCAAAATTTTCATGGCTTAAAACCAGTGCACTGGTGTTTGTACTGGTGGTGCTGGCAGTTTTATTTGGGATAGGTTTAACCTCTTTCTTGCGCGGCACAGAACCCACCATCCTCGGCCACCAGTTTATCATCGTCACTTCCGGGTCAATGGAACCGGTTTTTAATACAGGCTCCATCATCCTGATCAATACGAAGAACAGTGAAAATTTCTCTGAGGGTGATATTATCATGTTCCGCTCACCTGAAAATCCGCAAACCAATATTACCCATCGAATCATCGAAGTGGTTGAAGATGAAACAGAGACGACTTACCTCACCAAGGGTGATAATAATGATTATGCTGATAACCTCGTGATCACTGATGCGGATATTGTCGGCCAGTACACCCACATCACAATCCCCAGGGCAGGATATTTTTTCAGCTTTGTCAAGTCACGTAACGGTTTGATCTTGCTGGCAATGTCCTTTGGAATATTCTTGATCATCACCCAGGCCGTGAGAATTAAAGAATTGCTCACAGCAACCAATGAAACTTAAACATCATCCGTGGCTAAAACGCCCGAATAATTTTATCTAATCAGGAATGAACATGCTGGTTGAAAAATCAAAACCCTCGCCTACGATAATTTATGTCAACCAACGCGTGAATTTTTCACTATTTTCCTGTTATAAAACTGACTGTGTTTATTGGTCAAATACCTGTAAAATAAGAACTATAGAAATGAGGTGATTTCGTTTAATCAGCGAGTGAATCATGTTTAAATCCTATTCCCACGAGCTCAAACGTGCTGTCAATGAGCTAAAAGCCCATGACCAGGTATGCCTGCTATTCGAAGAACAGCAGGCTTGCGTAGATGTGGTGCTGCAATACATTAAAACCGGCCTGGCACGCGGAGAACAATGTGTTTACATCTTCACTGATGAAAATCAACAAACAGCCAAAGAAAACCTGTCACAACTCGAAAGAGAATTGGAGTTGTTATCACGGACAGAAGCCCTGGTCTTGCTTAATAAAAATGAGGTCGGTGAACTGACAGGCGGGTTTACGTCTGATACCATTTTTAATGATTATAAAAATTTGGTGGCCAAAGCCAACCAGGCTGGATTCACAAAAATCCGGATCGTTGAAGACATGGCCTGGGCAGCTGAGAAGAAAGTGAGCAACAGCAATTTATTAACCTTTATTGCAGGTTTAAATCAATTATTAAATAATTCGCCGGCAACCGGGCTGTTTCTTTATAATCGCTCACAGTTCAGCGCTGCTAAACTCCTGGATATTCTCAAAACACACCGCCGGGTGATCGTTAATTCAGAGCTGTTCAATAATGCTTTTTACGTTCCCCCAGGCCAGTACAATACCAAACAGCAGGCCGGGTATGAGTTAGACGGCTTGCTCTCAGGATTGAAAAATTTAAAATACTGGGAAAGTGATTTCTTAACTGCGATCAAAGATTTACGGGGCTTGGTCGAAATCAACAAGACCATCAGCGGCAACCTGGACATCAACGAGTTGGGGGGCGAAGTCTTAAAGAATATCGATAATCACCTCAAACCAGCAGGGGCCGGCATCCTGCTTTTTAACCGTGATCAAAATATGCTGTCATACCAAGCAGCCAGCGGATTTCTATCTAACCATGATTTCAAGGCTGTCAAACTGGATCCCCAAAAAGCACTGGTTGGCAAAACAATCAACGAAGGCCGGCCTTTAATCGTCCATGACCTGTGGGAAACAGATTTGTTACCTGAAGGTGCCATGCTTGCCGGGGATGATGAAAAAGAATTCAATGCTTATTATGCCTTTCAGCTTTCCGCCAAAGGAAACGTCAAAGGGGTTCTGGAAGTTTATTTGAATGCCGGCAAGGAAACAGAAGAGCGCTGGGTTCCCTTCCTGGCAACACTCTCAAATCAACTGGCCACGATGATCCAAAACGCCCAGGAATTTGAATCGCTTCAGCAAAAGGTCGTCGAGCTGACCCTCGCCTATGACATCACCATTTCACGGATGGCGAATGCCATTGACCAACGAGATAACACGATCAGCCTTTATACCCAGGCCGTTGCTGAAATGACGGAAAAATTAGCCCGCACGATGGGTGCTAACGAAGATGACCTGGTGCATATTCGGCGGGGTGCACTGCTGCACTATATCAGCAAATTAAGCCTGCCTGAACGCATTCTGCATAAACCTGGCCCATTGAATGAAAAAGAATGGGAAGTGGTGCGGCAGCATCCGCAAATCGCCTATGCGATGTTCTCTGATATTAAACTGCTCAAACCTGCCCTGGTAATTCCCTTCTACCGGCATGAAAAATGGGACGGCACCGGTTACCCACAGGGGCTGAAAGGGGATGAGATACCCCTGGCTGCCAGGCAATTTGCCGTAGTGGATGTATATTATGCACTGCTGACCGAACGCCCCTATCGCCCGCCCTGGGATGAAATTGATGTGCTAGAATATATCCGCTCGCTCTCAGGCACCCACTTTGATCCTGAAGTGGTCGACGCCTTTCTTGAAATGGTTAAATATGATGCCTAACCAGATGATGGACAGGAAACAGGCTGATAAACCTGCCAGCGAAAAACACCCCTTCCTACGGGTTTTCAGCCTGGCGTTTTTAGCCGTATTTATTCTGACGGTTATATTTGGTCTGCTGATCTCAGGTTCTTCCGTGGCACTGTTTACATCAACCTCAAACACAATTACGATGAATTTTTCCGCTGAGGAAGTCTCTGGTCCCTCTTTACAAGAAAACTATAATCATCTTATCGCACAGGTTAGAGAGTCAGGATCATTAAAAGATTCAAAACACTTTTACAGAGCAACAGGACAAAATCCTGCAGATGCATGGAGTCGAAATCTTGAAGATTATCTAAAGGGAAACAATCCTGACGGAAATATCTTCGGTTTTCAGAATCCAGTTTCAGGCAGCATGCTCATTTACAACCAGCCAACATTGCCAACTGGAGGGAATATAAACCCGGCCGTTTACATCACAGAATACGGTAATCATATTAACTTCAGCAATGGTACCCCTGAAAGCCTGTGGGGAACAATTATAGTTTACAGTACAGGTAATAACCCTCAAACCACCCAAATTAATTACATGTTTGTGGATGAACTCGGTAATGCCAACGAAATATTTTCTGATTTATTAAGCACTTATTAAAAATTCCAATGTGAAAACATTTATTCTTAAATGGTGAACTCTTAAGAGTGCGAGAATGTATGGGTATATTGTAAAAATTGCAATATCATCAAACCAGGTTATTCTTCAAAGCAAAAACAGCCACCTGGGTGCGGTTTTCGCACATTAATTTCTGGATGATCTCCGTGATGATGTTGCGCAGACGTCCTTCTGATATAAACAGCGCTTCGGCCATTTCCGTCGTACTTTTCCCATCCACGATCATCCGGATGACTTCCAATTCCCGTTCAGACAGCTCAATATGCACCCCGTCAATGACCAGTTTTTTGCCGTCCGTACCCCCATCGAACTGGCCTGACCGGCTGCGCTGGGCAGCCTCCCGCACATCCCGGTGGATCACTTCCATATCTGCATAGACGCTTTTGATCACTGACACAAGCTCCTGCTCACCAATGGTTTTGAGCACATACCCATCCGCACCGTTGGTCAGAGCCTCATGTACATCCATATCGTCACTGGAAGATGAGAGCACCAGGATCTTGATTGCAGGTTGATAGGCTTTGATTTTTTTAATCGCTTCAATGCCGCTACATTCCGGCATATGAATATCCATCAAGACCACATCCGGTTGGTGCTGTTCTGTTAATACCAGCGCCTGGTTACCATCTTTGCCGGTGGCTACAACTTCAATATCCTGATGATTTTCCAAAAGACGATTCATCAGGTCCAATAATAATTGCTGGTCATCGACAATCAAAACTTTGATCATATTCACACCGTCTACCCTTTATTTGGGTGATGACTGTTCTAAAATAAATTCTTTATGAGCTGTCAGGCTGCTTTGTACTTCGACTTTAAGTTGTTTTAATAATATTAGCACAGAATCTGCCTGTAACGCTCCCACCTGCTGCTCAACTTTATCAAGCACCATCATGGCACCCTTTGCTTCGATAGCACCAGCCAGGCCTTTGAGGGCATGGGCTTGCCTGGAGACTTCTTGCAGGTTATCTTCGGCTAAAGCTATATTGACATCACTGATAAAATGTTCGTAGCTGAGTTCAAATTGATCCAGCATATGTGCCATAAAGGGGATATCCTGGTGAATTTTGTCAAATAAGACCTGGCTTGGGCTGTTCTCTTGATCAGTTTCAGCCCTGCTGCTGTTCAATTTGTGATTTTCAAACAGGGTTTCAATAATTCGGATTATTTGCCGGGCATGCACCGGCTTTGAAATGTAGTCATCCATGCCTGCACCCAGGCATTTCTCTTCATCCTCTGGCGTGGCATTCGCTGTAACGGCGATAATCGGTGTGGTCTTTTCCTTTTCCATCCCCCGAATCACCTCAGCAGCCTGGTAACCATCCACCCCCGGCATTTGAATGTCCATAAAAATCAGATCATAGGCATGCTCAGCCGCTTTTTGGATGGCCTCTTCCCCATCAAATGCCACATCTGATGAGATACCCTGTTTTTCAAGGATTTTACACAGCAAAATCTGGTTAATCTCACCGTCATCCACAACCAGGACATGATATTGTTTGGCCAAAAACACTCCTGTTATTAAATTTCTCTTGAGGGCAGTATTTTTAATTTAACCTGACGATGATATCAAAAACTACCCACCAAGATCTTTTTAAGCTCTGGCAGCAAAACATCAACCTGTGCCACCCGTTGGTTAATCTCTGCGAAATCCTTTTTACGAGCAAGCTGTTCAATTTCATCCATCAGGTCCGCGATTTTTTTGGCGCTGATGTTGCTTGCTGCACCTTTCATGGCATGCGCCTGTCGGATAATACCCTGGTGATCATCACTGTTGATAAAATGTTTCATGAGCTGCATACGCTGGGGTGTATCATCCAGGTAGGCAGAGATGATCCGCAGGGCCAGCTCTTCATCATCCATTAGGCGAGTCAAAAGGTCATCCCGGTCAAAAAGCCTCTGGTCATCGTCGCGGACTTCGAGGGGCCTGGACTCCCCTGACAGGATACGGCGGGCGTCAGCTTTCAGTTCTGGCAGCCACTGGGCAAGCTTCTCAGCCAGCTGACGCGGTTCAACCGGTTTAGCGACATAATCATCCATGCCGGCCGCCAAACACCGCTCCTTATCACCGCTGAGTGCATGCGCTGTCATGGCGATGATGGGAATCTCCGGGTCAAGCAAATCTGAATCAGCCTGTCGAATATATCGTGTTGCTGCCAAGCCGTCCATCACCGGCATTTGAACATCCATCAATACAAGATCATAGGGGATCCGTTTCAAAGCTTCAATCGCTTCCTGGCCGTCAGAAACAGCATCCACCCGCTGACCTAATTTATTCAAGATACCGATAGCAACCTGCTGGTTAATCTTATTGTCTTCGACAACAAGTATCGTATAACCAGGTTTTATGATCGGTTGTGCGGGAAGTGCATCAATCAATGATTTCTTTTCAGCGGCTTTGACCCCAACTGCCTGCTGATGAGACCCGATCAGTTCTGCCAATAATGCCTGCAGGTCTTTATGACTGACTGGTTTGACCAGCGTGCCTTCAAAATAATCGATTTCCCCTTCTAAAAAGTCAGCATGGTCACCAATGGAGGATAATAACACCAACTTTAGTGAGGAATATTCTTTGTTTTCACGGATGGTTTTTGCCAATGCAATCCCGTTGACACCCGGCATCTGCATATCAAGAATAGCCGCCTGGTAAGGTTTGCCCTGATCAACCGCTTTTTCCAGCAACGCCAAGGCATCTGCTGCACCGGGTGCCTCATCAACCTGCATTTGCCATGAGGAGAGGCGAATTTTCAGGATTTCCCGGCTGGTGTCATTATCATCCACCACCAATATCCGTGAGCCATTTAAGCCTAAATGATCCCCTGTCAGCCGTTCTGCTGTCCCCTCCTGGCGTTTCAGGATCACAGTGAACCAAAATTCCGAACCCTCGCCAAAGATGCTGTTCACACCGATGGTGCCGTTCATCATTTCCACCAATTGTTTTGAGATGGCCAACCCCAGGCCAGTGCCACCAAACTGTCGGTTTGTTTTCGCATCAACCTGTGAGAATTTATTAAACAGCAGGTCAACCTTATCCTCTGGGATGCCGATGCCGGTATCCTTGACAGAGAAATGAAGCTTAACGCGATCTGAAGTTTCGGACACACACCCGACACGCAGGGTAATCTCACCGTTTTCAGTGAACTTGATCGCATTGCTGACCAGGTTGGTGATGATCTGACGCAGCCGACCGGGGTCCCCCTGCAATAAAGCCGGTGTGTTTGGGTCAGGGTCACAGAGCAATTCAAGCCCCTTTTCATGGGCAGAAACTGCCATGACTGCTGCAATATCATCCAAAAGATTGAACAGGTCAAAATCGAGCATTTCCAGGTCAAGCCGGCTGGCTTCCATCTTCGAAAAATCGAGGATGTCATTGATCAAGGCCAACAGGGTTTCTCCGCTGGATCGGACAATTTCTGTATAACGACGCTGTTCATCTGTCAGCGGTGTATCCAGGAGCAACCCGGTCATCCCGATGACCCCATTCATCGGTGTGCGGATCTCATGGCTCATATTGGCTAGAAATTCACTCTTGGCAATATTAGCCGTCTCTGCTTTAATCGCCAGTTCATTGGCCATTTTCACCGACTCAGCCAGTTTTTGATTTGTTTCGAGCAATCTGGCGTCGGCTTCCTGCCTGAGCTGGATGTTCACCAGCATTTGGGCAAATATCTTCAGCAGATGCTGCTCGTCAATAGAAAACTCGTGGTGCTGGCGAACCCAATCCAACCCCACAAAACCCACACAGGCGTCTTCTTTCATTAAAGGGACGGCCAAAATACTGAGGATGTCCTGTGATAACAGAAATTCACGGGTATCATCTTGGGGTATCATGGATACATCCTGGATAAAGATCTGCTCCCCTTTTTGGTGCCTCTCAACCCATTCAGGTATCCACTCCAACGGCACCCGCGAAAGATTATCGATTTGCGGTGCAATGCCCTCGGCACACCATTTATAAGTATTGGTGCAGTACTGCTCCGCAAAATGATAAGTGAAGATATACGCCCGGTCAGCATCTACAAA
Source organism: uncultured Candidatus Brevefilum sp. (assembly GCA_964497065.1). Taxonomy (GTDB): domain Bacteria; phylum Chloroflexota; class Anaerolineae; order Anaerolineales; family Anaerolineaceae; genus Brevifilum. The sequence goes on along the minus strand of CAZCBW010000001.1, from coordinate 89,227 downwards.
ATCAGCCAGATTTTTCATTGCCTCGTGGATAGCCTCAGTAACCTCATCAAGAGGGATGTTGATGAACACCCTCGAGATATCCAGGATCAACTCCCTGAACCGAGCCTGCTGCTTTAGAGTTTCACTGGTTTTCTTTTGTTCGGTGATATCCTGGCTGGAACCAACGATATAAGCAGCCCGGCCTACTTCATAGACCGGGGTCAGAGTTGTCCGCCATACCCGGGTGCCGGCAGGCAGCGACAAAATTTCTTCATAAGTGACCGGTTCACCCGTCTGGAGGCAGCGTTGATAATTTTCAGCAACTGTATCGCCCAGGTCAGCCCCCAATAATTCCTGAGTCGTTTTACCCCGAATACCCTCCAGGGTGATCCCGGTGGCTGCCTGGTGGGCAATATTATTGCGCATAAACCGGAACGAACCATGATCTACTTCTACCAGGAACATGCAGTCCTGGGTGCTTTTAAAAACGGTAGCGTATTCCGTCGAGATCCGTTTCCATTCTGCTTCTGCTTGTTTTTGGGCGGAAACATCCAGCAGCACAACCATATGGCCGATGACCTTTTGGTGTGAATCTTCTATTTGTGAAATATTGATATAGTAATCGTTCCCGGAAAGCGTCAATTCATTGAAGGAGTCATCCCCTTTCAGGTGCATGAACAGGGGTTCCATTCTACCGGGTGATTCAATCGAAACCTCATGCAAAGTATCCGGGTTTAGCTCAAATAAAGCCCGGGCAAACGCATTGGCTTTGATCAACCGATAATCTTGATCAAAAATCAACACGCCTTCTTCCATGACATCGAATAAATTTTCCCAGGCCAGCGGTACGATACTGAGAAAACGAAACCTGTTGATGTTCCAAACGAAGAGGAACCCCGTCAGCAAGAAAGCCAGCGGGGTGATATCCAACCCTACCGGTGCTAACTCCAACTGGTAAATAATATTAAAACTTAACGGGAGGATCAAAGCGACAGTGAGCAAGGTCAACTGCTTGCGTTCCAGACCCCTGGCTTTAATCGTTTCCCACAATAAGACGGCGATCGAGACCAAAATCAATCCATAAGCATAGATGATATTCACCAGTCTGAGCGGGCCTGAACTGTAAACGGCGCGGGCTTCTGGCCCTTCAGCCAGTTTGATGATTTCAGGCCAGACCCAACCATACAATTGATTGGTAGCCGCACCCACCATGACGATCAGGGGAATAAACCACAGGGCGATGTGCCAAAAGCGTGTTAACCACTTTGTGCGGTGGAAATAATGCATGATAAAAAGAAAAAATAAAGGCCCCACGCTGACCACCCCCAGGTAGGAAACCTGGGTCAGGAATATTTTTAAAGACAGTGTGTTGGCCATTTCTTCTAAACCGGAAGCCAAACCCCATACACCGGCAGCCGCCAGGAAGAGAATAAAATACCGACCGCCTGGGACTGAACGTTTTTTGACAAACCCGGCCAATAATAAAGAAACCAGGACAGAGATGACCATCACCATACCCGGCCATGAAAAATGGAATTGAAAAATCTCAAACATGCTCTAAAAATTCCTCGATCAAATCAAAAACAGGAAAAGCACCTTGCTACCCAATCAACCTAAAAAAAGATCCCATTGATAGGCAAGGGTTAAGCCGCCTGTATATTATAGGTGATGAGGGTGTTCATTCAGGCTCATATTTCTTTCATGTTATTTGGTGAAAAAACCAAGAATATTTTCATCTACAGGTTGTGAAAACTTCACACACATGCGTGATGGTTGAGACTGTTGCCAGGGGTGGCTTTTTCGTAAAATAAGGGCACAAATTGAGAAAATAACCTATTTAGAAACAAGGAGAATGACATGAAGAAACTTAACCGAAGTGTTTTAGCAGCCTTTATCCTGATTTTGATCGGCGCCCTGCTGGTCGGCGGCGCCACCTTGGCCCTGTTCACGGATACAGCAGTGAACACAGGAAACAGCTTTGCAGCAGGTGAATTGAGTATTGATCTTGACAAAGCAAATGGAGATTTGTACTTCAATATCGGAAATATTGCACCTGGTGACAGCGGTTCAGCTAATATTCTCGTGACAAATAGTGGATCTTTAGAATTGCGCTACCGCTTCAATGATCTGGATAAAGTCGGTTATTTATTGACCGGTGGATCACACCCAATCGTATTCACCCTAAAAGCCGAAGATAACACGATTATCTCAACTGGTGCAGCGGGCACTCCATATATACTCAACCCAGGTGCGAGCAACACAATCACAATAGAATGGGTCTTCCCACTGGACGCTGGCAATGAATACCAGGGCACAACCGGCACCTTAGGGATCAGCGTCAACGCCGAACAGACCAAAAATAACTAAATTTTGATTGGAAACAAAACCATAAACTGGCTCTTTGAAGCCAGTTTTTTGGTTTAATTCCTTTTCCCTTTACTCATGGAGATGTACTAAAAGTATATTGATTAGTTTTTATTAAACTGAGCCAGCACTTACCAAGCCAGTTTAACATCAGCCCTCCTCAGGGGATCGATTATATAACAAATACTTCATTACTCAGGTCAAATTTTTGCGTTGAGTGGGTTGGCTGGGGACATCAAGCCTATAATCATCTGACATAAACAAAAAGTTTCTGCACAAATTCACACCTAGGACAACCCACCAACACCATCACAGTTTTCTCATGGTGGGTTGTCATTGAACTTTATAAAATTTTGATATTATTTTCATCTGGGAAATAAATTTTCACTGATTTCTCGCAAGCCAAACCACCCTACACCCTCTTTTCTGTCATCGCGAGAATGTCCCGGAGGGACCCGAAGCGATCAGCGGATTCACTATCCACATTGCAAATTGGCTCGCCTTAGAAGATCACATATTGACGCTATTTTTTTGGTGGGTTGTCAACATCATTAACGGATTCTCAATTCAATTTACAACAGGTAGAAAATTTTCATAGAGGCCTTTCAAGCCAACCCACCTTACACCAACCAGATGAAATTGACCACACAAGGGTCACTGATGCCTAATTCCAAATGCCTAATCGGCTGAGCCCCACAGGTATAATCATACGTAACATCGATATTAATAAGCACAGTGGGA
>CAZCBW010000001.1:0-86043 GCA_964497065.1 uncultured Candidatus Brevefilum sp. | reverse complement strand
CTGAGCCCCACAGGTATAATCATACGTAACATCGATATTAATAAGCACAGTGGGAGTTAAATATGAAGCGTTTTTGGCGAATTATAAGCGGCGTGATCCTGGTTAATTTCATCATCGAGATTGGTTACGGCTTTTACATGGTATTTTATGCTGTCTGCGGCAGCAAGTATCCCTTGATGAAATCAGCAGAAGAGACTCCCGTAGAGGTGATCTTAAAACGCAGGTTGTACGCCATCGAGGCCTGGGTAGCCATTGCGGGATTGGCCAGTTATTTGGGGCTGACGGAGATATTTCCACGAAAATTAAGACTCATCCTGGCAGAAAATAATTTCGACCCAAGCTGAACCTGGCAGCCATGCTGACAAAAACAGATTTTCTGCTGTTCCTCGATGCGCCAATGCACCTGTGGGCAAAAACCCACGGTTTGCTTTCGGACGTCAGCCCATCCCTGTACGAGCAGCACTTGATGACCCAGGGCATGCAGGTGGAAGCGTTGGCCCAAGACTACCTTCAACAGATGATACTGCCCGGGTATCACAGCGCATCCACGGGGTGGCAGCAGACTTTCCGCGACGGCCATTTTGAAATCCGCACCGATGGATTGGTTCACGACCAAGTTGCGAATGCATACGATCTCTACGAAGTCAAATCTTCCACCTCGGTAAAAAAAGATCACCGCTACGACCTCGCTTTTCAGGCTTTAGTGCTGCAAGCAAACCTCAATTTGCGGCATATTTGGATGATCTACATCGACAATACCTACCTGCACACAGACCACCTGGAACTTGCGGAGTTTTTCACCCATGAAGACCTGACCGACATCATCGCACCTCACCTGCCTGAAGTAAAAGCCTGGCGCCAGCAGGCATTGGAAGTCTCACGCCTTGCTGAGCCTCCATCTGAATTTGCCTGCACCAACCCAAAGACCTGTCCCTGCTCTGACCTATGCCACCCGAACCTGCCGGCTTATCCCATTTACAACCTCCCACGCATCGGTAAAAAAGCCCGGGAACTGCGCGCCTCAGGTATCATCGACATCAAGGATATCCCGACCTCCTTCAGCCTCAACCTGCAGCAAGCCAAACATCAACAGGCTGTTGTCACCGGACAGACGGTCATCAACCGTGATGCCATCGAAAAATCCCTTGACCAGCTGGTCTACCCGGTTCATTTTTTAGATTATGAGACCTTCAACCCGGCTGTGCCGCTGTTTAAGGGATACCGACCGTATGAACACATTGTCTTCCAGTATTCGCTGCATGTGCTGGATGCACCAGGGGTAAACCTGCGGCATCATGCCTGCCTGTTGACGGAAAATCGTGACCCGGCACCGGAGATCGTCCCCCACCTGCTGGCAAACATCAACCCTGCTGGCTCGGTGGTGGTCTGGTACCAGGGGTTTGAACGAATGCGTAACCAGGAACTGGCCGCCCACTGCCCGGCATACGCTGACCAGCTCGAGTCTCTTAATTCACGCCTGTACGACCTGATGCTGATCTTCAGCCAGGGGTTTTATGTGCACCCAGATTTCAAGGGCAGCGCCTCGCTCAAAGCCGTGCTGCCGGTGGTCTGCCCGGAATTAAATTACGATCACATGGCAATTGGCGACGGTACCCAGGCCATGCTGACCTGGTACCGGCTGGTGCAGGGTGAGATACCGGATAAAGAAAGAGATAAAACTGAGCAAGCCATGCTGGCTTACTGTCATCTAGACACCTTTGGGATGGTTGCCATCCTGGCTGCTCTAAAAGATATTTAAAGGAGAAATCATGGATATACAGTGCGCCTGTGCACAATTAAGTTCCCAGAGTGAGGCGATCATCGCCCTGGCCAGCGGCCTGACTCACGAAGAAGCCCGCTGGCATCCCAACCCTGAAAGCTGGTCTGTGCTGATCGTGATGTGTCACCTGGTTGATGAAGAAATCCTAGATTTCAGGTCCCATATTGACCACATCCTGCACACGCCAGACGAACCCTGGCCGCAGATTGACCCGGTCGGCTGGGTGACAGAAAAACGGTATGCTAATCGGAATCTGTCTGAGACAATTGAACAATTTAGTGCAGAACGTTATAAATCTATAACCTGGTTGAAGGCGATAAAGAACCCTGATTGGGAAGTTTCAGTAAATTTGCCCTGGGGTCCATTGAGTGCCGGTATCATGCTGGCCTCCTGGCTGGCGCATGACCTGCTGCATTTGCGCCAGCTGTCGGCCTTGCGCTATGATCTGACACAAGCAGCCTGCCAGCCCTACAGCGTTCTGTATGCCGGGGAATGGTGAAATATTTAAATTTCAAGAACAAAGAATTTTAAAATTTACTCAACCTTTAAGTTACGAACACCATCAATATCTGAAATGGCTTCGATCAATTCTTCCAAGTGCTGGTTCCGTGAGATGCGCGCCACCACCTGGATGCGCAGCCGCTTGCTTTTGACATTTTTTTGAATATTAAAGCTGGATATGGAATCTGAAAATGACTGGACCATCTTGCGGATGGCGCGCACGCCACCCTTATGGTAGTTAGCCTCAATTGTAATGAACCGGGAGACAGAAGTCCGCAAAAAGCGGTTTCCAATTACGTTGACCACACTCAAAACGATGAGCATCAAGGCTGTTGAGACGATGCTTATCAGGTAATAACCCGCACCCACAGCCATGCCGACGATGGCCATGGTCCATAATGAAGTGGCGGTGGTTAACCCTTTGACGGATAAGCCGTACCGCAGGATAGCACCTGCACCTAAAAAGCCAATACCTGAGATCACCTGGGCAGCCAACCGGGCTGGGTCAGACGGGGTGCCAGGGCGGGCATACAGATACCCCACATTGACCGATAAGACCATCGCCAACGTCGCCCCGATCACCAGGATCATATGCGTGCGAAGGCCCGCTGGTTGGTCATGCCGTTCGCGCTCCAGCCCCACCAGCGCCCCCAATACTGCCCCCACCAATATTCTTATGACAATTTGTCCTTCGGTGATCATGGTGATACCTCTCCTGCTTCAATAGACAAGGACATTTTTAGAAAGAAAAAAGGTAACTGCTCAGTCTGCCCTGCAACTGAAAAGGTCGGGGGTACACCTCTGATTGCCTCATCAGCTGAGAAGTTACGAAAAACGAACATCTGTACCGCCGCCGGCAGGATGATTCGTCTTTAATTAATAGGTTAATTCTAACACGTTCAGACAATAAATTAAAGAAGGGTTGTTACCACTCAGCTTATGGAGAAATTGGGGGTGTTGGGTGTCGGTGGAGCCGACACCCAACACCCCCGACCTTTCAGTTGCAGTGCAACCTGAACAGCTACGAAGGGTTTTTATAAAAAGAAAATATTTTCAGGTCTAACTCAATTTGACACTCACAGAGACTTGCGCTTGATACCCAGCAATATCTTAAAACCTACAAAATCGGTATGGTCTTGAAAACGCATCCACAACCAGCGCCCCTCTGGCAAAGTTGATGGACTGTTTAGAACCTCCCGCAGGCGGGCATTAAAATAATTGATCTTATCCAGAGCGACATCATCCTCCGCCTGGTTTAATGTGATCAGGGCTGAAAAACCATATCGTTCAGGAAAAAGCAGGCACAATTGCTGCTCAGACCGGCGATAGCGGATCGCCCAGCCATGCTGACCACTGTAGAAAATTAATTCCGCTTCAAAACCAGGAAATGTTTCACCGAGGTACTGTCTCACATCCAGCCAGACCGGGTAAATTTCACGTCCGATGGCCTTTTGGATGATTTCCTGGGTTGGGGTCTGATCCCGGTCTAAAAATCGTTCATGTGCCATAAATTTGTTCTTTCCCGCCTTACTGCCGCTGAACCAGGTTTTCTTGCAATGCTTTGGCAACGGCTTCGGTTCGGGTGGAAACCTGCAATTTATTCAAGATACTGCTGACATGGAACTTAACAGTCGATTTGCTGACCACCAGCTGAGATGCTATTTCCGGGTTGGTCAGCCCCTCGACCAGCAGTGATAATACTTCCTGCTCCCTTCCTGTCAGGTCAATACCCGGCTTGTATTGGCGCCGGCTGGCCTGGATCAACGCCTGGGCTGCCTCAGGCGCGAGGGTGGGTTTCCCAGCATAAGCCTGGCGGATAGCGTTAGCTAATTCATCAGCTTCGACATTTTTGAGCAAATAACCAATCGCGCCTGCTTTTAAGGCATTCTCTACGAGTTCCTGCTCTTTGAAACTGGTCAATGCAATAACTTTGATATCCGGGCAGATGTGTAAAATCGCTTCTGTCGCCTCAGCCCCATTCATGACAGGCATCATCAAGTCCATCAAAACCACATCCGGCCGGGATTGCTGACAAAAAGCCAGTGCTTTCTCGCCGCTTGATGCTTCTGCCACCAGTTCAAGGTCATCATAAGCCATCATAAAAGCACGCAGCCCACTGCGAACAACTTTATGGTCATCCACGATCATCACGCGGATTGGTTGTTGGTTGCTCATAAGCCCTTTCTATTCAAGGTGACATGGTTCGATACTATTTTATCGTATTCTATTCGAATTGCCACACCAAACGCAGGGTGGTGCCTCCACCGGGTTGGCTGACCAGAGTAAATTCTGCACCAATCGTTTCAGCACGCTCTGCCATGATGTTTAATCCAAGACGTCCGGCTGGGGCATTTGCAGGCTTAAACCCTCGGCCGTTATCACTGATGGTCAGTGTAACAGCTTCCTTCCCGCAAGTGAAATGAAGCCAGACCTTTTCAGCCTCGGCATGTTTAAAAATATTATTTAAGCCTTCCTGGGCAATGCGATAAAAGGCAATCTTCACCTCTGCAGGCAATTCGCAATCAGCGGGGAAACTTACATCCAGCTGAACCGCCACTCCTGTGCGACCGGAAAAGGCATCGGTTAAATATTTGAAAAGTTCTGCCGGGTCAGCATCAATAAGGGCCGAGGGACGCAATTCCATTAATAATGTGCGCATTTCACCCAGGGCACTGCGGGTGAGCTGCTGCAGTGTTTCCAACTGCTGCTGTGCCTGGTCGGGGTCTTTCTTCCACAACCTGGGCAGCACTTCTGCGATCAGGCTGGTTGAAAACAGGGTCTGAGTCACTGCATCATGCAGATCCCGGGCAAGCCGGTCGCGTTCAGCAATGACTGCGGCTGCCTCTGAAGCCCCTTTTAACTGTTGATTGGTAATCGCCAGGGAGGCCTGGTCTGCCAGGGTATGCGCCTGGTTGATCTCATCCGCTGTAAAGCTGCGGTCTTCCCCGTAATATAAGACCAGCCCGCCATAGACTTCACCTGCTACCTGCAGCGGCGTACAAAAGGCCGTCCGATATGAGCCGCTGACCAGTTCCCACCGTGTCTCCGATTGCATGGTTCTTGGATCAAGCTTGGAAAATATCAACAGCTGGTTGCGAAATGTTGTCTCTAATAGGCAGCGAGCACCAAATGAGTTGGGGTCATTGAGGTTCAGCTTATTGGTTTCACCTGCCGGGTAGCAGGCTTTCACCATCAACTGGTCTTCCTGTCGTTCAAAGATCGCTGCTTTACTGGCCGCTGTCAACCCGACAGATTGTTTTACGATAAAATCCAGGCTTTTTTCAAGAGGTTGATCGGTGTTGAGCAGGCGCACAACCTCACTCAAGCCTGATGCCATTTGCCTTCTACGTTCAATTTCTCGTGTGCGCTCATAAACTTCAAGTGCCAGCCTTTGGCTCTGTGATTCCATGGACTTTAAACGCCATTGATAACCCAAAATAATACTGCCAGCCAGGAAGATGCCAATCAGGCTGATGAACCACCAGGCAGCCCAAAATGGCCGGCGGATAACAAGATTAATACAGGCACCATCCGTGTTCCAGACACCATCATTATTGGCACCAATCAAGCGAAAGGTATATTCCCCCCAGGTCAGGTCAGGATAGTCCGCGTGACGGCGGTCAGAGGCGAATACAAAGTCCTGGTTTAGCCCTTCCAACTTGTAGGCATACTGGTTGTTTTCAGGTGCAGAAAAATCAAGCACAGCAAGCTCAAAGGATAGAAAATTTTCATCATGGGCGAGTTCTAATGCTTCGCTGCAATCAACTACATCACGCATCAAAACCTGGTCATACAGTGAGACGCTGGTGATAGCCACAGGCGGCCTGTGTTGATTGCTGATAATCTGCTGCGGGTAGAAAGCATTCAGCCCATTTGTCCCGCCAAAGAACACTGCCCCGCCGCCTGAATCTGCTGCCCTAGGGGAAAAAGTATTGCCCTGCAGCCCATCTCGCGCATTATAGGTTCTTATTTCAGCAGAGCCTGGGTCAAGATGGGTCAGTCCATTGCCTGTGCTGACCCAATAATTCCCAAAAACATCGGGCACAACACCAAATATTCGGTTAGAGGGCAATCCATCCCCGGTGGTTAAATAACTAAAAAGTCCATCCACAGGCCGAAAGTGATTCAGACCGCCCCCGGCAGTGCCCAGCCACATCCCGCCAGCAGAATCAACCTCAATCAACGTAATGCTGTTATGGCTTGGCCCAGATTTTGAACCATCATTGATGAAAACCTCAAGCTGGGCTCGGTCTGGGTCAAACCGGAGCAATCCCTGACCATCGGTTGCCAGCCAGACCAAATTTGCTGAATCCACATAGATATCCAAGATGGGCACTGGTTGAAAACTCATCGGTGCCAGCGAGGCAGGGTCGTACCAGGTGATCGTTTTTGTATCTAAATTCGCTGCTGAAATTATGCCGGAGTCATGCCCTGACCAAAGCCTGCCTTGATGGTCATGGGTGATAGAGCTGATATTTTCACCACCACGATAGCCTGTAAAATTGACCAATACTGGCGGGAAGTTATTTCGGGCAGCATCAAAAACTCGTAAAACCCCGGTGCCCGTTTTCGCATACACATCACCACCTGGCCCAATGTGAAGCAGAGCCACATCAAGACCGTCCAGGCTGTTTATATCCTCATGATCCGGCAGGTAGTGCATAAAGGCGCCTGTGATAAGGTTTAACCGATCCAGCCCGCCGCCGGCTGTGCCGATCCACAGGCTGCGCCTGGCTGAATCATAGGCCAGCGTATTGATCACTGGTGCGCTGAGCATGTTCGGGTTATCCGGTGCATACTGGTATGTACCAAACAGGCGCGTAGACGGGTTAACCCGGTTGACACCCCCACTCTGGGTACCAAACCACATCACCCCACCCTGGTCTTCAAGTATGGCTGTTACCGCGTCCTGGCTGAGGCTGTTTTCGTTAAAAGGCTGGTGTGTAAAACTGGTCAACTGCAGGCGGCCGCTGATAATCCCGGTGAGCAGGCTGAGCCCATGGCTTTCGTAACCGATCCACAGGCCTCCTGTTTGGTCTTGATACACCTGGGTGATGCGGTCACTTTTTAAAGAACCTGGAACGCCAGGATTATGCTTATAAACCCTGGTCTGGTATGTATCTAAATCGATGCTTATCAGCCCACCCGAAGTACCAACCCATAAATTTTCCTCACCACCGGTGATGGACTTAATATTTGATAACCCTGACCCGATCTCAGTTAAGAACCATTTGAAATGGCCAGCAGCCCGATCGAAGAGGTTGATCCCGTTATCTGTTCCAATCCAGAGATTACCATCCTGATCTTCATACAGCGAGGTGACAAACAGGCTGCTTAAACCATCCTGCCCAACTATCTGGTCAGGAAAATATACTTTCTCATTTGTGAAAGAATCGTACTGATACAATCCTCGATCTGTGCCAATCCAAAGCCGGCCGCGAGAATCAACCAGCAAGGCGGTTATTCGATCAGTTGATGACATCCCAACTTCTAAGGAGGCTGCGGTGGTGTTTTCGAAGGTGTCAGAATGCCGATCATAGCGATGCAGGCCGCCATAATAAGTCCCCACCCAGATTGATCCATCAGCAGTTTCAGCCAGTGCCGTGATATTATCATTGGTTAGAGAGGATGATTCCATCAGGTTTGCCTTAAAAACCGTGATCGTGTATCCATCATATTTGTTCAGCCCTTCACGGGTGCCTAACCAGATAAACCCATAAGAGTCCTGGTAGATCACCTGGACTTCATTATCTGAAAGGCCATCTAGGGCATCTAGCTGCTCAAAACGCATATTGCCTACACCCTGGCCTACAGCAGGCAATTCTGGTTGGCGGAACTGAGCCTCTACTAAATTTGAGGTTGTTTCAGCACTGATTAATGTGGTCGTACTAATGAATACCGACACAAAAAGGGCCATCACCATGATGACTTTATCCAACCGGAGTTTAATTAAGCTGGCTGAGTGTTTTGTTTCCATCAGGATAATTTTAAACGATAACGATGATTCCCCCAACCTTTCATTTGCATGACAGCCTGAGCAGTTACAAAATATCTTTATTTAAACACCAAACCGGAAGCAATGAAACTTCCGGTTTGGTCAGAGGAGAAAATGTTTAAAAATATTGGTAAAGCTTGGTCAACTTTCCCAAGTGTGTCAGTCGGATAATGCGTTGTTCTCAAAACCTCCGCCGATAGAAAACCCGATCCCAGCTCCGATACCGATGATGGCCAGGTAAAGACCCTGCCCGCTCAACTGGTAAAGAAAAAGTGCCAGCAGGCCGCTAATCAAAGTGCCTATAATTGTTCCGAAAATGGCTTTCTTCCATTTATTCACGAACATGTTTCCGATTTTCATTTGCCAGTTTCAGTTCACCTGTTCTATCGACAATCGTGATTTGAACTATCCGCATCCTGACATTGGGATAATTATCAGTCAGTAATGGGCACCTGACATCGGTCATTAGGTTTGATTAATTCCTGGTCAATCAGACAGGTAAACCGGAAATAAGATAAATAAAAAGCTATTTTTACAGTTTATTCCACCCCTACTTTACTTTTCTTTGAAAACATGAACCGAATCAAATTAGGACTTAACTAAACACACCCATTTTGCTGAAAAACCTCCCCCGCCATCCGGCCTTTCTTCATCATTAGTGCGCTGCCACTGCAATGATAAGAATTTGCTGAATGCATGCAGATCTTGTTGACCGATTCCATGCTGATCGTCAGGGCTTTTAGATAAATGGGCATACATTAAAAAAGTTCCCCCATCTGCCAGCCACGTTTCGATATTTTTCTGATAGATGGTTCGGTCTTCGCCAATTACGCTGTGATAGCAGCCAATATCCAAAATTAGATTAAATTTCTCATCCAGGGGTATTTCACTGGCAACATTTCCCTGGATCACCTGTGCCTGGAAACCCGCTTTTCTCAATTTGGCACGTGCCCGCCAGACTGAAAGCCAGGTAAAATCTACCCCTACAGCTTGCCAACCAAACACTTTTAGGGTCATCAGGTTTGTCCCCGTCCCGCAGCCCAAATCCAATGCCTTCCCGGGCGGCTTTGAGTTCAAAAATTCAATCAGCTCAGGGGGTGAAACACCGGTATCCCAGGGTGGGGTCCCCAGGTAACGCCAATTAAAGTGCAATAATCGCCAAAGTTTTTTAATCATCTTGAACCCATGGGAATAAAACATCGATCAACTCATACCAGTGCCCATATTGACTGGCTTGATAATGGTACGAGCGGGCAGTAAAACCTAATCCTTCACAAAATACACGATCAGCACTGCCATTCACAATTTGTGTTTCAAGGTGATAACAGGTAAAAATGCCGTTGTAAGGCAGGTTTTGTGGATATGTCCATCTGGTGCCCGGTACCAGGGGAAATAATTCAAGATATTGGTTGAGTTCAGGGTCGCTGACATACCTAACGATCAGATCTTCACGCTTGTCTACGGATATATGAAATGATGATAGGTTTCGAAACCATCCATCCTCACCAGGCTGGCAGCCTGCCAAAACAATCATCAAACCTATGAGTGAAAAAATCTTAAATCTCATCATTTTCATCGGGAAGACCATTGTTCCATAGCTGCTCAGCTTTTGGAGAAATAGAGGGTGAACCCCCGACCTTTCAGATGCAGCGCAGCCTGGGCAGTTGCGTTCCAATTAAGTATACCTATTTAGCCCCCAAGATTTGGTGAATCTACATCAAAATGGGTAAAATTAATTTATCGCATAGACGAATAGGAGAAAGGTGCAAAATGAATCAAATATCAAATTCCTCAATAAAATTGAATGACGGCTATGAAATTCCACTGTTAGGCTTAGGCACATTTCTCACAGGGGGAAAAACATGTGAGGATTCTGTCAATTTTGCGCTGAGAAATGGGTATAACCACATTGATACGGCACAGGGTTATAACAATGAAAAACAGGTCGGCAACGGCTGGAAATCAAGTGGAAGAAACAGAACAGAGATTTATATAACAACGAAGATCAGTGGTTCTAACCAGGGTTATGACAACACCAAGGCATCGCTTAATAATAGTCTGAAGGATTTGCAGACAGACTATGTAGACCTGCTGTTGATCCATTGGCCGGATATTGAAAACTTCAGCAAAACCATCGATACGTGGCGGGCACTGGTTGACCTGCAAAAAGAGGGTTTCAGCCGAAGTATTGGCGTCAGCAATTTTACTGAAGCGCTAATTGACGAATTGCTCAACGAAATTGATGTCCTCCCGGCTGTCAACCAGGTTGAGTTTCACACCTTTTTATATCAAAAAGAATTACTGGCATACTGCCGTGGAAAAACCATTCAGCTTGAGGCTTACAGCCCAATTGCCAAAGCACAGCTTTTCGACCATCAAGTTCTGAAAAAGATGGCCAAAAAGTATCAGAAATCAGCTGCCCAGATCATGCTGGCCTGGTTAGTCAACCATGACCTGGTCGTGATCCCCAAATCTGTTAACGAACCCCGGATCATCGAAAATTCTGAAATCTTTTTCGAGATTGAAGAGGAAGACATGGCTGCTCTCAACCAGATTGAACCGCAAACCCGGCTGGTAGAAGGCGATGTTTGGGCATAACCAACCAGGTGACTGCAAATTACGATCATTAAACAAACAGGCCGTGGGTATACCCGGCCTGGTGATTTATTAAGTTTTACGATCGGAAAAATGAGGGTCAGCTAACCTGAGCTAACTCAACCATGTCCTCAAGAACTGTTTCGAGTGCCATGGTATGACTGCAACGGCCTCGTGTTTGGAAGAAATCACAATCACAATGCCACTGACCGTCCTCATAACTGACATTATAGCTATTATGGTTGCCTTTGAAGGCCACCTTAAATTGATTAAATACTATCCTGTCACGCTCTTGCGCATAGCGCTTGGCTTTTTCAATTTTCCCGATCAAACCGTAGTCCATAATGCACTTGTCCTTTCTTAGGTAAATGGTGAATAAAAAAGAGCACGCGCGGCCCAGCCGGCGTGCTTAAAGTACTGATCAATTTTCACTCTTGGCATATGCACCTTTTGTACACTGCTGAATTGCCTTGAGTATATACCGTGAGAGGGGTTAAGTCAACGGAGCTTTTCAAGTACTATCGCATCCTCGCCCCCAGCATAATACTTTTTCCAATGCTTAACTTCCTGGTACCCATTGGATCGATACAGGTTGATCGCTGGCAGGTTGGAAGCCCTGACGCTCAAGCAGATCCTTTGCAGCCCTAATTCTTCTTCACAATCTGATAATAAGCCCTGTGCAATCCCCTGGCGGCGGTATTCAGGTAATACGGCCAGGTTGGTGATCCAGCCAATCTGACGGCCAGTCTGGCGTTCACCGCTGATGAAACCAATCATGCGATCATCCACAACTGCCTTTAAGCGCACGACCCCGGGCAGCGTCAGCACCCCCAGCAAATCCCAAAACGGCCAGTGGTCATCCGGGGAAAAACAGGTCTTTTCGATGTGCTGAAGCTGTGGATAATCCCGCCAAAGTGCACGCTCAATCACCCAGGCTTGTTCTTGATTCTTAGAAATCTCAATCGTCATCATGGCAAAGCATTCACCAAAGATAAAATAGCACTTGATAAACTCTGCCCCAATTATACTTGGATGCCTTTACGCTATACATAATTCATCTATCAGGTAAAACTCCGCTGAAATCTTAAAAACAAGTAAAATTAGGTCAGAAACCAGGTCGTTATTATGAAAACAAGCCCTTATGAAATTTAAAATCGCACTGGCACAATTTAACAGCAAGCTCGGAGATGTAAAAGCCAATCTTCAACAGCACCTGGAGCAGATAGAGCAAGCCCGGGGGCAGGGTGTTGATCTGCTGATCTTCCCTGAGCTTTCTTTGACCGGTTATGCCCTGCTGGACCTGGCGGCTGTTTCCGCACTGAAACCGCACGAAAAAGATCCTGTATTCAATGATTTGCTGCTGGCATCCCAGGATATCGACCTGATCGTCGGCTTCGTCCATGAAGACAGGCGGCACCGGTTTTATATTGCCTCGGCTTATCTTTCTGGCGGTACCATCCTGCACATCCATAATAAGGTGTATCTGCCCACATACGGCATGTTTGACGAAGGCAGGTTTTTTGCCCCGGGGAATGCTGTCAGGGCATTTGATACCAGGTTTGGCCGGGTTGGCATGCTGATTTGTGAAGATTTCTGGCACGCTTCCCTGCCGTACCTTCTGTGGTTAGACGGCGCAGATATCCTGCTGTTCACCTCTTCTTCACCTGGGCGCGGGCTGACCGCAGCACCCCGATTGAGCAGCTCAGAATGGGTCGAGCACACCCTTAGGGCTTATGCTGGTTTGTTCACGAATTTTGTCGCCCATGCCAATCGTGTTGGCTATGAGGACGGTCTTAACTTTTGGGGTGGATCTTCCATTTTCGATCCCAATGGTGATCTGGTGCTCCGTGCCCCGGATTTTGAGACTGCGCTGGCGGTGGCTGATATCGACCTTAATCAGCTGTACCGTTCACGTGCCAGGCTTCCGCTGCTCAGGGATGAACGTGCCGACCTCGTCCAGCGAGAATTAGACAGAATACTGGGTGAAAAATGATTGATCTGACGATTGATACTGAACTGGCTGAAAAAATCCTGACCGGGTTTATTCGCACAGAATTGAACAGGGTCGGTTTCACAAAGACATTAATGGGCCTTTCTGGCGGCATCGACTCGGCAGTAAGCCTGTACCTTTCTGCCAGGGCATTGGGGCCAGAAAATGTGTTGGTTGTACGCATGCCCTATAAAACCTCCCCACAAAGCACCTTGGATGATGCCCAAATGATGATCGATGACCTGGGGGTCAAATCGATGACGATTGATATCAGCCCTATGGTTGACCCGTTAATAGATTATTACGGGCAAATTGATAAACTGCGCTCCGGCAATATCATGGCTCGGATGCGCATGATCATCCTGTATGACCAGTCTGTCGTGTTCAATGGGCTGGTTATGGGCACAAGCAATAAAAGCGAATTACTGTTGGGGTATTCCACCATATTTGGTGATTCGGCTGCGGCGTTACAACCAATAGGTGACCTTTATAAAACCCAGGTACGCCAGCTTGCCAGGGCAATTGGTGTGCCTGAAAAGGTGATCCAAAAAGCACCTTCCGCCGATCTGTGGCTAGACCAGACAGATGAAGGTGAGCTGGGCTTTACCTATGCCGAGGTGGATCAACTTCTCTACCTGCTGGTTGACCAGCGGTATCACCCTGAGGATTGTGTTGCCGAAGGTTATGACTCAGCCTTTGTAGACACGGTCATTCGCATGATGCGAAAAAATCATTTCAAACGAGTCATGCCGCCAATCGCAAAATTATCTCAACGGACAATTGGGTATGACTTCTTGTATTTGCGAGATTGGGGAACATAGACCTCGGTACATTTGTGAAATCCATCAACCGAATCTGAAGCAAAACATAACAAGGATATAAAGTATGCCGTTTCGAGAAATTGACCTATCAAAAATAAAAACCTATCCGTTACCCAAACGAAATAACCGGGTTGAAATTCAAAATCTCTTTCTTCCAGGAAAAGCTGTTCCACACTATGAGAATGGAGAGTTAATTGAGGTAGCGGAAAGGATACTTACAGCTCGAAGAAATGGGGGACAGGTGATTGCTTTGATTGGAGGTCATGTGATTAAGCGTGGGCTTGCACCACTAATAAATGATCTCATGAAAAGAGGAATTATCACTCATATTGCTAGCAATGGGGCTGCCACCATCCATGATTTTGAGATCGCCCTTCAGGGCCAAACCAGTGAGGATGTAGCCAAAAGTATTGAGGATGGTAACTTTGGCATGGCAGAAGAAACTGGTTCGCTAATTAATCAAGCAGTAAAGGCAGGGGCACGAGATGGGCTTGGTATTGGGGAATCTATCGGGCGGATGATTTCAAATAATGATCAATTTCAATATCGAGAATTTAGCATCATGTACACAGCATATGAACTTGGCATCCCATTCACCGCCCATATTGCCATCGGAACAGACATCATACATCAACATCCTGAAGTAGATTTTAGCGCAATTGGTTGGGGATCTGGGCAAGATTTTAAAATTTTTTCCGCTTCTGTCAGCCAATTAGAAGGGGGTGTATTTTGTAACATTGGATCAGCAGTAATTGGTCCAGAAGTATTTCTAAAAGCACTTTCCATTGTGCGTAACCTAAAATATACAGTAAGTAAATTCACTACTGCAAATTTCGATTTAATCCCTTTGGATAATTATCGTGAGCCAGTCAATGACAATGTCCCTGAATATTATTACCGGCCCAAGAAAAATATTATAATCCGGCCTGTATCCTTGGGTGGGCGTGGGTATCATATACAAGGTGACTTTATTCTCACAATTCCAAATCTTCACAAACTCATCACAGCTGGATTACTGAAGGTGGAAAAAATTCCGGTTGTCAATCCCCCCTCAAAAACTCCACACAGTGATTATGATAATCTAATCAAAACTTTTTCCAACGAACTTCCTGACGTTGCAGAGACGATCGACAGAATGATTCATAATTCTCCTCAACTCATGCCATGTTCCTTACAATTAATTCAGACATTTCGCACTCTTAGTATGGCTTATTCGGTTGGCGGCACACTGTTTTTAGGAGGAAATGGCGGCAGCATGGCGGATGCACTGCACATCAGTGGCGAGCTTTTAAAATCATTTACCCAACCCAGACCAATTCCTAAAGCCCATCAGTCTCGCCTAAAAAATATGATCGGAAATAATGAATTAGCTAAAAATTTACAGCAAGGATTGAGGACAATTGTCTTAGGTATAAATCCATCATTGGTAAGTGCAATAAACAATGATATTCATTTTCCTGGTATTGGCATAGCTCAAGAGCTATATGTACTAGCTCGCCCTGGCGACGTATTTTTCGGGATAAGCACCAGCGGAAATGCTAAGAACATTTTAACAGCTTCATACATAGCAAAACTGAAAAATTTAACAATAATTCTATTAACTGGCCCAAATGGCGGAGACATTGCACAAATAGCTGATATAGTTTTACAAGTTCCAGGTGATGATACAGCAGAAATTCAAGAGAATCACATAATCTTATATCATACACTTTGCCAGATGCTAGAAACTTATTTCTATAAGAGCTAATTATGGAACCAATCTTAAGACGTTCAATAATAAAATCGATTCTAAATAGTTTGTCAAAAAAAAGAATAGGTATACTGGGAGATTTTGCTTTAGATGGCTATTGGCATGCTGACATGACACTTTCACAACTCTCTAGGGAGGCTCCACTTTATAATCGCCCTATCACTAATGAAAAATAATATCCAGGAGGAGCCGCCAATCTTGCGTGGAATCTTGTTGAATTAAGAATAGGAGAAATAAAAGCATTTACTGTCTTCGGGGAGGACTGGCGTGGAGATCATCTTAATAAACTTTTGAAACAAAAGGGCGTGAACACAGAACATGTACTATTTGAGCCTGATTGGCTCACACCTTTTTTTGGAAAAATAACCTTATCGGGTTTAGGAAACCAGCAAGAAGATGCCCGAATCGATTTTCTCAATCAAAAAGAATTACCCAAGAATATTGAGACAATCTTTGAAAATCAGCTCAAAAACAACATAATCAACTTATCCGCGATTATCATAGCAGACTATTCTAGCATTGGTGTTGTCTCTCCAAAAATTAAAGAAGTAGTTGATAAAATTAAAGACCAAAACCCAAATCTTTTTTTATAGTCGATTCTCGTGAGCGATTAAGTGAATTCAAGAATATGACAATCAAACCTAATTTTTTTGAAGCAATCCAATTATTTTTCCCAGATACTGACCCCCGACCTTTCATTTGCATGGCAGCCTGAGCAGTTACGATTTCGAAACACTATCACAAGCGGGAATAAACTGGTCAAGGAAAAACTGCTGCACAGTTTCTATCACTCTCGGAGAAAAAGGATGTTTAATTTGTGATAAATCAGACAGTAAATTAGTGGATGCATTACCGATCACACCTCCTTTGGACATAGTAGGAGCCGGTGATTCCTTTATGGCTGGATTAACATCTGGTTTAGTTACAGGTTTACTTCCTGAAGAGGCGGTATTTCTTTCAAACCTGATTGCATCGGTAACAATAAAAAAGATAAATATTACAGGAACAGCAAGTAAATCAGAGATATTAGATGCTTATGATAATTATTTTGTCAATTAAACATTTTCGCGAATAAAGGTTCTTGATTACGAACTAAATAATAATTTCATTTAATAAAAGCCCAGTGTTTATATCCTATCCCTTCATTGAACCTGCCATCAACCCACGCAAGAAGAACCGGCTGAGAAAAATGAAGATGACCATCGTGGGAACCGCTGCAATCAGCGAACCCGCCATCTGAACATTCCACTCAACAATATATGAACCTGCTAAATTGTTTAAGGCAACAGTAACGGGCTGCACCCTGGGATTGGGGGTGATAATCACGCCAAATAGGAAATCATTCCAGATTGATGTAAACTGCCAGATCAAGACGACAACAAACCCAGGGATAGAGATTGGGAAAAGGATATGCCGGTAGATACCCAAAATACCCGCTCCATCCATCATGCCAGCCTCAACCAGGTCAGTCGGAATTTCTGTATAATAATTTTTAAAGACAAGCGTTGCTATTGGAATGCCATAAATGATATGTACCAGAATCAAGCCGCCAATTGTGCCATAACCAGGGACAAATTGGGAAAGCAGGGCAGGAAGGCCTGAAAGAAAACCTGGAAAATTCAGACTGTTTATCCCTGCCATAATCGGGTTTGTAAACCGGGACAGCAATTGTAATGATTGGACTAACGGAATCAAGACGCTCTGATAAGGGATAAACATCCCAAACAAGAGCAGTATAAAAATTATATTTGACCCTTTAAATTTCCATTTTGAAAAGATATACCCATTGATGGACCCAATAAAAGCTGAGAAAACAGCAGCTGGAATTGTCAAATATAAGCTGTTCATGAAATTTTCTCGCAAGCCTCGAAATCCACCCGTTATGCTTCCTAACCAGGCTTGAGTAAATGAATCAAATCCAATATCTCGAGGAAGATTCCACATTGTGGCCAGGGCTACATCCTCATAGGATTTAAGGCTGGTGTTCAATAATAAGAAAATGGGCAAGAGGAAAAACGCTGAGGCAATGACCAGAAAAAGATATTTAAAGATTTTTGAAAAATAGATTGGTTTTGAAGCAATTTTCATCGTTGCACCTCCTTTTTATTGCTCATAATCAGGTAGGGAACGACCAGCACAGCGACCAAAACAAGCAATACCATGGCAATGGATGCGCCTTGGGCGAACCGGTTGCCTCTGAACGTGGTATCGAACATGAACAATGCCGGTACATCGGTGCTGAAACCGATTCCTGGCCCTGTCATAGAGACAACCAGGTCAAATATCTTCAAACTGATATGTCCTAATATGATGACCGCACTCAGGGTGATTGGGCTTAGTAATGGAATAATGATTCGCAGGTAGATCTGCAACTCAGATGCGCCATCAACTCGGGCAGCTTCACGCAATTCGTTCGGAATGGCGCGCATTCCAGCCAGGTAAAGCGCCATGATGTATCCGGTTGTCTGCCAAGTAGCTGCAATCACGACAGCCCTGATACCGATATTGGGATCGGTAAACCAGCCGCTTTTTAGGAATCCCAGGCCGACCATATCAAATAGCATATTCACACCCATTGGTCCGGTGACTTGGGTGCCCGGTGAAAGTAGCCAGCGCCAAACCACACCGGTCACAATGTAACTTAAGGCCATCGGGAACAGAAAAATATTACGAAATATGCTTTCACCTTTAATTTTCTGATCTAGCAGAACCGCCAAAAGAAATCCCAATAATATCGATGAGATAAGAAACAGCGTAGTAAACGTGAACGTATTGTTCATGCCGATGATAAAGCGCTGATTTTTAAACAAAGTTATATAATTGCTGAGCCCAACAAAAGTAAAATCTGGCTTTAAAGTTCGCCAATTAGAAAGAGAGGAATAACCTGTAAATCCAATAAAACCATAAATAAAAATGATCATCGCAACCAGTGTGGGAGAGATCAGCAGGATAGCGATAGTCCGTTCTTTTTTTGAATGCCGCATGCTGAGGGTTTACTCCTTTTTGGAAATTCCTGGTTTATGAAAAGGCAGCTCCTTCAAGGAGCTGCCTTTGTTCATAGGTGGGGTTTACTGGCAAATACCGGCTGCCACGCACAGATCAGCCAAAGCACTTTGCGTTCTTGCAACATCACCACTGGTTACAAATAATGTGATGACATCTTTGAAATCCGTAGCCCAACTCTCATATGATGCTGCGCCATGGACGACACTGGGAACAATGGCATCCGATGCCCAGTCCTCAGCTGCGGATGTCAGATAGAGATAGGTTTCGGGCACAACTTCGAAGGCTGCATTATCGCAGTCGATGCGAGCACAAATAGAGCCTTTGGCAGGATTGAAAGCTTCCTGACCTGCCTTAGAACCAGCGACTTCAAGCCAGTGAATGGCAGCCTGTTCATTGGGGGCATTTTTAGGCAGAGAAAAGGCATCTGAAAGGGCAACAAAAATACCGTCTGTGCCTGGTGGGGGGGCCCAACCAAAATCGGCATAGCCCTTAGAGGCGAACCAACCGGCAGCCCAGTCACCCATGATCATAAATGCAGCCTGGTCAGCGATGATGTATTCACCTGCGGCGTCCCAGGTCAGAGCAGAATGGTCTTCATTGACATACTCCATCATGGTGAGGAAATCTTCCAAAGCCTGGGTCACGCCCGGGTCATTCCAGGAGACTTCGCCTGTCCACAACCCACGGTATCCATCAGCGCCCAAGGCAGCGGGGAGGAAGCTCTCAAATACATGGGCACCTTCCCAGCCATCTTTTGTTCCCATCGCGATGGGAATCAAGCCGGCAGCTTCTAGAGTTTCGCAGGCTGCAAAGAACTCTTCCATGGTGGTTGGTACAGCAATATTGTTCTCTTCCAGGAGTTTGGGGTTGTACCAAAGTACATTTGAACGATGGATGTTGACCGGCATGGTCCAGTAATGGCCTTCATATAGCAGCAGATCAAGAAGGTCTTGCGGGAAAACTGCTGGGTCAAGCAAATCGTCAATCGGTTGCAGGTATGTTGATGGTTCGTATTTTTCAACTTCAAGGCCGGCATGCACCTGGAATGAATCTGGTGGATCTCCACCTTGAAGACGTGTAGCCAGGACTGCTTTCGCATTGGCACCAGCACCGCCTGCGACCGTAGCATTGATGATCTCGACTTCCGGGTACAGCGCGCTATAGACTTCAAACATGGCGTTGAGACCTTCAGCCTCGCCACCTGCTGTCCACCAGGAGAATATCTCCAGTTGACTGTCTGCAGGGATTCCTTCTGCTGGTTCTTCTGGTACAACTGCTGGTTCTTCCGGTACAACCGCCGGTTCTTCTGGTACAACTGCCGGTTCTGCAGGGGCTTCAGCTGCAGGTTGGCAGGATGCGAGTACCAGTGACAATGTGAGCAAGACAAACACTAACAGGTACTTAATTTTTTTCATTTCATTCTCTCCTATTTCTATTGTTTAATTTATGTAACTTTCTATTCTGAACGTAATCTAAATGGTGATTATTGAAATCTTGGCTAATGTTGAACCTCCTTTAGAAACTTAATTAGTTTCATATTCTTGGCCCCTATATGAAAATTAACGAAATACCATTAAGATTCTACAGGGGATTATAACTGAAGAAGATTTTCCTCTCCATTATTCATAAGGGAAAATTTTTACAGAAGCAATCATTCACGATTCGAAATTGAATGGATTTAATTATGCTCTGATTCTCACTTAATCATCCCATATTTATTTCTAATTATAAATCAAATCTCTGAATAATGCGTGTTGAATAACAAGTCATTAATTGAAACAGTGATTTTTAATTCTTAACAACACGCAATATCACTAGCACCTGCTTTCTGCAGTGGGTTGTGCGTAATTAGGTAATCTTAAAAAACGGTGATTATCTTATTCATCAGTTTATCTAGGAAGTTTCGTTACTACTCAGCTTATGAAGAAATAGGGGGTGTGGTGTGGCGGCAAAGCCGCCACACCACACCCCCGGCCTTTCATTTGCATGGCAGCCTGAGCAGTTACGAAGTTTCTATGAGCAATACTCTGCTAATGGCGAAAACGAGAAACGGTGATATTTGCATGGACCATGGTCTTTAATCGCCTGACGGTGCACCTGGGTGCCATATCCCTTATGCTGTGCAAAACCATAACACGGAAACTGCTGATCCAGCTCAACCAGCAAAGCATCCCGAGTTGTTTTTGCCAGGATAGAGGCAGCAGCAATTGAGAGCGAACGCGCATCCCCTTTGATCAGTGCTGTTTGGTGGATAGACTCATTTGGTAATTTCAGGTAATCCACCAGCAAATGATCTGGTACCACGCCAAGCTGCGATACAGCACGTGAAATTGCCAAACAGGTTGCCGGGGCGATACTAATTTGATCAATCTCACCAGCTGATGAAAACCCGACTCCCCAGGCAACAGCCGTTTCTTTGATAATTTCAACCCATGTCTCACGGTCAGCAGGCTTCATGACTTTCGAATCCCTGACGCCATGCAAATGCTCACATAAGCTCGGATTATCCCCTGGCAGGATCACAGCCCCTGCTGCAACCGGCCCGGCCAGGGCACCGCGCCCGGCTTCATCTACACCTGCCACCAACTTCAAACCCTGCGACCATAAGACCGATTCATATTCCAGGTTCGGCCTGGCTGGCAGACTGGATAAATCGAGTTTATGTCTTGCCACCGTAGAGGCCTTTTTTGGCATTAATTCGAATTAAAAGGAGGTCAAAGGCCATCAAAAGGGAATCCTGGATCAACCGCACCCGGCTGTCAGGGTCAAAGTACCAATCAATGGCGACCTCCTGAATTTGAAATCCTTTACGACGTGCAATATAAAGCACTTCCGCATCGAAGGACATGCCATCCAGTGTTTGCAATGGGAAGATCACCTCTGCCACATCCTCCCGGATGCACTTGAATCCGCATTGGGTATCTTGCAGTCCGGGCAGCAGTATCCAGCGAACCATGGCATTAAAAACTCGGCCAACCCAATGACGGTAACCTGGTTCACCAATTCGCCGGGAACCGGAAACTTCTCGTGAACCAATGGCAATATCTGCCTTTTCTAATACAGGTGGAATGAAGCGGCTGAGTTGTTCGATCGGCATCGAAAGATCGGCATCACAAAGAAACCGGTATTCACCTGCTGCTTCGAGCATGCCCCGCCTGACAGCCAACCCTTTCCCGCGGTTTTTTTCTTGAAAAACACGCAGGATTGACATCTTTTTTTCATAGGCTTTAGCGGTAGTGAAAGTGGCATCCACACTGCCATTTTCGACCACCAGCACCTCAGCCTGGTATGGCTGGGTTTTTAAGAATGCTTCGATTTTTTCCAAGGAGGGGGGCAGCCGGCTGGCTTCATTATGCGCTGGAATAATGATGGAAAGAAATGGTTTGGTCAATGAAACACCCGCTTATTAGCACAAAGTCTGGATAAAAAAATGGCAAGGGGAACGGTTTTGATCCTCGTTCGCCTTCCCATTCAGTTGCGAGTCGGGGTGGGCGGACTTGAACCGCCGACCTCCGCGTCCCAAACGCGGCGCGCTGGCCGTCTGCGCTACACCCCGGCAGATAAGAGTATAATCCCAAGTATGCGCAAACGTCAAGAGACGGCAAACTCTCCCAGATTCAGCTTATTGCAAATGGTTTTACTGTTCATCACAGGGATAATTCTCGTCGCTTGCCAGTCAAATCCTGTCCCAATTACACCCACCGTTCCACCCATCGCCACAGGTATCTCTCCTACCCAACATCAAGAACAAGAACCTTCTGAAAGCCTTCCAACTTCAATAGGTGAACCATCCTTATCAACACAAACTATGCCTGCCTGCAAACAAGAGGGAGGAGATATTTCATCAGGTGCGTTCGAAAGTGTTCTGTTGGGAGAAGAATTTCATTATAAGTTATACCTGCCGCCTTGTTACCACGAAAACT
The DNA here is from genome assembly GCA_964497065.1 of uncultured Candidatus Brevefilum sp. Classification (GTDB taxonomy): domain Bacteria; phylum Chloroflexota; class Anaerolineae; order Anaerolineales; family Anaerolineaceae; genus Brevifilum. The sequence continues at coordinate 63,682 of CAZCBW010000001.1, read as the reverse complement.
CTGACACAAACTACCCGGTCGTTTACCTTCTGCATGGGCTGGGTTCAGACGAAAACCACTGGCCTCGATTAGGGTTGGATGAAACTATGGACGCATTAATCAGGCAAAACACAATTCCTGAATTTATCATCGTCCTGCCCCGTGAGACAAGGTTTCTATCACCTGTGGAATCAAAATTTCCCGACGTCATCCTTGCAGAGCTGATCCTGCACATCGACAACCAATATCGCACCTTGCCTGAGAGGGCATTTCGAAAGATCGGCGGTATTTCTCGCGGTGCTGCCTGGGCAGTACACATCGGTTTCACAAACCCCGAGGATTTCAGCGCTGTTGGTGCTCACAGCCTGCCCCTGTTCCAATCAGACTCAGCCAAGCTCAGCACGTGGTTATCCAGAACATCACCTGGTGATTTACCGTTCTTCTTTATTGATATCGGCCGCAGCGATCCTGAACGCGCCAGTGCGGAAGCTTTTGCCAATCATTTGAATGACTATCATATGCCGCACATCTGGTACCTGTTCACTGGCGGTCACAGTGATGATTATTGGTCTAAAAATTTAGCGCTCTATCTAAACTGGTATGCCCATAACTGGTAATCCTGATTCGAGTTTAATCATGTAAAATAAATCATAACAATTCACATACTGAAAGGGAGAAAACATGTTCCAACAACTCACAATCGTCGGATATTTAGGCAATGACCCTGTCATGCGGTTTACACCGGGGGGCCAGGCTGTGACCAGTTTCTCGGTCGCGACTTCCCGTTCGTACAACAACAACGCAGGACAAAAAGTCGATGAAACCACCTGGTTCAGGGTATCTGTTTGGGGGGCCCAGGCAGAAGCTTGCAATCAATACCTGAGCAAAGGACGACCTGTCCTGGTGGTTGGCCGCCTGCGGCCGGATCCACAATCTGGCGGCCCACGGGTGTACAATCGAAAAGATGGCTCGCCTGGCGCATCCTTCGAAATCAATGCATTGAGCGTTCAATTCTTGCCCAGCGGCGGTGAAGGCGGCACAAAGCAGGAAGATATGGGCGATGACCAGGGAGGGTTTGAAGACGACGAAATCCCCTTCTAGAAAGGAAAAGCTGTGGCACAAAACCCCATACCGAATATCGAGCTTCCGGATGAACTTGAACCAAAATATGTCAATTTTGTTCGGATCTCACATACTGCATCAGAATTTGTGTTTGATTTTTCCCTGCTCCTGCCAGGCACTCAAAAACCCAACGTTGATTCCCGGTTGGTGATGTCGCCGACTGCTGCAAAGCTATTTTTACAGGCCATGGCAGAAAATCTGGGCCGCTATGAATCTAAATTTGGTGATATCTCCATCCCCGGCAAACACACCCTGGCAGATGACCTATTCAAGCCCAACCAAAAGGATAGCGATGGAGAATAATTTCGAAGCGCTGGCTGACCAGATCAGGGAATCCTTTGAGCGGAAGAACCAGATCAGGGATTCAGCGCTTGCACAAAGCCGTAACCTGATTCGCCATGCTGCCCACGCGATCCGCGGGATTCACCGCGATGACCCTGAAACAGCCAGGGAACAACTTGCCAAAGCCGATGACCTGGCAAAGACCTTACAGGATGGGTTGAAAGATGATCCAGACCTTTATTTTTCTGGATATGCACAGGATGCACTCAAAGAATATTGCGAAGCACACCTCACCGTTGCAACCATCCTGGGGCAAGACTGGCCTACACCGGAAACACTCCAGGTAGAATATGCCACCTATTTGAATGGCATGTCAGAAGTGGTCGGTGAACTTCGGCGGCGAATTATGGATATCATGCGAGACGGGCATTCTCCTGAAGTGGAACGCTTATTAGATGTGATGGAAGATATTTACGCACAGCTGGTCACCATGGATTTCCCCGATGCCTTGACCTACGGCCTGCGCCGGCGTACCGACATCGCCCGGAATATCATCGAACGAACTCAGGCTGATATCACCATTAGCCTCCGCCAACAGCAGCTTGAAAAAAAGATCGCTGCTTTATCATCACAATTATCTGACCACAAAATCGATTAACCATACTCACAAAACTGGCAGGCTGATAAAACTTCAGGTCTGCCAGTTTAGTTTTAAATTACTCCAACTCTGTTAATAAGACTCGCCTTTGCCAAAAAAACGTGCTAGACTCTTAATGGAGTAATTATGCAGGATAAAAAAGACCCCTGGCAGCGGGAAGATGAAGAGCCCGTTGAAATAAAACCCCCAATAGAAGAAAATACACCAAAACCAGAACCCATAATAACCAGATTCTGGGATCGTCTCCGTGCATTTGGCCTGGGTGATTCTGCCATGCGGATTGCCACCGGGGTAACCACGGTTCTGCTGGTGCTGCTGGTTGTCTGGCTGATGGATACGTTCTATTTGCGCCAATCTCAGCAAAGAACCGCCAATATTACCAGTGGTGAAAACCTGCCTATGCCAACGCCGACACTGCCGGCACCAGAATTCCATGCGGGCGGCGGTGACGACTGGGGTATTCCCCGTGAAGCCGGTTTGTATACCATCCTCCCTCAGCGAATGTCGCGTTATGAGGTGATGGACTACACGGTTGAATCAGGTGATTCGATCTTCTCAATTGCCAACAAATTCAACCTGAAACCCGAAACAATCCTGTGGAGCAACCGGTACACCCTCGGTGATGACCCTCATTTTTTAAAGCCAGGGCAAACGCTTAACATTCTGCCAGTCGATGGTGTTTATCATTCGTGGAGTGCTGGTGAGGGTTTAAATGGCGTAGCTTTATATTACGGTGTTGAGCCAGAAGATATCATCAACTGGCCAGGAAACAATTTAAATGCTGCCGAAATCGGTGATTATGCCAACCCAAACATCCCGCCGGACACATGGCTGGTGATCCCAGCCGGGCAGGGGACCTTTACAGACTGGCGCACACCGCGCATCAGCCGCGGAGAACCAGCCACAGCGCGCCATCTCGGGCCAGGCGCCTGTACAACCAACTATGACGGTGTCTTGGGGACACTCAATTTCCTCTGGCCGTCTACAGAACGCTATCTCTCAGGTTATGATTACAGCCCAGCCACCAATCACTTCGGCATAGATATCGCCGGCAGCCTTGGCAATCCCATCTACGCTGCTGACCATGGCGTGGTTGTCTATGCCGGCTGGAACGATTTCGGTTACGGCGAAATGATCGTGATCGACCATGGCTATGGCTGGCAAACGCTGTATGCCCACCTGAGTGTGGTCAATGTTGGCTGCGGCCAGGAAGTTTACCAGGGCGAAGTGATCGGCTCCATGGGCAGCACCGGTGCTTCGTCCGGGCCGCACCTTCATTTTGAGATGCGCAGTGACGATTACGGCCGTGTCAACCCCTGGGATTTTTTGAATTAACCATCATGAAAAGGATCTCGAAAATAAGACCCTCACCTATCGCCGGAACCTGGTACAGTGATAACCCTGACTTTCTTAAACAATCCATTAACGATTACCTTGTTCAGGCAGCGCTGCCTGGTCTGCCAGGGGAAGTCATCGCGCTGGTAGCACCCCATGCTGGCTATCGCTATTCAGGCCCAGTTGCCGGATATGCTTATAAAACAGTCCGGGGGAAATCATTTTCAACAGTGGTGGTTGTCTCACCCATGCACCAGTATCACCCCCAGCCAATCCTGACCAGCGCACATCATGCTTACCAGACGCCGCTGGGAGAAATCCCGCTGAATATAGATAAACTGGCCGAGATCAACGAAGTACTTCTAAATCAATCGGGGGTGTCATTGACCCCCATTGCCAATGACCAGGAACATTCTTTAGAGATTCAACTGCCATTTTTACAGGTGGCATTAGAAGGTGAATTCAACCTGGTCCCAATCATGCTGCGCGATCAAACCCCCGACAATGCCCGGGTACTCAGCCAGGCATTGGCTAAAACACTCGAAGGCGAATCCTGCCTGTTGATTGCCAGCACAGACCTTTCCCATTTTTACCCGGAAGAACAGGCCAATCAGCTTGACCGACAGGTCTTGCAAGCAATCGAAAATTTCTTGCCGGATGATTTATTCGCGCTCAGGGACACTGGTCAAGGACAAGCCTGCGGTTTTGCCCCTATCGCGGCAGTTTTATGGGCATCTCAATCCTTAGGCGCTGACAAAGCGACACTGCTCAATTACGCGACCTCTGCCGCAGTCACCGGGGATCGTTCATCCGTGGTCGGGTATGCCTCAGCAGCAATCACCTGCCCTGATTGAATTAACGAAAGCACAGGTTTGATGGGATACCAAAAACCTCCAATCCAGACAGCCCTGGCCATTTTATTAATTCTGATATTTATCACCGGGTGCGGATTAACCCCTTCTGCAGAGACAGTTCCCACAGACACACTCACACCGTCCATCACACGCTCACCGACACCCACCTTTACAACAACCCCGGCATTCACCATCACCATGCGGCCATCTCAAACTCCCACGGTGACAAATACGCCCTATCGAACACTCAGTGCGACACCCTCACCCAGCCCGATCCCTGAACAGCCAGCAGTACTTTTTGACTATGAGGATATTTTCGGAAGCCCAGTCAACTGGTCATATCACTATGTAACAGAAATTGGCTATGATCCTCTAAAAATGAAGGTCAACCACTTATCTGCATGGATGGCATTTCAACTTTTAGACCGGGGAATCCACCAGCGCAATTTCTATTTTCTTGGTGAACCGATCACCGTGTATTATCTGAATGTAGCCCATGAATTCAATGGTCAGCACCAGCCTATGCAGCTGGTGCTGGGCGGGACCCCCGGAGAAAATATCCCTATTCAGCAAATCCCGGCAGGCGGTACAGCTTATCTCCAAGTTCGTTTCATGGATGCTTCAGAAAAGTTTTCTCCACAGGTTATGTTCCGAGAAGCGAACCTATCATTTGATGCAAGAGAAGAAGATTCCCCATTTATTTTTATAAAGGACTTGCAAGCCATCTTGCCGACTTTGCCGGATGAAGTGATCTTGCTGGCAAATCACCCTGTTTTGGTCCCACAAGGCTCTTGGCCGCGAATTAAATTGGATATGCAGCGGGTCAGCTACTTTGCTGCCAGATATCAACCCTTCTTTGAACTGGACGCTCATGACCGCATTGTAGACCAGTCTGATTTTGCCTATTACCTGCAAGACTACCTATTGGAAGACAAATCCATCCCCTCTGGGCTGTATGGCTTCAGCAGCCAAACGCTGGTAATCGTCCAACCTTAACGTTAAAGATTAATTACAGCCGCTCAGCCAACCCTGCAACTGAAAGGTCGGGGATGTGGTGTGCGCACCACATCCCCGATGACTTCATAAGCTGATTAGTTACGATTTATTCAATCTTTCCAACCATTGGCCAATGATCTTGCGGTTGCGCTTTTCAAGCACTTGCTGGCTGAGCCTCAATTTTTGCACAACCTCTGGCAGATCCCACTTTTCCCTGATGACATCCTTAACTGCCTGGCCTGTTTTATCTGTCAGGCGTGTCTGAGTGAGGATATCAACAAGGCGCCAGACATTATGCGCTTTGGTGATCTCTTCAATGGTCAATGCTTCTAGCTTTTCCAGGACCGATTCAATCAACATCTTCCCCTGGTCGGGGTCTTTACTTTCGACGTAAATTCTATTGATCGGTTCTGTGCCTGAAGCCCGAACCCGCAGCTGATAACGATCGTCACCATCCTCGTCGACCAGCTGCATCTCGGCCACTTCATAACGAATGCCGCCCAGGTAAGATAACTTCATCCCCGCAACCTTAGGGTCATCCACCTTATCAGGCAAGTCTAGGTAATAATTGATCAAGGCTTCTTTCGCTTCCAGCGGTGCATCCACATCGACGCGGCCGGTATGAGAGGTCTCATCGCCAGGGGAGCAGCCAAATGAATACCACAAACCCGGCATTTGAACAGTATCCTGCCAGATTTCATTAATCGTCTGCAGCGGGTCATTTTCTCGGGTTCCAAAATAAGCAAGCATATCCATCACCAGGAAGTTAGCCCAGGGGCCGTCCTTATCCGTCACATGTCCGCGGGTGGTCAAACCAGATGATTCTTCTCCGCCAATCAATATACGGTCTCGCCAGTTTTCAGGCAGGTTCTTTTCACCTTGATAATTTCGATCCACCCGCCGGATTTCTTCGATGTACTTGATCCCGACCGGCACCAAAAAGGCGTTTTTCAATACTCGATCTTCAGGTGTGCCAATTTTTATTTCATAAAACGGATGGCTGACATACCCCGGCAGTGCACCTTCGGCGGGTTTGTTTTCGGAGTTATCTTTGATCATCCCTGCCAGAATCTCAATCAGAGGAGAGCCCGTCTGTGTGGCGATCACACGGCCGTTCAGTCCCCGCTCCACCCCCAGGTAACGGATCAACATTGGCAGAATTTGGTTGGGTCTGAAGTAAATACCGCCCAGATCAACAATACCAAACCGATCGGCATCCGTATCCAACCCCAAACCCAAATGAGCACCTGTCTCAGCAACTTTGGCTTTAAGCTGATTAATGAACGGTTCCTCAGGGTTTGCATAATCCTGACCGCCCAATTCGGGGTCGCGCTGGGCATGAATGACCGTATAGCGAACACCAGCTTCACCTAACAAACGGGTCATATACCCACGGCCTGTGCCATGCATTTCATCGATCACGACCGTTTTATCGCTGAAAAACTGCTGGATACGGTCAAAATCAACCGGGATGCGGGCATTCCCATTGCCATTATCCTTGAGCCAGGCGATATAGTCATCCAACGGGTCAAATCCGCGCAAGCTCCCCTGGCTTCGACCAACCTCTAAATTTACCGACCTTGCTTCAGAATCAACCAACTGCATTTCGTTGATATGGAAAGATAAATAATCGGTCACATTGGTCGGTGCAGGGTATCCCAGCCGGGGATTGAATTTAATCCCCTGCCATTCCGGCGGGTTATGGCTGGCGGTGCAGTTCAACAGCCCCCCAACCTCGTCAGGCCCAAGATGATCGGTCAGATAATAAACCAAAGCAGGTGTGGGCGTATCCCGGTTGGCAAATTCAATTTTGAATCCATTCGCAAGGCAGACTTCAGCAGACCACTCAGCCACTCTGTCAGCGTTTAACCGGGTATCATAGCCGATAACGATCTTCCGGCCGGCTAAATTCTCCCGTCCGACGTAATCCGGCACATCGACATCATTTAGGAAATCACAGACTGCCTGTACTACCTGGCGAGCACGCCTTTCGGTAAAGTCATTGCCCCAGCGTCCCCGAACGCCTGACGTGCCAAACCTCAAGTATTTCCGATCATAGATGCTGCGAAGCAGCCCCGGCTGCTTCTGATCCCCAACCAAAAGAGGGTCAAGGGTACGCAAGCGAAAGCCAAGCAAACGCTCATAAATATTGCCAATTTGCACCACTCTAAAGGGCATAAATCGGCTGGGGTTGTTCTCATAATCCATGCTTTCGAGCAAAGGGATAATTTCATGGTCAATATCATTATGCAGGCTCTCGAAGACCGGGGATTGGAAGTATTTTTTTGCCAGTTGAATAGCTTTGCTTCGCATGCTTACCGTGGCTGGCACATATTCATCCTGGATCAAGCCCAGTTTCACTTTACCTGCATCACCTTTGGGCTTATATTGTTCAAGCCGATATTGGGTGCCTATGGCGGCCAAAGTCAACAGCATACTGATCGCCCTGGATGAATCCAGATGATTCTCTGCAATAAGATCTTGATCAGAAAGCAAGCCCTGTTCCAGCGACACTAAAAATCTTTCCATCTCAGCAATCACTGGGACCCAGGCATCTTGATCCTCAGCAATGATCAAAGCACGGTTCAGTTGATTGAATACCGGGCCAATGTCTGATATCTGGAGTTTATTAAAATTGATCTCACGTTTTTTCATAGGATTCTCCTTATTAACCTTGCCATATCTTAACGTCAAAAACTGGTCTTTGCTATTTTTCTTTTTATATCAAGCTGAATTTTTCTTACCTTGTAATCAAACCACCTCGGGTGACGTTCAAGACCTCTAAAAAGCTTCCGTGGGGCGTATTTGATTCATTTTGAACTGCCTCACACAGTAAAAATGCTTTCTCGGCCAGTTCTGCTTCGGTATGGCGTGTATCTGCCTCTAACATCAAGCGCACTTTTGGTTCGGTGCCTGAATAACGCAGATTCAACCGGGTTAGTCCCGGCAATGTGGTTTCGATCATTTCTTTGAGAGATTGTACAGATGCAAGACCGTCTAAATCAGGTTTTTCAGAAACAAATGCAGAAGCAATGACTTGTGGATATTTATTGATGCTCTCCGCCAGGTCAGCAAGCGTTTTCCGCCCGCTGGCCAGGAATGCACGGATCAAATAGATCGCTGAACGCAGTCCATCCCCGGTGGCGTGGGTTTCATCTAGCAAGATGATGTGGCCAGACTGCTCACCGCCGAGGCCGATTTGGCCAGGCCGTGTATTTTCCTCGAATAACATATTCAATTCTTTCATCACATACTTGTCACCGACAGGTGTCTCGATAAATTCAATCTTTCGGTCTGCAAAATAATTAACCAATGCGCCATTACGCATCGTAGTGCTGACTACGGTATATTCCAACAGCCTGCTCGTAGAATGAAGGTAATCAGCCAATATAGCCAGCATATGATCACCATCCACAAGATGACCGGCTTCATCCACAAAGATAACCCGGTCTGCATCGCCATCAAATACAACACCAAAATTGGCATCATATTTTTTAATTAAATCGCTCAGGTCTTCCGGATAAGCTCGCACGTGTTCAGAGCCAGCCTGCTCATTAATATTTGTCCCGGTCGGTGAGGCATGGATCACCACAACTTCTGCACCCAATCGAGAAAAAACTTCGGGGGCATACCATGAGGCAGCACCATTGGCACAATCCAGCACCAAACGCATCCCACCAAGGTTCAGATCCTGGTGCTCATCCACCAGGCTGTCTGCATACAACTCGCGCATATCAGCACCATCAATTCGGCGGCCGTACTGCCGGGCTGCGCTGCTGTTAAGATCCATGGGGATTTCTATAAGCCGTTCGATTTCTAGTTCAATCTCATCACTTAATTTCTGAGCTTTTGCATTGAAGAATTTGATCCCGTTTTGTTCCACTGGATTATGTGAAGCTGAAATAACCACACCGGCCTCTGCGTTCATTTTCCTGACCATAAAGGCAATGCCAGGTGTTGTCATCACGCCAAGATCCACAACCGTTGCGCCGCTGGCTAATAAACCGGTTGTTAATGCACTTTGCAGCATTTCGCCGCTTTGGCGCGTATCCCGCCCGATCAAAAAAGTCGGATGCGATGCTGTGCGCGAAAGGACCATGCCTGCCGCATAACCAAGCTGGGTCAGGAATTCAGGCACCAGCGGTGCCTGGCCGACCAGGCCTCGCACACCATCTGTCCCAAAATATTTACGAAGATTTGATTCTGGCATTAAATTTTTTCACTCCTCTTATTTATTTTCAGTATTGGTCTGGGTATTTAAATAAATAATTTCTGGATTGTCAATCTAAGGATTATCTGATTTGCAGGTCAGCAACAACTGGTAGATGGTCGGATGCACGTTTGCTCAGATCACTGGCTTCAATAAAGCAGCGATAGTCAACCAGCCGTTCTTTAGGATAAAAGAATATATGATCAATGGCTTGATCGGAACCTGCATGGGTCGGGACTTCATTTTCGGGTATTAAACGAACAAATCCATTTTCTGCTTCCAATAAGTGAGCGATCCCAAACTCGCCTTGGGTCGCATTAAAATCACCGGCTAAGATCAGGGGTTCATCCTGGTAAAGAATATGCTCGCGAACAAGGTCTAAAAATCGTCTGATCTGTTGATACCTCAGCAAATGGGACTGTTCGATCTTATTAGGGATTGCTTGAGGTTTCCGCTCACCAACCAGGGTGGTCAAATGCAGCGTGGCGATAAAGGGGTAGGGCGGTTCTTTCAGCCGGGCCAACAGGGCACAACGCGGATCAGTATCCCGATTACCCTCATAAGAAGTTGGCTGATAAAGGGGAATATTACGCGGGGACCCCGCCCGAACAGGATCACTGAACCTGGCAAAGGGAACACGGGAATGGATCGCATTGCCTTTTGACCAGTTCCACCAATCATTAAAAATCCCCTTGACCATCACATCTTTTTTGACTTGGAGATGCGTCTCCATCGAAACTGTTTTGCCATAAAATGCATTTTGATAATCGCCAGCATTATTGATCGAATCGATCAAGCTGTGTGTCACACCATCTGCATCAATATATTGTGAAACTTCTTGAAGACAAAGCACTGTAGCATTTATTTTTTTTACCAGCATTTCTAAGGCTTCTTGCCGTGATTTACGGGTGTCATGAGGAATTTCTTCAAACGTCTTTTCCCCACCGCTGATATTAACTGTCGCAACTCGCAATTCTATTGTGGTCAATTTTCCCTTCCTGTTTGGATGGATTCAGCTTTTTTATCAAGCTTTTGAATAGATGCAAAGTAACTGCTCAGGCTGCACTTCAACTGAAAGGTCGGGGTACAACCCCTATTTCCTCGTAAGCTGAGTAGTTACGATGTAAACATTATATCAAGGCCTGATTCGATAATTGCGCGATCAAAATATCCAGGGCGATATCGCCTGACATACCACCTGTTTTCATATCCAGGTCAATTTTCAATAACTGCTGATAAATGGATTTCAGCGCCGCTATCTCAAACTGCCGGCATTGCCCAGAGACCTTTTTTGCCACAAACTGGTGCTGGTGTAATTTTTTTGCTACATCAGACTCGCTGCCGCCTGAATCAATGATTTCACGAGCCTGGAGCATTAATCGAAACTGGCGGATGATCATACCAAAAAGCTGCAAGGGATCGCTTTCATCCAATAAGAGATGGAGCATCTCCAGGGCTTGCTTTCCGTCTCTATTGCCAATGGAGTCTACCAGGGTAAAGATATCCGTTTGATGATCACGGGTGGTGAGCAGCCTGACATCATCATCTTCAACGGGACGAGAGAAATTTGTATAAGTCAATATTTTGATGATTTCCTGGGCTGCACGCATGGTATTATTGCCTACAAATTCTGTTAATGTATGGGCGGCTCTGAGAGTAAAACTGCCGCCCAACTCAACTGCCTTATTCTTAATCCAGTCCACCATTTCTCGATCTGTTGGCAAAGCACAATTGATGATAAACGCGCGGCTGCCTGCAGCTTCAGTCCATTTGATCAGCCAGTGGTTTTCAGTCAGCAACTCCCAGGTTGGGCCATCTCGCCGATATTTTTTTGAATCTGGGATAACCAACACCAGTGCTGTTGTGGATGGCAACGAATCAAGGAGGGCTAAAAATTCCTCTCGCAGCTTTTCATTGCCCCGTCCCAGGTAGGGATGAACAGCATCCTCCACGACCACTAAACGACGTTCTGTTAAGAACGGCAAGGCCAGGGCGGCAGAACGCAAATCATTGAGGCTGGCGGTTTTCCCATCCAGACGAGTGGTGTTCATCTCTGCCATATCTGGCGCACCAAGATTGGCTATAAACTGCAGGAGATGTGCTGCTATCCCTTCACGGTCATCACCCCGGAGGATATAAACAACTGGCTTTACTTCTGTCATTCAGGTTTTAATTTCGGGTAATCACGCGATGCATACGCAGACCTGCCCTGATCACCGTTTCTACCCGCTCCAATTCAAGGTTGCCTGGATCGCCGCTGGTTGTGATCTTCTCCTGAATCATCGGCCCCAAAGATCGGGTGAATATCAAGGCCATGGTTGAAAAAATGATCATCAACGGCAGACGGTTGAGCTTGCTCTTAAAAGATTTGCCGGCACCAATAGTTGCCATCCAGGCTGCCAGGCCGGCGATTAGTCCGGAAAAAGCAAAATTCGTACCGCAATTCGGGTGCATAGCCAGATATGCTTCACCACCTCGTAACTTTAACAATGCCTCAATCGCCGCACCCGCCACCTCTTCTGTTGAGATGTTGCTGACAATCGTGAAGCCAACAGGGGTTGACATGCCGCCCATGGCTACGCCAGGATGTCTTTTGCTCAGCGTATGTAATGTGGCATGCTCAAGCCCATGATTTCTGCGTGTACGGGAGATCGGGTTAAAATCAAGAATCGTTTTGCTCATTATTTTCCTGTTTTCTCTAAGTGTGTTCTGCCTGGCCATCCAGCAAAGTGTGGAGACCAATGTAATTATAACGTCAGGTGGAATTATTTGCTGGTCAGGATAGAGACTAATTGATCAATGCCAGCTTTAAGGCTTCCTGCAGCGAACGCGCTTCCTGGACTTCGATTCCCCCTGGCCAGGGCTGCTTGGTGTGCAATCGCTTTGGCACCAAAGCCTGCTTAAAACCCAAGCTGGCTGCTTCTCGTAAGCGACTCTCAATTTGCCCCACCATCCTCAACTCTCCAGAAAGACCGATCTCACCAATCAATGCCAGGTCAGCTTTGACAGCCCTATCCTGCAAAGACGAGGTGATGGCAGCAGCAACTGCCAAATCTGCGGCAGGCTCATCAATCCTCAAACCACCGACAACATTCACAAATATATCCTGTTCTGACAACTGTAAATTTAAACGCCGGGATATAACTGCGGTAATTAATAATAAACGGTTGAAATCAATGCCATTTGGTGTTCTTCGCGGGTTTCCAAAATTGGTGTGGCTGGTGAGCCCCTGGATTTCTACTAACAACGGTCGTGTGCCTTCCATTGTCACAACAATGGCTGACCCTGGTGCATTAATCATCCTTTCTGCCAGAAAAGCTTCAGAAGGATTGCAAACCTCGATCAATCCCCGTTCTTGCATTTCAAAAACCCCCACCTCCGATGTCGCACCAAATCGGTTTTTCACCGATCTAAGTAAGCGATAGGCCTGGAAGCGGTCGCCTTCAAGGTATAGAACAGTATCCACAATGTGTTCGAGCACCCGGGGGCCGGCAATCGTGCCCTGCTTGGTAACATGGCCAATCACAAATATTGCGATACCGGAGTTCTTGGCCAGTTCTCGCAAGCGAGAAGCACTTTCACGTACCTGAGAAATTGAACCAGCACTGGATTCCATTTCAGGCCGGTAAACCGTCTGGATCGAATCAATCACCAGTAAACGCGGGTTTACATCTTGAATATGTGCAATGATCACATCGAGATTCGTCTCTGTCACCAAGAAAAGGTCTTCGGGCAGCGGTAGTTCATTTCCATCTCCACCGCGCAGTATCCGGCGTGCTCGCATTTTGATCTGCCGTTCTGACTCTTCACCCGACACATACAACACCCGGTTGCTGGCTGCCATTTGCATTGTCATTTGCAGCATCAAGGTAGATTTCCCGATGCCCGGATCACCGCCAATTAAAACAATAGAACCCGGCACAATACCACCACCCAAAACTCGAGAAAACTCCATAATCGGCACGGAGATCCTGTCTTCATCATCCCCCACAATTTCATTCATCCGCTTAGGAACAGAAAGACCGCCCAACCCGTATGTTGATATACGTTTGTGAGCGGTCTTTTCATCTTCAAGAATTTCCTCAACCATGCTGTCCCAGGCAAGACACTGTGGGCAGCGACCCAAATTTTTCGGGGAAGTCCGTCCGCACTCCTGACAGACATAATGGGTCTTGGTTTTGGCCATAAATTACATTCCTACAGAAGCTAAATCAGGTTCTTCTTTCTTTTCATCCTGCTGGTCGGGTTTTAACACGATATCAGTTATTTCCGCGCCATCCTCTTCAACTGTTTCAATACTGATCAAGATATTCTGGCTATCTTTAAAATCTTTGGCCAGTAATGCGTCTGATAAGCGATCTTCGATCTTATGTTGAATCACCCGGCGAAGCGGCCTGGCACCCATTTCAGGATTATAACCTTCTTCTGCCAGGAAAGCTAAAGCTTCTTCTGAGGCTCTCAGTTCAATATTGTTTTCTACCAACCTTTGGTTCACTTTATCGATTTCCAGCTGGACAATTTCTCGAATATCTTCCCTGGTCAGCGATCGGAACACAATCACTGAATCAAGCCGGTTAATAAACTCCGGACGGAAAGTTCGTTTGAGTGCATCTGTAAGCTTTTTATGCATATCTTTATGTGCTTGCGCGCCTTCTTCCGCCTCATCCAATGTCAGGGTAAAACCAAAATTACCTTGTCGTTGAATCATTTCCGCACCAACATTGGTAGTCATGATAATGATGGCATTCCGGAAATCGACTTTATGCCCGCGTGCATCGGTAAGATGGCCTTCTTCCATGATTTGTAAAAGCATATTATGGGCTTCAGGATGCGCTTTTTCGATCTCATCAAAAACAATGATCGAATATGGGCGGCGTCGGATCGCTTCTGTGAGCTGCCCGGCATCATCATAGCCAACATACCCGGGAGGCGCACCTACCAGGCGACTGACACTGTGCCGTTCCATGAACTCTGACATATCCAGCTGGATCAAGGCGTCCTCATTGCCAAACATGAATTTTGCCAGTGCTTTGGTTAACTCTGTTTTACCAACGCCTGTCGGCCCGAGGAATATGAAGGAACCAACCGGGCGGGCTGGGTCTTTCAAACCTGCGCGTGCCCGTCGAATCGCTTTTGAGATCGTTTCGATAGCCTCTTGCTGACCGATGATATGTTCACCTAACTTTACTTCCATATTCAATAATCGAGCAGTTTCTTCAGTTTCAAGCTGCATCAGGGGTACACCAGTCCACATCGATAAAACTTCAGCAATATCTTCGGTGGTTACATGCGGGCTGGTAGATCGATCCCAAACGGTTCGGATATTTTCGAGCTGTTCTTCAAGCTCATCAATACGGTTTTGATATTCTTCGACTTGATCGTAATCCTCACGCCCTTTTGCTTCTTCAACCTGTTTTCTGTTTTCACGTAGATCTGAGACCAGCTCTTTGGCATTTAAAGCCGCAGGGCTTTTATACATCCGTACTCGCGAGGCTGATTCATCAATCAGATCGATAGCCTTATCAGGGAGGAACCGATCGCTCACATACCGGGCAGAAAGCTTGGCCGCAGATTCAAGCGCATCATCTTCAATGGTCAGGCGGTGATGATCCTCATAAGCCGTACGTATTCCGTGAAGAATTTCGATTGTTTCTTCAACACTTGGTTCAGAGACAATGATAGGTTGAAAACGCCGTTCTAATGCGGCATCACTTTCAATATTTTTCCGATACTCTTCGAGTGTCGTTGCCCCAATCACTTGCATTTCACCACGGGATAATGCGGGTTTGAGAATATTGGCTGCATCAACAGACGATCCGGCAGACCCTGCACCAACGAGCATATGCACCTCATCAATAAACAAAATCGCTTCTGAGGATTTCAATTCATCAATCACACGTTTCAGTCTTTCCTCAAATTGCCCGCGGTACATCGTCCCGGCCACCAGAGACCCAACATCCAGCTGCAAAAGGCGTTTATCCAATAATGGCGCTGGCACATTACCTTCAACGATGCGTTGGGCTAAACCCTCGACAATTGCGGTCTTTCCAACCCCAGGTTCACCAATCAGAGCCGGGTTATTTTTCGTGCGGCGGGCTAAAATTTGGATCACGCGTTCGATTTCAGTCTGGCGCCCAATGACAGGGTCCAGTTTGTTTTCTTCAGCCAAAGTTGTCAGATCGGTTGCCAGCTGGTCAACCAGAGGTGTTTTATCTTTATCTGGCTTCTGTGAGCGGGTGCGCCTGCTGCTGGAACGTCCCGTGAGCACAGGGCGTGACTCACTTTGGGACTCTTTTAATATCCGGTCTGTTTGGCGACGGATCTGTTCAGGTGTGACCCCAATCTTGCCCAGGATATTCATCGCCTCACAATTGCTCAGGCGGATCAATCCTAATAATAAATGCTCTGTTCCCACATATTTTTGGTTTTTCTTTTTGGCTTCTTCAATCGCATAGGGAATCACCTGCTGCATACCCGGTGATAATGTTATTTGACCATCATGATCGCCAAAGCCAATTTCCTCTTCAACCAGAGATTTGACACGATCTGCTTCCAAACCCAGGTCTCTTAAGACTCGGCCAGCAACACTGCTTTCTAGCTCAATCAGTGCAATCAATAAATGCTCTGTACTGACCTGAGATTTCCGCAGTCGTTCTGCTTGTTTTTGAGCCAGGCTGAGTACATGGCGTGCTTTCGGGGTAAAATTTTCTATTCCAGCCACGGCTTACCTCCTTGTTTAAAGTAACTTTCTTAAATACACACCTGGAATTGTCAAGTCTTTTTGTCTAAATCAAATCCAGGGGGAAGTTGTAGACCTTAGCAACTTCAAATATATACAAATACCAGTAAAATTGTGCTAATTATTCTTCAGGTCTGATTAGATTCTACCAACTTTTAACCGAAATGCTACCTCTGGATAGGCTTTATAATAGAATGTTAATATAATTTTGCTCGTTTGTTCTAAATAATTTGCCCAGAAATAGCACGTTTTCAAGTAAGCTGACTTCGTCTGTCGACCTAATTGGCTTTAGTGAAAAAATTATTCCACAAAAATATTGCCTGTGCGGATATTTTCCACCACCACAATAATTTGCTGAACAGCGTCATCAAAACCTGTTGATTGATACACCCCCTCATCTCGGCCTTGTTGCCCGCTGACCCGGGTGATCCAAGCAGGCAGGATGAGGTCGCCTGTTCCACCCCTGAGAACTTCAATTTGGACTGCTGCACCTTCTGGCATTTGAAGTTGAATTCGACCTGTTGAGCCTTTTAAGTAAACCTTGATGCTGCTCTGTTCAGGAAAAATGATTTCTAAAGACCCGGTTCCAGCTGTAATATAAGCCTCATAACCAGTGTCAGAGGCCCCAAGAACTACCTGGCTGGCACCAGTACCCCCATCAAGTTCAAACCGATTTATATTCAGACCGCTCAGATCAATTGCTGAGATGCCCGTGCTGGTATCAATTACCAGATTTAAAGGCACTTCTGGGCTGAAGCCGATATTCCATGAGAGATGAGCATCTCGCACTTCGGGGAGGAACCAGGGAAAGAATGATAATACACTGCGATGGGTCAGACGGATCCATTTATGCTCCGCGCCAGTCACAGTAAAATCAATTTCCCCAAAATGGGTCACCTGGGCATCAATCAGCCTGGAAGAATTTGTAAGGGACTGGATTATCGTCTCATGCGTGGATAGGTTGAGTTCAACATTTGCCAGGGTTGTATTCCCAACATCGACAACAAAACTCTGAGTATGAAGTTCAGGTTTACCTTCGATATCTAAATCCGCGCCAAAAAGCAGTATGTAGACCACACCGCCAATCACCAGCAGCGCCAACAAGGCACCAATTCCCGGCAAACGACGTGCAAACAACACATCCAACCCTGCCACGATGAACAACACCGGCCATAAACGCAATAAGATCCATAAATTCTCTGATGGAATAATATTAAGGTTGCTTAACAGCCAGATCACTCCTGTACCCAGTAAAATCACAGGCCAGAAAAATGATCGGTACGACTGATGATAATGATTCTTTCCAGGCATCATTAATCCTTTATTCGTTAATAAAATTAACCGATTCTATGTATACTATAATTATAGCAAAAATAGTTTTATGATCAATTCCATCATTTATTTTTCTTATTTGAGTTAAGAATTATGAACGCAGAAAAAACCAAAGAATATCCCTTACTGATCGCCCAAACTGGCCCGCTGGAAGGAAGACGCTGGAAGATCAAGTCAAACATGATCATGGGACGTGACCCCGATTGTGATATTGTCATCCCATTACGCCAGGTTTCAAGGCACCACACACAAATTTACCCAGGGCCAGACGGGATCTATGTTGAGGATCTTGAAAGCAAGAACGGCACCTATGTCAACGGGAAACTATTACTGGAAGCCGCCTCGCTTGAAGACGGCGATGAACTGCAGATTTCTTTAGCACAGCATTTTATTTTTCTAAGTTCAGATGCCACCATGCCGCTGGAAGGGCTGCCCCTGACAATGCAGCAGCGGCGTTTGCGAGTAGATACTGGCTCGCGCCGAGTGTGGGTTTTGAACGAGGAAATTGACCCGCCTCTCTCAGCCTCTCAATTTAATTTATTGTCATTGCTCTACGAACAGCCCGGTGAGGTTGCCTCAAGAATTGAACTCATCAGGCAGGTATGGGGAAACGCCGCAGAAGGCGTCACTGAGCAGGCTCTGGACGCACTGGTCAGGCGGCTGCGAGACAGGTTGGCAGAGCTAGATCCGCAGTGGGATTATATCGTAACTGTTCGCGGTCATGGTTTGCGCCTTGACAATCCAGTCATTTCGCATGGTTGATCGTTTAGGCCGCTGTCTCCAAATTTTTTTTCATTGAAAACCGTAATGCCTGCCGATAAACCTGCTGAAGCTTTTCAGCTGTTGCCGCACGACCCTCTTGCTGTTGTGTTTGATTTAAAAGGTTTGATAAGAAGTGCACAAAATCATCAGTGATTTCATCTGCATTTTCAGTCAATATTGCCTGGATAGCCTGGTCATCTTCTGCTTGAATTAAAGTCTCGATCAATTCAATGTTCGCCCCAGGTGCACTGACTTTTTGAATAGTACTGGCAATCATCTGCAATTTTTTTAATACCTCGTCCTCACCATCTTTTCGTGCTTTTTGAATGCGATTACGCAAAGTTTCCAGGAAGATCTCATTAATTCCCGCAAGCGCCTGGAGCGTTGCTTCTTCAATTTTTTCACTTTCAAGCAGTTTATCGATCACCTGATTGGCAGCTGCCTGCTGTTCTTTGATGGCTTCATCAATCTGGTGTGTCATTTCTAATAATTTCTCACGCAAATCCATCAGTTTTGCTTGCTCTGCACCAGAACTATGTTGAATTTTTTCTGAGAGAAGCTGGAAAAACCCATAATCCAACCCGCCGCGCGCCATGCTGACCAGGGTTGCCAACCGGACTTCACTATCAACAGCTTCTAAAATTAAATCCAATAAGCTTTGGCGAGTCAAACCTTTTTTGCCTGCCTCTTCCAGGGCTTTCATCGCCGCTTGTTGTTCCGCTGCCTGTTCGAGTACTTCCCTGCCAAATTCTGTGTTTTCCAAGATCTGCTGTTGTAAGTCTGCCAGGACTTCCACACTCTCTTCTTCACCAGCTGCAGCTGCACTTTGGATGAGCCGTTGTAAGATCATTAATAGCTGCTCGTCAACCAGTTTAGATTCTTGCTGGATCAGTTCGGGTCGGGCCTCATGGGTCGCACCTGCTAACCGCTGTAATAAATTCAGGCGGTCTTGCTGCGCCTTAAGCATCTCAGGTGTCACACCATCTAATTCAAGAATGCGCTCAACCATACGCTGGCGGGTCAGCATTGTTTCTGGTTTAAAGAGATAAGCCTTCCGTTTTTCAGGCGGCAAGTTTTCCATCACTTTATTGATAATCGGTCCGATCATTTGCTCCTGCTGGTTGACAGGAACATTTAATTCCGGTGGAAAGTAGGTCAACAGGAGTTCATTTTCGTTATCGTGATAAACAATGGGGGTCGGCGCCTGTCCTTGAAAACCACAATTTTGGCATTGGACCAGGTTATATGCACCGGCAAGCAAGATTTGTTTTGCCTGGGGCTGCTCTGCAACATCAAATAATCGGGTGATTTCTGCAGCAACTGGTTGTTTACATTGGGGGCAGGATACGGTTGTCTTCGCCATAAATTCACTTTCTCATTCTTTCTTTTTTAATTCCAAAGATTGGATTATACCATTACTGAATTTTACATTTCACTTGACCATTAATATTAATTCACAGCCATAAATTTACCCGTTAAATCTTAGAATATCATCAACATTATTTCACCTCTTCTAAACCGTTACAATCTGTATCCCCATGGTATGATTAAATTAATCAAATTTGGGTATAAAAATACTGGTTTGTGAAGAAATATCTGAAAGTATTCATCTGTTTTTTGCTGACATTGATCATGTGCTCGTTTCGGCTGCCTGCTGCTGCCCAAACACCAACATCCATTACCATTGAATCCTTGCAGATCAGCTTTCTGCCTGAAAATGATCACACTGAGATGTGGGTGGTGTATACAATTGAAATGACTCGCGCCGCATCACTGCCGGAAAAAATAAGCCTGACCCTTCCAATGGATGCACAAAAACTTTCGGTCACCAATCAAATTCAGGAAAACCAATTTGAATCAATTGCATTCGAAGAAATTACCACAGGGGGATATAAAGAGATCAGTTTTTCACCTGCCGCCCCTTTAATTCAGGTGACTTACGCAGATCCAGGCATATCGCAACAGGATAGTCAGCGCTCATTCGATTATCAATGGCAATCAAAATACCCGGTAGAAACCCTGATGATTTATATCCGGCAGCCTTCCAACGCCGGTCAAATATCGACTTCACCGGTTTTGTCACCTCGAATCGATGAGGTAGAAGGTTTTATTTATTACACTGGCGAGTTTAGTCCTGTGCTGGCCGAGGTGCCCTTCAACCTTTCAATGATTTACGACATCCAATCCAATGACCTGGGGGACGGCACACCAGTCGTCAGAGCAGCAGCACAAATCGATGATACAACCCCAGGAAAAACACCTGCACCCATGAGCGTGGTGATCTGGCTGATCATTGCAGCCATGGCAATGGTGATCCTATTAGGCATTTATTATTGGTGGTTTCAAAGTCGAGAAACTGATGAGTCTGAGCGCGTTGTTCAGGGTGTTGGGATACTGAACCCGGAAAAACAGGCTGTATTTTGCCATGAATGCGGCATGCGTGCCGGGTCTGGAGACCATTTTTGCAGAAATTGCGGCACTGAGCTGAGAAAGTCCCTTCATTATTTGGATTATTAACTACTTTCGATATAATTTTAGTAACTGCTCAGGCTACCATGCAAATGAAAGGTCGGGGGTGTGGTGTGGCGGCTTTGCCGCCACACCACACCCCCGATTTCTTCATAAGCTGAGTAATTACTAATTTTAATTACATCCTCCTTAAGCAATTTGAAAGGAGCAAAAATGGCAAAGATCAAGACTGTCATTAAGCGAGAAGGGGATATCGTTGACTTTACGCCGCAAAGAATTACCAATGCAATCTATCGGGCAGCAGTGGCTGTTGGCGGCAGGGACAAAGAAACAGCCGAGGGGTTGACAAAAAAAGTCATCACCCTGCTGGAAGCCCAAACTTCTCAAAATAAACCGCCTACTGTGGAACATATACAGGACCTGGTAGAAAAAGTTCTGATTGAAGAAGGGCACGCCAAGGTTGCCAAAGCTTACATCCTCTATCGGGCAGAACGTGCCCGGTTGCGTGAACAGCGTGCAGAAAGAAGAGCAGAACCATCCACCAATATCCCCTGGGCAAAATTATGGCGAACATTAGATTGGGCAGTAGATCATGGGTTTCATACTATTGAACATCTCAATGAACGCATCAAAAAAGGTGAATTATCTGAAATTGTCGGCGCATCAGAAGCCTTTTATCACGAAGATGTTGAAAATGCCGCCCATTTAATTGCCGATCGCAAAGACGCTTTAAGAATGGTGATCATTGCCGGCCCCTCCTCTTCGGGGAAAACAACCACGACCAAAAAACTGGAAGAAAGATTGATCCGCTCTGATATGCGGTTAGTTACGCTGAATGTGGATAACTATTTCTTTAACCTGGATATGCACCCCAAAGATGAATTTGGTGACTATGATTTTGAGACACCTCAGGCACTTGACCTGGCATTGATCAATGAACACCTGACCCGTTTATTTGCGGGAGAAGAGGTTAAAATCCCGTTCTACAACTTCAAAACTGGCACCCGGCAGGCTGATCATACCCCCATGAAACTGGCACCTGGTGATGTGATCTTGATTGACAGCCTGCATGGGCTTTACCCGAATATGACCAGCGACATTCCTGATGAAAATAAATTTCGGCTTTATATTGAGCCGCTTCTGCAGTTAAAGGACTCCAGCGGTCATTACATCCGCTGGACAGATATTCGTTTGATCCGGCGAATGCTGCGTGATGCTGCCCACCGGGCGTATGATCCCACAAAAACCTTGCTTCACTGGCATTATGTCAGGGCAAGCGAATTGCGCAATATCATCCCCTATGTAAACACAGCGGATTATATCGTCAACAGCGGTATGCCTTATGAAATGCCTATGTACAAGACCAAGCTGTTTGATTCTTTTGCCCAATGGACTGAGGATTTCGACAATGACCCACTGCGAAGTGATGCACACAAACGTGCCAGCCGGGTTTACCACCTGATGCAGGAACTTTCACCTATCAAAGATGATTCCATCGTACCTGAGAATTCGGTCATCCGGGAGTTCATCGGCGGGAGTATTTACGATTATTAACCGCAGCCCTCAGACAGGATCACCCTTCGATTGCCTGTAGAAAATCGTTCACCAAATCATTGGGGTCTTCAATCCCGACTGAAAGACGAACCAACCCATCACTGATACCGGCAGCAATGCGTTCCTCTCGTGGAGTATTGCGATGGGTCATGCTGGCTGGGTGCTGTACCAGGGTGTCGACATTCCCCAGGCTGACGGCCAGTGTTGCAACTTTGACCCTGTCCATCATGCGTTTACCAGCCTCCAAACCGCCGGCTAATTCAAATGCGATCATGCCCCCATAGTCCAACATTTGAACCCGGGCCAGGTCAAAATCAGGATGGCTGATTAAACCAGGGTAATACACCCGGCTGACCCCAGGCATTTTTTCCAAAGACTTTGCCACCCTTAAGGCATTACGGCAGTGCCTTTCCATCCGCAGCTCAAAGGTTTTCATGCCAATATTGGCCATCCAGGTGTCAATCGGGCTGGGAGTGGCCCCCAATAATTTATAGACCTGGTATACCTGGTCATGCAGCAATGCCAGGTCAGTGGTCAATAAAGCACCACCCAATACTTGTCCATGACCTGAAAGGTACTTGGTGGTGGAGTGCACCACAATATCTGCCCCTAAAGTCAGCGGGCGCTGACAATACGGGCTTGCAAAGGTATTGTCTACCACCACTTTTGCATCATACTGATGGGCAACATCAGCCACGGCATTGATATCTATCAGCCTCAGTGTCGGGTTAACCGGTGTTTCAATATAAGCCAGCCTGGTCTGGGGGTGTGCTTTAAAAGCTTCTTCCCACCCTTCCCGAGAATTATCTTCAACCCAAACCACCTTGATCCCATATTGCGGTGCCAGATTTTTAAAGAAAAGATAGGTGCCGTCATATAAAGCTGCTTGAGTTAACAGCGTTTCTCCGCTGTGAACACAGGCCAGAATCGCCGTTGTGACAGCAGCCATGCCCGAAGCAAATACCAGGCCGCCAGACACCTCATCAGGGTCTGAGTCTGGATCCTGGTTTATTAAATCCCAGGCTTCCAAATAAGCCAATTTTCGAGCCAGCTGTTGGTGGTTTGGATTGTTCAATCGCGAATAATAAAACCCAGCCCGTTTGCCGCTGGCTATTTCTGCCCCTGAGTCTGTATCCTCAAATGTAAAAACAGAATTTTGGTAAATTGGGGGCAGGTGTGAATGTTCAGGATTATCGAACTCTGTAAAGTGCGTCAGAAAAGTTGTCAGGTTGGTATAACGTCTGGGCTTGTGTTTCACAAATAATTCTCCTCATCAAGCATAATTTCTAGTGTTTGCTTGATAATATTTTTTATAATCATAACTGCTCAGGCTGTCTTGTAACTTTAAGATCGAGGGTACACACTCTATTTCCTTTAAAACCGAGTAGTTACATGCACTCATTAAATAACAATAACCCATTTTAACATACTCGCTTAAACCCATCGCAATATAATTTACGGAGATTCTGGTTCAACCCAGTATAATTAAGTTATCAAGTCATTGGCTACAGAGAAAGGAATGATTGATGGATTTTAAACTGACCTGGATCGGCCATGCCACATTGGGGATTGAAACCGGGGGATATCAATTGCTGGTTGACCCGTATTTCACGAAAAACCCTGCCACAAAGTTGGAACCAGACTCTATCGAAGCAGATTATATCCTGATCACCCATGGGCACGGCGATCATATTGGTGAGACAGTCGATATTGCCAGGCGGACTGGGGCAACAGTGATCGCCAACGCGGAAATTTGTTCCTGGTTGAGAAAAAAAGATGTCAAAGTTCATGCACAACATTTGGGCGGCGGCCATCAGCATCCCTTCGGTTATCTCAAACTGACCCTGGCGCTGCATGGGTCTGCCCTGCCTGACGGCAGTAACGGCGGCAACCCGGCAGGTTTTTTATTGACTACACAGGATAATAAAAAAATATATTTAGCCGGTGATACCGGTTTGTTTGGAGATATGCGATTAATTGGTGAAGAAGGGGTCACACTGGCTGTAATCCCCATTGGGGATAATTACACCATGGGGCCAGCAGACGCCTTGAGGGCTGTGAAACTCCTCGAGCCACAGCATGTCATCCCCATTCATTACAACACCTTTGACCTCATCAAGCAGGATGCGGAAGGATGGGCAGCAACAGTTCATACAGAAACCCCTGCCAGGGTTCACATTTTACAACCCGGAGAGAATTTTGTCTTCTCTTAAACCTTCCCCCGAACTGGAAAAACGCCTGCCTCCAGGGCAAAAACTGATCAACACCTTTCCGATATTACACCACGGACCCATCCCGGACTTCAATCCTGCAACCTGGGAATTCAATGTTTGGGGCGCAGTAGAAAATTCCGTTCAATGGACATGGGATGAAGTTTTGGCACTGCCGCGTACCCATGTCAGGCTGGATTTGCACTGCGTTACCAGCTGGAGTGTGCTGAATACACAATGGGAAGGCATTTCTCTTCGGACATTGGTTGACGAAGGTCTGATCAAACCAAAACCTGGTGCCCGATATCTCATGCAGCATGCAGACTTCGGGTACACCACAAATTTACCGCTGGACATTGCATTACAGAAAAATTTTATCCTGGCCACCCACTATGAGGGCAGACCCCTCAGCCCAGAACACGGCTACCCGTTACGCGGGGTGATCGGTGCGATACCCCATCGCAAGGAATTAAAAGTTTGCTATCTATGGAAAGGCGCAAAATGGCTGCGCGGACTTGAATTCTTAGAACAAAGTCAGCTGGGCTTTTGGGAAGCCAATGGATACCACAACGAGGCTGATGTCTGGTTGGAACAACGCAGATCACCCTGATTATTTTTCTAAGTTTGAACGGATAAAGAAATAAGCCAAACCAGCACCGCTTGCCAGGAGAAAAAGGCCAATGGCCAACAGCAGCGGTGAACGGCCGCTCCCGGGTGTACCAGCAGCCCCATTGCCAAACTGAGAGCCTGGCTGGGCACCAAAATCGATGATGATCGTATCCCCCGCTGTGACATCAATCGCATAATTCATGCTAGTGGTTGGGTTATACCCTTCAGGGATACCCATGCTGATGTTATAGCTTCCCTCATCCAAATCCTCAAAACAAACCGGTTCAACTAAAGCAGGATCACCACCAAGGGTTTCTTTTGTTTCGGAGTAGGTACCATCCCGATTATTGACACTGACCACGCCGCCTGCCAGGTAAAATTCATCCGTGGCACGCATCTGGTTGCCATCCAAATCTTCATACAGCGCAATACATATTTGCCCCATCCCAGCAAAGGGTGTCGGGGTGGGGAAATCAGGAGTCGGATCCTGTTCAGGCTCAACAGGTTCTTCGTCAACAGCTTCTCCAAAGCCAATGATCAATTGCTGCCCGGGGGTAAGTAAACATTCTTCGGTTAAATCGTTTTGAGCGATGATATCAGCGACCAGCACACCGGTTAAAATTTCAATCCGGATACAGGAATCACCCTCTTCTACGGTGTAGATTATTTGTCCCTCTGGGTTTGGTGTCGGGGTTCGATAAGTCGCCTGACCATAAACTGGCATTCCTGCCTCACCAATTGTTAAACCCAGGAATACCCCAATGATCATCAATGCAATCACTATCAGGACAGTTTGTCTTTTTTCCTTCATAACGTTTTCATCCTCACAATGGATTATAACATCTCTATCATATTACGCTATCTGATGGTGCTTGGTAATCACGATACTTTAATTAGTAACTTCTCAGCTAATGGAGAAGCAGGGAGTTGCAATGCAACCTGAGCAGCTACTTTAATAATATAATTACCGTCGCATTATGAACTGCAAAACAAATTTAACCTCTCCGAAAAGGTACTGGTCATTGATCCTTTTAATCTTGGCTGTGTTTTTTGTTTCGGGCTGTGATCTGCTGATACCGGCACCAACCCCCCTTCCAACAGCAACCTCAACGCAGACAGAAACACCAACTCCGACAATCGACTGGTTCCCTGCTACGCTAACATCCACAGCCGAACCAGATGCCAGCCCTACACTTCTGCCAACGCTGGTAGACATGCGAGAAGGCATCACCGAATTACTGATCAATGATACCTTTATTGACCAGAACCTATGGTCAGTGTCACAGGGAACACCCGGAAATATTGCCTTTGGGACTGAAAAC
The DNA here is from genome assembly GCA_964497065.1 of uncultured Candidatus Brevefilum sp. Taxonomy (GTDB): domain Bacteria; phylum Chloroflexota; class Anaerolineae; order Anaerolineales; family Anaerolineaceae; genus Brevifilum. The sequence continues at coordinate 37,249 of CAZCBW010000001.1, read as the reverse complement.
CTGACCCTGGCCGTAGCCAGACCAAGCACCGTACTTAGCAGCGTCAGCCAGCATGATCTGCCGGCCAATATTTATTTAGAAATCACCGTCCAGGCGATGCTCTGCCAGCCATCCGACCAAATCGGTTTGATCTTCATGCGAGAATCTGCAGGTGATTTTTACCGTCTGCTCTTAAGCTGTTCAGGCCAGTATCGATTGGAAGTGTCACAGGGCGGACAGGTGACCGTTATCCAGGATTGGGAAACAGCCGCCAGGATGCAGCCAGGTATCCAGGCTGCCAACCGAGTTGGTTTATGGATTGACCGGGGGGATTTCCAACTCTATATCAATGATACATTTCAATTTTCAAGGCGAATTGTTCGGGATCGCGGCGGTGGGTTAGGTGTGTTCGCCAGAACGATCAATGGGGATGCCATGACCGTCAGGTTTTCCGACCTACAGGTTTACCGTATTGAAGCTGATTAATTCAGCACCCGTTCTTTTGGTTTAATTACAGGAGCGGCTATTTCAGGTTTGGCCATTTGAGCATTAAATTCTCCACCAGCAGACGCACATTTACATACGCATCCATTTGCTGGATTGCCTGCTCATGGTCAACGACCAATGACCTGGCGGTATGAATATCTAACGTTGATGCAGCACTTTTTATTTGGGGTTCAATGTCAATATTGACCAACGGCATTTCTGACCCGGACGCCCTCACAAATACATCACGCCAAAATGAAAGCCAGATGGGCAGAGTTTCGCCCACATTCTTTCTGGCCTGATCATATGACTTGGTGAGATTTTCTGCTGTTTTAAATCGATCATAGATTGCGGCAGGCAGCATTGTAAATAAATTTTCCAACACTTCTCGACGACGATCCAAAGTATCTGTTTCCTCAATAAACCTTTTACCAGCCCCGATCCTTCCCCCCGACAGGTGGGCTATCAAATCGGCTTTCTCCTCAGTTAAACCCATATTCTCCATAAAGTATGCCTGGGCAGCCGGGATAGATGATGGCCGCAGACGGATCACCTCACAACGGGAAACAATGGTCGGCAGCAGGGCTTCTAAGACGCTCGCAGTCAACAGCAGCACAACCCGATCTGAAGGTTCTTCAAGCGTTTTCAACAAAGCATTAGCTGCCTGTGTAGTCGCTCGTTGAAAGTCTGGCAACAAAGCAATTCGATAGGCTGATGCATAGGGTGCCAATGACAGGGTATGCTGTAATGAACGCACCTGGTCAATCAGAATATCTTTGTGCCCTTCTTCCGGCGTTAGCAAACTTAAATCAGGATGAACCATTTCCTCGATCTGGCGGCAATCACGACACGCCAGGCACGCAACCCCTGGCGTTGGTTGTGCTGAGCAATTGAGTGACTGGGCAAATCTTAATGCCATTGTCCTCCGCCCGACACCTTTGGGGCCCATAAACAGGTAAGCATGCCGAATAGAGCTATTTGCAGCCTGGTGCTGCAGTAGATCTACCGCCCAATCGTGACCAAAAATCTGCCATTCCATACATGTATTCTAACCGAAATAATCCTTTGATCGTAACTGCTCAGATTGCGCTGCAACTACAAGGTCGTTGATGTGGTGTGTCGGTGAAGCTGAAAATTTCCTATACATAAATTGGAGATTTTTACCCTGACGTGGTAAACTTTACACGCAATTTAAATGAATTCGGACTTAAAATTATGCGAGTGATTTACCCCTTCACAGCCATTGTTGGTCAGCGGCGCATGCTGCGATCACTGATCCTGAATGCCATTGATACACGAATCGGTGGTGTTCTGATTCGCGGCGAGCGCGGCACGGCAAAATCAACGGCTGCCAGGGCCCTGGCAGAGCTCCTGCCCCCCGTACAGGTAGTCCAGGGATGCCGATTTGGCTGTGACCCAGAAAAATCCGTCAGCTGGTGTACTGAGTGCCGCGAAAGATTTGGGTCTGAAGAAGAAGTTGAAATCGAAACGCAAGAAACCCCTTTTATCAACCTGCCCATTTCTGCAACCGAAGACCGGGTAGTCGGCACCCTGGATATTGAAAAAGCAATTCAAAAAGGTGAACGCCACTTTGAACCCGGGGTTCTGGCTTCCGCGAACCGGGGGTTGTTGTACATTGATGAAGTCAACCTGCTGGATGACCATGTTGTAGATATCTTACTGGATTCAGCTGCCATGGGGATGAACATCATCGAGCGGGAGGGGATATCCTTTACCCACCCGGCACGCTTTATTTTGGTCGGCACGATGAACCCGGAAGAAGGCGACTTGCGTCCCCAGTTATTAGACCGGTTTGCTTTATCCGTTGATATTCATGGAATCCTGGAGCCGCGCCAGCGAGTGCAGATCATGGAACGAAACCTTGCCTTTGAGGCAGACCCTGAATCATTCCGCCAGAAATGGCTGTCCAGAGAACGTGAACTTTCAGAAAAAATTGCCAAAGCACGCGAGCTGGTCAATTATGTACATTACAGCTCACGAGACCTGCTGATCATCGCAGACCTGACAGCCAAAATGCAGGTGGACGGCCACCGGGCTGATCTGGTGATCCTAAAAGCGTCTCGCGCTCATGCAGCCTTTGAAGGCCGAGAGTCCATCAATCCCCGCGATATTGCCATCGCCGCTGAGCTGGCACTGCCGCACCGGATTAAAGCCGGTCCATTCAGGCAATCAGAAATGGGACTCACCCAGCTTGAACAGCAAATTGAACAGCTAAAGGGGGCATCATCCGAAGGTGCGCCTGCTGGTGAAGAAGATGAATCTGCAAAACCAGAAACCGAGGAAAAAAAAAGTCTCTCTCCCCCCGCCTCGAGATTAGCGACGAACCCGCTGGACCCCAGCCCGTAGAACCCTCACAAAAGGATATTTTTCAAGACGCCACAGCCCACTGGTGGGATGGCGGCCAAAAGGTTAAGCCTGGCGAGCCGTTTGAACCCCGCCGGCTGGATACCCCATTAGACGACATGATGCGCAAACAAAGCGGCCGCCGGTCACAAACCCAAACAGATCGCAAACGCGGCCGATATATTCAATCCCGTTCAGCAAATGGCAAAGCAGATGACCTGGCATTTGATGCTACCATCCGCGCGGCAGCACCTTTTCAAAAAGCACGTGAAGAAACACGCGATGAGAATGTCGCATTCTCCGTCCACCGTGAAGACTACCAGCGTAAAGTTCGGGTAAGACGTGCCTCTAACCTGATCCTTTTCCTGGTGGATGCTTCTTGGTCTATGGCCGTTGCAGAGCGTATGCAAGCCACCAAAGGCGCTATCCTCTCATTACTGACGGATGCCTACCAGCGGCGCGACCGGGTCGGTTTGATCGTTTTCCAAAAAGACCGCGCCTCGCTGATCCTGCCGCCAACCAATTCCGTGCTCCTTGCACAAAGGGCTTTGGCGGATATCCCTGTTGGCGGGAAAACACCCTTAAGTGCAGGCCTTTCGATGGCACACGAGGTATTGAAACGAGAAAAAGTTCTCCATCCCGATGTCCAGCCTTTGTTGATTGTCCTGACTGATGGTGCCGGCAATGTCACCATGCAATCCGGATCGCCCCAAAAAGAAGCGCATCAGATCGCTGAGCAAATCGCCAACGAAAAAGTCCGCTCCGTGGTGATCAACATGGAACATGAAGCTTTTGACCAGGGTTTGGCTCAGGCGTTGGCAAACCAGTTAGAAGCACCATGCTATACACTAGCCGAATTGCGCAGTGAAACACTCTACCGTGCTGTACAAAAAGAAATCTATTACGGTCCGGGCAGCGGGGCAGAAACGGTTAAATAAAAAAACCGGCGACGTGATTGCAGGTTTCAATCAGTGTTTTAAATTCGGATTATTTTGTTTCTTCTACCCGCACATCAGGGAAAAACTGCCTAAGGGTACCAGCTACCCAACCTTGCAAGGTGGCCGGTGAAAGTGGACAATCCTCGCAGGCACCGCACAACTTCACATATACAGTATCCCCCTCCAGGCGGTCAACTTCGACCCAACCCCCGTGGTATTGCTCAATATAGGCATTTAACTGGTCAACCAGAGCGCGGATTTTTTCTTCAGTTGTAAATTCTTGCTCAGTCACAGATAACCTGCCTTTTTAATTTTAAGTTGGTCTTCAGCTATCATATCACAAAGCATTCTGGTTGTACAATCAGCGTATGTAAATAATTATCCACATTTTTTACCCGGTTTTACAAAACTTTTCCCCATAAAATTCTTAAAATGACTGGTTTATCAACAGCTTATCCACAAGTCTGCTGTCGTGGTGACTTTATAAGAAAATCATCGAACACTCTATCCTAAACTCAATTCTCCTTTTATTTTTTAGAATTTTTCCCCTCTTTCTCATCACGATCTTCCATGTCAGTCACTTTATAGACCTGCCCTTTCTTATCGCAGTTGGTCCGCTCACCTATAAAAAACTTACCAAAAGTCATCATTATTTAAAAAAAGAAGGATAGAATCAATACCATGAAAAAGAAAACATCACCTAAGCCAGAAAAGTTTCCTCGGCAGCGGTTTTTTAAACGGCTAATCAGTGCCCCCGTCCAGGCGGAAGCGATCATCAACCTGGACGATGTCATCGGTGAAATTGACCCGAGAATTTATGGGCATTCCCTCACTTATCAGGAACGCTGCCTGTATGGCGGCTTATATTCAGACGATGGGACTCAGGTGAATGAGGATGTTTTAAAGCTGATCAAAGCATTAAAACCCCCGATCATCCGGATTCCTGACAATCCGAATTATGATCAATCCGATCATGCACACAAACCTAACCAAATTGGGATAGATGAGCTGCTAACTTTCTGTCATCAAGTTGGTGCTGAGCCGTACTTAGTGATCAATGACTCACCGAATGCCAACGTAGAAATAGGCCGTCTATTAGCCGACAGCAAAGCACTGCTGAAGAAAATCCAGGGCATCACACATGAATCTGAAGATTTTCTCTCCGCCAATTCGGTGAAACTATGGGGGCTGAGCAGGGACAATCAGGATGGAGAGCCAGAACTCCCTGAAAACGCCCTGGCCTATGCCAATGAACTTCAGCAATTGATCTCAGCCATGCGTTCAATTGATCCGGCGATTGATATTGTGGCAACCGGATCTGCCCTCCTGGAAAGTGACCCCTATAATGGGGAAACCTGGAATCGCACAATTCTAAAAGCACTTGGTGATCAGATTAACTACTTTTCATTCCAGCTCTTTCATCCCGGAGAGACAGGCTTTCAGGAATACTACGATCCTGAAAAACTCTATCACAGCATCGTAGCCGCACCACACAGTGCTGAGGATGTCATCAACCGCATGGCTGCACAAATTCAAGAAATTGCACCAGATTTTAAAATTGCCTTGGCATTGGATGCCTATAACGTCAAATTGCCGCCTCCACCAACGTCAACCAGCCCACAGGATCTGACCTATCGGCTGAGAGACGGGTTGTATGTCGCCGGCATGCTGAATGTATTTCACCGCCAATGCAATTCTTTGAAAATAGCAAACATCACCCACCTGGTGAATGCCCTGCCTATGATCACCAAACCAAATCATGGCGCAGCATTTCCAACACCACTTTATTTTCCATTCAAACTGTATCAAATGATGGAGAAACAAGTGTTAGAGGTTGGTCTTTGGTCGCCCTTTTTTAAATCAGAACCGCTGGGTCAAACCATCAGCAGAAAAGATGAGGTACCGTATATTGATATCACCGCTACCCGGTCTGGTGATGCCAGCCGATTGGGGTTAAGCATCCTTAACCTCCATCCCCACAAATCTGCCAAAGTGACTCTAAATCTTAAAAGCGAAAGCAGCAACAGCCAATACCGCATCCACCAGGCCTGGGAGATGAGCGGGCCAGACCCCCTGGCTGCTAACACAGCAGATGTACCAGATCGGGTTAATATTCGCCAAATCAAAGCACCGAAATTAAAGTTTGGCTGGTTGGATGCCGTTCTGCCCCCTGCATCACTGGTTGTTTTAACCCTCGAATATTAAATAAAAAATCCCGACGCCAATATTTCCAGCAGTCGGGATTGTTAATATCCTGAAAAATGTTTACGCACCCCCGACCTTTCAGTTGCAGTGCAACCTGAGAAGTTACGGTTTTTCTTTGATCCCAAATAAAGCCAAAGTAGACACCAGGAACAACAAACCAAAGATACTGATCAAAACGGTAAAACCAATCCCATCCCCAATCGGTCCACCAATATAAGCCCCAACTGCACCTGCACCAGCACCTGCCAGATTCTGAATGCCGAGGTACCTGCCTGCCTCTTGTTTTGGCACCAATGTCGTCCCTAATGCCCAGCTGGCTGAATAGAAGAACCCGATGGCAATGCCCACCAGCAGCCCACCAACATACAGCATTGTCATATTCATGGAAGCAACGACAACAACAGTCCCAACGGTTGCCAGGGCTCCGCTAAAGGCACACACCGGTTTGCGCCCAAATTTATCGGTCAACCATCCCGCGGGAATACTCGAAATTAATATCGCCACACCTACAAACATCACCAGCATCGCTGTCGGCCCGGCAGCTGCAGCCCCTTCAAGATGATCAAACCGCTCCTGGAGAAAATAAAGCACAAAACTGGCCAGGTTGGTTGAACCCACCAAAAAAGCCAGCCGATTGACCACCCACCAGGTAAAGGAGGTATTATCGCCGGTACCCTGGTCACCCAGGCTGATACGAACACTGGCCCAAACACCTAAAACGACCGCAATGCCCATCCCAACAACACCAACCGCAGCAGTCACAATCAAGCCGGTCGTATCCGGAAGTGTTCTCGCAAGGCGATTGACAAAATTTACAATTGCGCCTGATCCCAGGATAATGACGGTAAAAACTGCTGTCATCGCCACCAGACGCAGGATGGGCTTCCAATCCATTTCATAAGGCATTTCTTTGATCGGTTTTTCTGGCGCAAACATCGCCAGGGCTGTACAGATCAAAACAACCGCACTTAAAACCAGCAGCCCGCCCCAGATATTTCCGACTTCAACCATCTTGGTGATCACAAATGAAACAAAGATCAAAGGCGCGGGCAGCTCAAAAAATGCTTTGAATCCCGCAAAAATCCCGTGCTTTTCCTCTGGCACGATATCCGGGATCAGGCTTTGCACCGCTGCATGTCCGGTATTTGAAGACACCATTGAAAGTATATAAGTCCCAAACAAGACCCAATATCCAAGTGCACCTTCCAGCGTGGCTGCGATCACACCAATGGCCAAAAACACAAATATTTCTGTGATCCCGCCAATCAAGATGAACGGACGCCGCCGGCCAAAACGTGAGGTATTGCGGTCAGACAAAATACCGACCAGACCATGCATCAGGACGGCAATCATTAATGCCCACAAGCGCAGGTTGCCATAGGCCGCACCTTTGATCTCATCCCCCATGAACATCTGCACTAATATTGGCAGGATTAGCGGTGTCAGTGTTTGTGAACGAGCGGTGAGGGCGAAATAGAATATATTGATCGTGATGTAGTCATGCCAGCGAATCTTTCTTTCCATTATTGATGCCTCCATTTTTTAAGGATTAGTGTGAGCATTCATTTTGAATTAGTAAACCCATCCCTTCGTGAAAGGATGTGGTTTAATAAATCAGCAGGATGCTGTAGATATCGACTGGAAATCTAAGGTTTCTGCCTTCCAGTTCCATCGGACTACCAGTTTCGGGTGAGATGACCTTCGCCCTGACTGGGTCGTCAAAAATGAGCTGTACTTCTTGTTTTTGTGCGGCATAGTTCACCAGGTGCACCTGGATTTGCTCCCCTTTCTGCCATGTTTCAATCAGTACCGGCTGTTGCGCTTCAACCCGTGGGTAGATGCCATCAGGAAGGGCTTGCAGTAATGACAGCGCCGCATCACGCTTTGGCAGGTTAAACAGGTTTGTCTGTGTAACCAGTTTTGCCATATTTAATTGATCCATCACCCACCGGGCTGGTTTACTGCCATGATAAGCATGCAGTAAAGCCAAACCTGCTGATTCCACCAGGTCGTGAAAAAAGCCTCCTTTTGCAGCCAAACTCTGCTTTCTCCAGGCCCAGCCAGGTAAATCAGGCACATGAATGCGGGTGATACCGGGGTAGAAGTCTGCAGAGATATGTGTACTTGGAGAAAATGTCAGTAGAACAGATACACCTTCGGTATCATCAGGCTGTCGAACCACCCGCCAGGGAATGCCTGCCCTGGTCAACATTTGCCCGACACCATGATAGACAGATGCAAGTTCCATCCAGTATCGCCAGAGATCATCACCCGGATGCCACAAACCCAAAGGGGCAAGGTTTTTGCGACCCTGGAATATGTTCTGATGTTTTTCCAGCCAGCGCTGATAGTCACCGATAGCATCATGTTGTGGTTGATAGACAGGGTCTGTCAATAATGTCATTTGTTTGCCGTCATTATATTCAGTCCCCTTAATCGTCATGCTGGCACCACAGGCTGCAGCTTCAGCCATCCCCTGTTGATGCCGGCGTGGGGGATAGACCGGGTCAAACCCTATACCAACATCATAGGACAACACATTTAAATGTGCTTTATCCCCAACAAACTCGCGGGTATTGCGGATGGTCAAAGCATTGTTCGCCAGTCGCGGCCGAGAGCCCTCTTGCCAGCTGGGCAACGCAAAATTCTCTACCATGATCACATCTTGGATGTCTGCCAGAGCCTCAACGTCAATCCCGGAAATCAAAAAGCTGTTGCGCATGGTCACATCGTAATCGTTGGCACTGATTGGTGTGCCTGGTTTTAGCTGATGAATAAAATCTTCCAAATCTCGCATCATACTGGTCACGCGTGCTGCTCTCCAGCGCAGGTAATCTGCAACCGTATCCTGTTCAGGTAGAATTTTCTTAGGGATCGGATAGCCGGTCTCTTTTTGATATAAATCCTGGCATCGCTGGCAGTAACAGCCGGCACCACCCAACCAAGCACCCATCAGGCTGTTCGGTTCCTCCCCATACCAGAGATTATCAAAGAAAATGCCATCTGCACCCCGATCAATGGCACCTTGGATGAGAAATTTGAGATGCTCAATCCACTCAGGGTGCATCCAATCAATCATGTAGCGGCCAGCATAATAATAAACTTTTTTTCCATGGGCACTGCGGGCATACCAATCTTTATCCACAAAGCTGCCTGAATAAACGCAATTAGACGTCTGGATATAAGCAAAAACTGGTGACCCAGCCTCGTGATAAGCCGTTGCTGCCTTTCTGAAATCCTCCCAATCCTCTTGCTCTATTTCAGGTGGAAATCCCCAGTTGTATATCAGGTGCACCCAATTCGAATAAAGTTTTTCGACAACAAGCTTTGCCGCGGGATAAGTATGGGCTTCACGATGAATGGCTTCATCAACCGGGTAGCCCATAAATTTAACTTTGTTCATCCGAATTGTGCCTGGTCCTGCCCAAAGATAAATTGGTCGATAAGCACCTATCTGAAATGGTTTTTTCAATTTGCGCTCCTCTTGATGGGTGTAATAATGCTTGGCAGGATTAAGCTTTAATTGATTGATTTGGCTCTTTGCTAAGTCAAATTAATTTCTTTGATAGCCGTATTAAATATCTCGCCAGAGAGCGCCTTTTGGATCACGATTGATCTCCCATGGATAGATGATGAATGCATCTGTAATAGCTGCATAAAAATCTGGCCGGTTGGTGCCAAAGAGATTGCGGTAGGGGTTAAAATGGAGCACACAGGTATAAGGAAAACCACCAGCTGCTGATACACGATTTTTCACCGAAGTGATTGTCCTGCCAGAACCCCACACATCATCCACAATTAGGATGCGTTCATTGGTTAAGAGATCATCCTCAGGGAACATTAAAAAGTTTGGCCAGGCTAGCAAACGCGGCCGCTGCATCTCCGCCAGTTCAGACGGAAAATCAACCGCCGCAATCAATAATTTTTGAATATCCATTGCCTCAGATACTAAACCACCTGGCAGAATACCGCCCCGAGAGATCATGATCATGCCGTCAAAATTAATATCAAATTGCGGCAGCAAATGATCAATCAACTGATCTACACCATTCCATGTGAGGACTTCTTTACGCTGTGCCATTCTTGCTCCTAACTATTAAAACCTTGGCCTAACACCCGTTTGAGATGCTCAGGAGGTGAAGCGATTTCAGGGGCGCCCAACTCCCGGGCGAGTTCAACATTTCGAACCCATTGATATAATGCCAAATAATAAAAAGATTTGGTAAAACTGCTTAAAACACAGCCCAGACTGATCAACCCACCCCCAACGATCATCCCTGTAGCAGCACTTAAAATCAACCGCCCCCATTCCGCTTCAAATGAACGCGCAATGAGAAACGAAACTGCATAACCAATGCCGATTCCGAAAATTGTGATCAAAACTTGAGACAAACACGCCATCAACCTTACACCGACAACCTCAGGCTTAATCCGAATCAAATTCTCAGCAGTGATCTGGTGCACACGATCAGCTGCTGTCATCAAATCGATTTCTTCCAGACTGATCAGCGGCATCATCAAATAACGCTGCTCCCATAGTGTTTGGCTTTTTTGCGATGTGCGATGTAATAATTTTTGAAACAGCTGCAATAAAAACAAACCCGGTTGGGCGAAATGCCACACAGTAAATCTATTCAATAAAGACATGTTTTTGTTTTTATGATTATCTTTTGCTTGCTGCTCAGGTTCGGAGTCATTAACCCCATTTAAATAAACAAAATTTGTAGAAATTTCACACCAGGCGTTGATAAATACGACCGCCAAAAAACAACACAGACCTAATGAAAACATACCAAACGGGGTTAATCCAACCAGTCCCACCAGGAGCATTATCGGCAATAGCCAAATTAAAAGGATGACCAGGCAGCCCAAGCACATGGTGATCAAGCTTTTTAGAAGCGATTTATTGTTAAATGCTCGTGAGAAGCTGATCAGATTAAAACGGATTGCATATTGTAAATGCTGCACAGAATTACCTTGAAGCCATGCTGAATAAATAATGGTAACTGCTCAGGTTGCACTGCAACTGAAAGGTCGGGGGTGTTGTGTGGCGGCGGAGCCGCCACACAACACCCCCTATTTCTCCATAAGCTGAGTAGTAACAAATAATGATTATTATAACTTGAGGTTGACCACTGAACCATCATATATTTCAGGTGCTCATCCGCCCCTATAGCAAACTGGCTGGGTTCACTTCAATGCTCCAATCCAAAATCTTGCGCTCTTTCAATAGATTGGCCGGGTCTTTCCCCCGGAGGATAATCTGCCAGCGATAACGTCCGTACAAACGTGAGAAAAAGCAAGGAGCAGGACCAATTAGATCGATTTTCTGGCCACTGTCTTTGATCCAAGTTTGCAATAAATCAGCCATTTCGACTGCAGCCTTTTCAGCTTTACGACTGTCGTGATGACGATATTCCATCCGCACAAGGGTAGTAAACGGTGGATAGCCTAATGTTCGGCGATAAGCCATTTCCTGCTGATAAAAAGCTTCAAAATCATGTTTCGCTGCAGCCTGAATGGCATAATTTCCCGGTTCATAGGTCTGCATGATCACCTGGCCCCCCAGAGGGCTGCGGCCGGCACGGCCTGCAACTTGCGTCAAAACCTGGAATGTCCTTTCTGTGGCACGATAATCGGGGAGGAACAATCCAACCTCAGCCAATATGACCCCAACCAATGTGACCAGCGGTAAATCCAGCCCCTTTGAAAGCATCTGGGTACCGATCAAGATATCAGCTTCTTGGTTGATAAACCGCTCCAGTATTTTTTGATGAGCCCCTTTCTTACGTGTCGTTTCAAGATCCCAGCGAATTGTCTTCGCCTGGGGAAATTCTTCCTCCACTAATTGTTGAATCTTTTCTGTGCCAACACCCAACTGTTTGATTTGATGACCGCCGCATTGCGGGCAGGTCTTTGGCACACGGCGATGATATCCGCAGGTATGACAGGTGAGCTGATTTTGTCCTTGATGAAAGGTTAGCGGTTTGTCATCTCTTGGGCACTTCGCCACATAACCACAATCTCTACAAAATACATAGGTGGCTGATCCGCGCCGGTTCAGAAACAGCATTGCCTGCTGCCCCTTTTTCAGAACGTCATCAATGGCTGACTGCAGGTCACGGCTGAAAACGCTGCGATTGCCATTCTGCAGTTCCTGACGCATATCTACAACGATGACCTCCGGCAGTCCCAGATATGCAGCATCACCATCGGCTTGATGTTTGGGCAGTTCAATGCCCAGCTTTTTGGCTTGCTTTGCAATAGTTTCCTGGTGCGCAAGGATCCTTTTTGGTAAATCAACCCGGGTCCACTGCCCGCTTTCTGCTTTGTAATATTGCGTTACCTGGGGAGTGGCTGACCCAAGAATGATTAATGCATTGTACAATTCCGCTAAAGCAACTGCAGTGGAAGCTCCTCGATAAAATGGCTCCTGATCCTGCTGGTCATAGGAGTCATGATGACATTCATCCACAACAACCAAGCCCAGGTTTTTAATTGGCATAAACAGCGCGCTGCGCGGCCCAATCACAACGGATAACTCTCCCCTTCTAATCCTGCACCAGGTATCATAGCGTTCGCCCTCTGAAAGCTGCGAATGGATCACACCAACCTCACCAGGAAAACGCGACATAAACCGCTTCACTGTCTGCGGAGTTAGAGAAATTTCAGGCACAAGGATGAGTGCGCGTTTGCCCTCAGCCAACACAGATTGGACTGCCTGAAAGTATAGCTCGGTTTTTCCTGACCCAGTCACACCAAACAAGAGGATCGGTTTTGGCGTTCCCCCTGAGCTGGCCTGATCAAGCCCTGCTTGAATCTTGTGCCAGGCAGCTTGTTGATCATGTGTTAATTGCGGCGGTTTAGAAATGGAAAATGTCCAATCTTCAAGAGGATCACGCCAGACCTGGGTGTTAAGGGTCTTGACCCAACCGCTCTCTTGGAGCGCTTTGATATCACCTTCGTTGCCGCCGAGCTGATTAAATATTACAGCGGGAGAAATAATCTGTGATTGACTGGCAAGGAAATTTAAGATTTTTTTACGCCGCTCATCTACCTGCAAGACACGGCTTAAACTCACCTCTAAATGTTCCACTTTTTCTGGCGCGACAGCTAAAGCAATTGTCCTGACTGTCTTTGGCCTGACACTGGGCGGCGGCAAAATTGCCCGGGTGTGTACGATTCCTCTCTGGGTTAATTTTTTTAACGAACCGCGCCATTCAATCTGTCGAATTGCAGCATCAATTTGCCTGCCCCGCAGTTCACCTCTTGTTTGTAATAATTTGATGATCCGTTTTTCAACTGCTGAACAAGTAGAGATATCAATTTCTCGATCCCTGTTTAGACTGACCAAAGAATCAGCGTGTTGGGTCATGCCGGGCGGGAGCAAAAGGTTAATGCAAACCCCCAGTGATGAAAGGGTTTCATCAGCCATCCACCTGGCTAATTGAATTTGTTCAGGGGTTAGAACCGGGTCGTCATCAACCACTTCATCAATTGCCTTAGTTTGACTGACTTCAGGACTTTCGATAAAATTAATCACAACCCCCTGAACTTTCTGCCTGCCAAAAGGAACGATCACGAGAGATCCCACCTGTACCTGGTGCGATAAATCAGGCGTCAGGTGATAATGATACGTTTGATCAATTTGTGGAAGGTTGATCGCAACTTCAACAAAAGCATGCATAAGACGATTTTACCTTGAATAGATGGTATCGAATATTATGTTTTGAAGAAAAATGGCTGTTAATTTTCAGCGGCAGAGCCCATCAATAACAAATTATGCTTATCTCTGGTAAAATAATGGTCAAATCGAGAAGCCAGTTAATGCTGACTGAATCTAAAGATTTAGTGAGTCATGGCAGCCCGGATTCGGTCATACGCCGACAAAAAGACCGGATATTATCATTAAAATAAGACACACCAAAAATGTGTCGGAAAGACTTTGTTTGAGGTTTGATACTATGCCAGTCCCAATCAAGACTGGTACGATGCTACGTAATCGGTATCAGGTCAAAAAAATCATCGGGCAGGGCGGAATGGGGTGTATTTACCTGTCTGAAGATATGCGACTTGAAGGGCGCCTATGTGCTGTTAAAGAGGTAGAATATGATCGCGCCCTGCCAAAAGAAATGCTTCAGGAGGCTCGGGCACAGTTCTTACGCGAAGCCACCATCCTGGGCCGGTTGGATCACCCTAACCTGCCAAAAGTTTCTGACTTTTTTTCAGTCAAAGACCGTGATTATCTGGTCATGGATTACGTGCCCGGTAAAGATTTGCGGCAATTAATGATCGAAGCACGTCAAAACAACACATTTCTACAAGAAGAGGCTGTACTCGATTGGGCAAACCAGCTGGCTGATGCCCTCAGGTATCTGCATACGCAGGAAACACCTATTCTGCATCGCGATATCAAACCCAGCAATCTCAAATTGACGCCCAGCGGACTGGTCAAACTAGTGGACTTTGGACTGGTAAAAATGCTTGCACCTGGTGAGATAACCATCACGGTTTTGCAAGGCCAGGGTACCGCCTTATATACACCCTTAGAGCAGTATGGCGGCGACTCGGGCCACACAGATGCCCGCAGCGACATCTATGCCTTTGGCGGCACCCTTTATCACTTACTGACGAACGAAGCCCCGCTAAATGTCAGGGATCGTTTCCTCAATCCGGGCAGCCTCAAACCAATCAGGGAAATCAACCCGGATGTGAGCACCAGAACTGAACGAGCCGTCCAGTGGGCTTTACAGCTGCACCCAGAAGATCGCCCTAAAGATATCAATGCGTTTGTAAAAGCCTTGTTCGTAGAAGATGCACCGATGACCAGAATTTTTCGATCAGGGAAAACCCAACCTGGATTAATCCGCAAGCCTGAAAAATTGCTGATCTTTTTAGCAAGCAGCCTGATTCTGGTCAGCTTTTTGATGACCTTAATTCGGAACTTCTAGTCCCCAAAATAAAACTTTTATCTTAATTGCTCAGGCTGCCCCGCAATTGAAAGGTCGGAGGTGTTGTGTGGTTACCTTTTATCTTAATTTGCGCATCGGATAGCGTCCTTCAGTACGCATCCACCAAATTAGGGCGCCGATCCAGCCAATCAATAATCCCACAACAACCATTTCCATAACAAAGGATGTGCCTGATTGCTCTATCCAATACTTGGTACCTTCCAAACCGAGATTCAGATAAGTATAGGAGAGTAAACCGCCGATAAGGGCACACAAAGAAGACCGCAGACCCCATCTTGTCGATCCCCACCAAAAGTACCCAATAATAAATGCCAAACCTACACCAACGCTCATGATGATGATGCCAAATGCCCATTCACCAAGTGAGGGATAACTATTGCGTAATAAACCTTCTTCATCTTCAAATACTGGTATATCCGTTGCCGTCGGACTTGGTTCTACCTCTGGTGTCGGTGACCACATCGGTGTGGGGGTGAAGGCAAAGATCACTGTGCTGCCATCACTCTGAATAGTAATTTGCAGTGTTTCTGATTGAGTTGCTGGTTCACTTCTGACATTAACCTCCAACGTGCCTTCAGCTTCGATGGGGTATTCAAAATACGCTCGTCCGCCACGTGTGGTTGTGTCAAATTGCTGAAGTATATCCGGATCACCTGTTATCCTGAAATTGAATCGGACAATGGTGCCGTCAGGCACAATATTTTGATTATGGTCCAGGATTTCACCTGTTCGAATAGTTATCGTATCCCCTATCATAAAATCTGGCGTTGGGGTGAATTCTGGGGTGAGTGTTGCCTCCTGTACCTCTTCATCACCAATTTCCTCTTCAATTTCTCCATTATTTTCCGGAAGCACCAATTCAAGACTGATGATCTGATTTGGGTCAGGTGCTGTCGTGGAGATCAAGTCATATCCCACCGCATTCACTGAAACAGGCAGCGCACCACCTGGTTCCAATTCCTGCATTAATACCCGAGCTGCCACATCCAAAAAAGAGGGCACCTTACTGTAAAGTGCATAGTATGCGGTAATTTTGGTGATATCCGTGGCATCTAAAGATGTTGGTAAATCCATGGCAAACACAATCACATTTTTGCCGTCTAAAAGGTTGGCTTGTTCAGCTAAGATTCGCTGTAAGGCATTTGAGGTTGGATAAGCGGGGTTGATTGATTGTGTGATAAAAATCACCCACTCAGCCGACCTCAAACTGGCAGTTATCGCACCATGGATATCATTATCGACATTATCTAAGACCTGGGTTAGTTGCGAAAAAGAAAAATAGGCTATTCGGCTCTGTAATAACTGCCCACCAGCCTGGGGACCATAGAGATTTACCAATGTGCTGGCAAATGCGCCAGCACTGATATCATTGATCACAGTACAATCACTGCATTGTGAAACAGGCCGGGAATCTGTGAAAATGACCATATCCTCGTACCATCTTGGTGGTGCAGGAAGAAGCGAATCTAGTTCAGCTAAACTCGGGTTGATCAATGTGACCGCATTTTGGGCCACATTGAAGGTGATATCATCTGCCACCCCAAGAGATTCTACCGGTTGGTTTGATTGAACAACCCGGCCTTGATCAAAATCACCAAACAAATCAAATTTTGCATCCAGGATGCGTTTGACAGAGGTATCAACCCGCCCAGCAAAAACAGGATCTTCTTGATACTTTTGCACAAAAAAATCTAGTATCGCCTGCAAACTCGTGAAAGAATCTGGATCACCCGATGAAACCAGGTTATCGAGATATAACATATCATTGCCGGCCAGGAATGCGTTCCGAGCCACCTGTCGTCCATCAAAAATCGGGTCTTCCAACATAAAGAAATTTCGCACGGATTGGCTGCCAAGATTATCGCTGATGATCAGCCCGCCATTTTCGCGCCATTCAGCCAATTGCGGCAGGGACATGATCAATTGCAGCGCATTGGAATCAAAGCTTACAGGACGGGTAGTCGCCCGAATATTCCCCTGAAAACCCTGATAGCGGATGTGTGACACCATGACCCCATCCACCCGACCTGGATCTCCAACTGGCAGTACTGTGACTGAAAAATAAGGTGCCAGTTCAAATTGCTTAAGCTGCTCCAGTGATTTTCTTACCGTGGCCACTTCAACATCTGGCTGGCGATCAGCGTTTCCGATCCCAGGGAAGTTTTGGGCTACAACCATGATCTGCTGGTTGCTGCCAGCCCGCAAACCGCTGGTGAAAGCCTTGGCCATCTCACCTACCCAAAATGGATCACCGCCATAAGTATTGACACCTAAAGCAAGAGAAGCCTGGTTATTAGAGGTTTCAAGCACGTCCAAGTTTGGCCCCAGATAAAGGTTGACACCTAAAGTATGCAGCTCTTCACCTAATAGTGCACCAACATTGGCAGCCTGGTCTGTGTTCCATGTGGCTGCGATTGCCATTTGAGATGGTAGTTCTGTCAGCCCGGTCAAGAGCTGGTCGCCAGGAAAACCATTCCCAAGTTGTTTCATCCCGATGAAGAGAGGGACATACTCTAACCCTTCACCATTATTATTGGTTGGCGAGGTGTTCCCCCAGGACGATTTATGCCATGCATGCTGTTGAATAGTATTGATCATGGTTTGGGTCTGGGCAGCAGTGTTTTGGTCTGAAAAATTATCATTTTCTGCCAATAAAACCACGCCACCAATATGATGCTGATTGATCAATTGGTAGATCTGTGAACCCTCCCCAACATCAGTGCCATTGAATGTAACCAAAAAGAGCTGGCCAACCTTTTCTT
This sequence comes from uncultured Candidatus Brevefilum sp., assembly GCA_964497065.1. Classification (GTDB taxonomy): domain Bacteria; phylum Chloroflexota; class Anaerolineae; order Anaerolineales; family Anaerolineaceae; genus Brevifilum. Next base: position 19,543 of record CAZCBW010000001.1, on the reverse strand, counting down.
CTGCGCTCATCCCCTGAAGAATTTGTTCTCCACGGGATAGATCAGATGCTTGGACTGGCAAGAATTGCCAGCAGACCAGGATCAGGAGCAGTAAGCAAATCAAGCGATGGATATATCGGTACTTAATCACGACAACTGCTCCAATACACTGCGCGCAGTTAATGGATCATTCGTGATGATTGAATCCACCTGCAGATCAGCCAACCGACGAATTTCCTTCGGGTCATCCACCGTCCAAACATTCACTTGCTTTCCTTGGGCATGGTTTTTTTCTACCATTGCTTGCGTAACATCATTAAAATGAGGATGCAGCGCATCATATCTGAAAAGCCGATAAAGCCAGTGAGACGCTTTTCCTGGCAGCGTTAATAGCCCGAGACTTGATTCTATGCCTTGCCGTCGAAAACGCGGCAAATTAAATGGATTGAATGACGAAATGATGACAGATTTTTCCAGCTTGAAATTTTTGACGAGTTTTGCCGCCTCGATTGGGAGCGTATCAAAAATTGATGCATAATTCTTCAATTCAATATTGATCAGAAGCTGACCGCCAAATGTTTCTAATACTTCTTCAAGCGCAGGAATCTGCTGCCCATCACCAGCATCCAGTTCTTGAAGTTCTGCCCATGTCAGGTCTTTTACTTTTCCGGTTCCGTTTGTCGTCCGATCTACTGCTGCATCATGGATGACTACAACCTGGTTGTCCTTCGAAAGAATCACATCTAATTCAATGCCATCGGCATGCTGGTCAAGCGCTAATTGAAAAGCTGCCATCGTATTTTCAGGTGCCTGTGTACTGGCCCCGCGATGGGCAATAATTTTCGGCTTCATAAAGTCTCTCTTCTCCAATTACCCGTTATTATAGCATGTGCGATAAAGCCCGGTAATAAGGCTATAGTGTTAATAAGTTTTCAGAATTAAGGTTGTGTGATGATTTCCATTATAATTCTTGGTCAAGAATGCCCAATGGTGAGGAGCAGGTATGGAGAACATCCTATCTTTTCATAAAAACAGTTTAATTGATTACGTCGTCAGGGTGTTTAGAGCCCTGGGGGTACCTGAAGAAGATGCACAGATTGCCGCAGATGTGCTCGTCTCTGCAGATCTACGGGGAATCCATTCGCATGGTGTGATCCGCTTGAACAGTTATTATGGAAGCAGGCTGAAATCTGGACGGATCAACCCAAATACACCGATCAAGACGATTCAGGAGCAGGCATCTTCACTTGTCTTGGACGGGGGCAATGGTTTGGGGCCGGTGGTGGCCTGCAAAGCCATGAGCCAATGCATCGCCAAAGCAAAAACAGCCGGCCTGGCTTTAACGACTGTCCGGAACAGCAATCATTTTGGCATCGCTGGCTACTATGCCATGATGGCCCTGACTGAGGAGATGATCGGCATCAGCTTGACGAACTCCCAACCTCTGGTCGCACCGACTTATGGCCGTAACCCTGCCCTCGGCACCAATCCCATCGCGCTTGCTGCCCCAGCGGGGCGAGAAAGACCCTATGTATTGGATATGGCCACCAGTATTGTTTCGATTGGGAAAATTGTTGTCTATGAAAAAACAGGTCAGGCCATTCCTGATGGTTGGGGAATCAATCAGGCAGGTGAGAGCACCTCAGATCCTTCAGAAGTCCATCAGGGCGGGGCACTGCTTCCTCTAGGTGGACTGGCAGAGATGCGCGGTTATAAGGGTTACGGTTTATCGATGATGGTAGATCTGCTGTCCGGTATATTGTCAGGTGCTGCCTATGGTAAAAAAGTTGGCAATCCTGGTGAAGTCGGTATTGCAAATGTAGGACATTTCTTTGCGGCAATAAAAATTGAGAATTTCCGCCCTGTGGTTGAATTTAAAGCTGATATGGATGACTACATCGAAATGTTAAAAGCCGAACAAAAAATCCCTGGTGAAGATAAAATCTATATCCCGGGTGAAAAAGAATTCGTATTGATGGAGAAATATGAAACTGAGGGAATTCCTTTGGCGGTTGAGATTGTCGACTCTTTGAAACAAGCCGGCGATGCGATCAACATCCCATTTGATCTGCAACCCGCATAGGTTTGGAAAAGCTCGTTAGAATTTTATGCCTGGAAAAATCCTGGGCACCCTGGCTTGGTATTCCTGGTAGTCCTTACCAAAAATCGTGACCATTTTTCGTTCTTCAGGAATAGTGCCGATCAGAAAATAAAGGCTGCTGGCTGCGACAAAAGCGAACAACAGGTCTGTCATCCAGGGTATCAACCATAAAAAAATCATGCTGAACATATAAAGCGGGTGCCGGACAATCCGATAAAGCCCGCTTGTCACCAATTTGCCTGATGTTTCAGCGTCTGGTTGTGATAACTGGCGCCAGCCCAAAAATACCTTAACTTCAATCATTGAGACTGAATATAAAAGCGCGGTAACAGCAAAAACCTGTATCAAGAGGGTTAAAACAAGCCAGGGCATCGGGATAACCCAAAGAAGCCTTGCCGGAAACAGTGCCACCATTGCCAGTATCGGCAGCAAAGTCAGGACAGCGACCAGGTTATAAAGCAGACGATAGAAACGATCTAAACCTTCACCCAATAACGCATTGAACAAACGTTTGGTTTGAAATGCAGCCAGCCAAGAATGCAAACATGCCCAGGCCGCCGTTGCCATAAAGACTGTAAAAGGATAAATCCACATGTTCACCATATCCAAAGTATATCTTGGGAAGGCGTGATGTTCAAACCTCAGCGATACGATATCGGGACCACGACATTTCTAATCACTATAAAGAACATTTGTGCTATAATTATGCCCGCATAGGAATTTTTAACAGGAGAAAGATTATGAACCGGTTGTGGATCATTCCGGCCGTCTTAACTGGCTGTACCGCTGTGGTTTTAACAGGTTTGCTGGTGACAAATTCAAATCTGCAGGCAATGACTTTCATTGAACAACCCAGCCAATTGGACCAAAAAGGGGTGTCTGACCCTTATTCAAATTCAAAAACGGTAACTTCGACTAATACCGATGATTATCATGATAAATCCGGTGATTGTTCTATCCCAGCCAGCTATCCTAAGAATATTCAGAATTGGTGCCACCTTATCGAACTGGCTGCCCACGAGACAGCTCTGCCTGCAAGCCTGATTGCAGCAGTGATCCTCCAGGAAAGCAGCGGCGATCCTTTGGCTTATTCCAGCAGCGGTGCGGTCGGTTTGATGCAGGTCATGCCCAGGGACGGGAAGGCGTCCTCGTTTGTGTGTATTAATGGTCCTTGTTTTTCAAGCCGTCCAACCATACAGGAACTGCAAGACCCAGCATTCAATGTCGCATATGGGTCGAAAATGTTGGCTGATCTCTTTAACAGGTATGGTTCGTATCGTGAAGCACTTCTCCGCTATGGTCCTAAAGATGTGGGCTATGTGTACGCCGACATTGTTTTAAATCATTGGGAGAAACATCAATAATTAGCAGAACCCTTGCTGCCTGTCAGGAAAAGGTTGAACATCAATTTAAGCTGAGTGTGGCTTTATACTCATGTGACCGACCGGTCACAATAGTTAAGTTTATATCATAAAGTAAAAAATACCTGCTCAGAATGCCCTGCCATTGATAGGTCGGGGGGTGACCCCCTATTTTCTCCTAAGCTGAGGTGTTACAATAAAAATCAGAATATCCTAAACCGAATGTTTGACCAATCAATTGTTTTTCAATAATTAGGTTTGTGACCAGTCAGTCATACAACTCTGATTGGACTCGAAAATCATAAATGCCGTCCTTAAATGGCCAGGTTTGACCACATTCTTTACAGATCAAATCCTCGTTTTCAGCGGGCAAAGGCGAGCTGCAGGAAGGACATCTAAAAAACTCATCCGCTGACTTTGTACCCTTTTCAGGTTTCACTGCCCGGCAGCGAGAGAATACACTGGGGGTTAGCTGCACCCAGCGGCCAGTGACTTGCAAAACAGAGTCCAATCCAACAAGCAACCTGAGTGGCACGATACGCTTAAGAAAAGCAGTGCGAAAATGTGAAACGGTCAATTGCTTCTCGATTTTAAAGCCCGCTTTGTCAAGATAACCTCGCACGGATTTTGGATGAAAGTCAAAGTTCAGGGAGGCAAACTCAACCGGTTCAGGGTCAAAGGGATTCCACGCCTGACGCCTAAACATATAGCGGAGAATCGATTTGATATTGCGCTTATTGGCAAACTCCAAAATAAACACCCCGTCATGCTGCATCACCTGATGCACCTGGTTTAATGCCTGCTGCGGGTCAGCCATGTGATGTAAAGTGCGGATCATGGTAGCGCCATCAAATATATTTGGCATAAACGGCAGCCGGTAAGCGTCTGCGGCAATGTATAGGTACCGCTGGGACTCACCCAGCCGATCTCGGGCCTGCTCTAACTGGGTTCTTGAATAGTCTAGCAAGGCAACCCTTTGATAGCCCTTATAACGGGGGGTATTCCTGCCTGCACCTGCCCCAATTTCCAGCATCCATTCCCCGTTTGGGGGCAGCAGATTTTTTAGAGCAATTTGTTCAACCGCATCTTCATAGGCGCGGCCGCCCAAATCCCAAAATTTCTGCTGATAATCTGAACCTTCATAATTACAGACAGGTGGTGTGTTTTCACTCATTGTGATTGGTTTATAACATGAAATAATCTGGCTGGCAATTGAAAGAAAAAATACCCGGACAGGTTTGCCGGCGGCACCCAAAGACACTTGTTTACCGCTGCTTCCTCTCGGACCTGACGGGGTTCACAAGCCTTTGCCGCGCCGGACCCGCCCGGGCACCATTAAGAATACTGCAGTGTAATAGGGCTGTCAATGAAGTTTAGTTCGTCAAAATTTTACTTTTAAGGCAAATATTCCATTGTCTGGTAAAAAACGCTGCTTCGATGTATACTTTTAAGCATCATTAAAAGGACTTAAAGGCTTAAAAGAGAGGTGCGCAACCATGAAAGTTATTGTAAAACAATCTCAGTTAGCTCATTGTGTCAGCATGGTATCCAGGGCCGTCTCACCACGCAGCACCCTGCCCGTCCTCTCAAATATCCTTGTGAAAACAGATCAAGGCCGATTACGTCTCTCTGCGACAAACCTAGAGCTGGGAATCACATCCTGGATTGGTGCCCGGATTGAGGGTGACGGGGCTATCACTGTGCCTGCCCGAACCTTTACTGACCTGGTCAGCAATCTTCCCAGCGATGAGGTAGTACTGACCTTAGACAACAGCACCCAAACACTAACGGTACGCTGCGGCACATCCGAAACCAATATTAAAGGCATTGATGCTGAAGAATTCCCACCCATCCCTGAGCCAGATCTTGATGACGGTGTCCCACTCAATATCACGAATTTCAAAGAAATGGTCCAGCAAGTAGCCTTTGCGGCATCATCCGATGAAGCAAGGCCAGTTCTGACAGGAGTATTGGTCAAACTGGAGGGACATCATATCACCATGGCTGCAACTGACGGCTTTCGCATCTCCATCCGAGAAGACGAAATCCCCAATGCAGTTTCACGACCAATTGAAGCTATCATCCCTGCCCGAGCGCTGACAGAACTTTCACGCATCATCAGCAGCGGCGATGAAATGCTGATCATGACTTTTCCACAAGAACGCGGCCAGGTGATCTTCCACATGGATGATCTGGAGCTGGCATCGCAATTGATCGAAGGAAGCTTTCCTGACTACCAGGCGATTGTTCCACAAACCTTTAAAACCCATACCCTGCTCTCAACAGCAGGCTTGCTAAAAGCCTGTAAACAAGCAGAAATCATTGCTCGAGAGGGAACCAATGTTGCCCGGCTCAACATCATCCCAGAGACCGACGAATCCAGCCCCGGCACACTTGAAATGTCTGCCATTTCTGAACAAACCGGTACATCCGAAGTACTGGTCGATGCTTCAGTTGACGGCATTCCCCTATTAGTAGCCTTTAACGTGCGGTTTTTGCGTGAGGTGCTGGAAGTGATAAAATCGGATAACGTTTGGCTGGAAACAAACGCTGCCAACACACCCGGGTTGATCCATCCGCAGGGCGATGACCATTTTAAACATATTGTCATGCCGATGCACATTGGATAATACCAAAAACATTATGCACAAAAACACCTGCTGTCATTAGCAGGTGTTTTTAAATCTATGCATCGGTTTAATAAAATTCAATTAGAATAAAACAACAACTTAACGGTAAAAGGCAATTATTATGAGTCTGCCCCTTAGCGCAACTGACCGGCTTTTGAGCGTTTATCTTGCGCTCGCACAATATCCGATTCTTTCATCTCGCATCCGTGAGTTAATGCGCAGTGAACTGTTCAAACGGGGATTTCTGGACCCAAAATCCTTTGAAGAAGAGGTTATTCGCAAGGCAGTCCAATCTCAAGAACATGAGGGGTTGAAACAACCCCATGTTGAAGAGCCCGCTGAAGTGTGGGAACAACGCAAAGTCGTGGTGCGAGACCAGTTAACCGATTTCCATTTCAGCCATCATCTAAGTTTTGAGTTAATTGAAGACTTAATCGAAAAGGTGTTGAGCGAACGCGGCATTACCAGTCACGAAGCGCTGTTTGAATTTAACCCCGAAGTGGCACCCCTAGAACTTTTGTTTAATCAGGGCATGATGATTGAAAATATGCCGGCTGACAAGCGAAAACATCTGGAACCACGATTGCGGGAAATTAAAGTCGTCCTGATCCGAAATATGATCAGCGACCAGTTAAGATACATCAATATTGCGAGAGACTGGTTCACCATCTCAGACCTGGCAGATGTTCGCCTGCATAAAATCGGCCACGGACGCATAGGGGGCAAAGCCGCCGGGATGCTGCTGGCTGCACGCATCCTCAAAGACAGTGCCAGCCCCGAAATCGGCGAAAACCTGCGAACGCCGGAATCCTACTTTCTCGGCTCTGACCTGCTGTATACGTTCATTTCAGCCAATAATCTTTACCACTGGAATAATCAAAAATACAAAACCGAAGACCAGATGCGCCTTGATTATCCCAACATTATTGAAGAATATGCACACTCAGAGTTTCCACCTGGTGTGACTCAGCGGCTGGAGACCTTGCTCACTACGGTTGGAAAGAAACCGCTGATTGTGCGCTCATCAAGCCTATTGGAGGATAATTTTGGTACTGCCTTTGCGGGCAAATATGAAAGTCTCTTTTTGCCCAACCAGGGCACATTTGAGGAAAACTTAACAGCATTGTCACGGGCTATTGCTCGCGTCTATGCATCGACCTATAACCCAACAGCATTACTTTACAGGCGAGGCCGTGGTTTACAGGATTATGATGAGCGCATGGCTGTCTTGATCCAAACAGTTGAAGGAAACCACTTTGGCGATTATTACCTGCCTGATATTTCGGGCGTGGCATTCAGTCACAACCAATACCGCTGGTCTCCCCAAATTCGCCCTGAGGACGGATTTATCCGCATGGTTTGGGGCCTCGGCACACGGGCGGTAGACAGGGTTGGCAATGACTACCCCCGCCTGGTAGCTCTCAGCCACCCGACCCTGCGGCCTTCCAATACAGCCAAATCTATCCGCCGCTATTCACAGCAATTTGTAGACCTAATTGATTTAAAAGACAACCGAATTAAGACCCTGCCAATCCACCAGGTCTTATCTGGCAATTACCCGCCGCTTCGTTACCTGGCCCTGGTGGACCAGGAGGGCTATTTTCGACCGATCCGGTCCAAACTGATTAATGTAGATCCCTCGCAATTAATCTTGACATTTGACGAACTGCTCAGACGGACACCATTCGCTGATCGCATGCGGTATTTGTTAAACATTCTAGAAAAAGAATACAAGTCTCCCGTTGACATCGAATTCATCGCCGAGGTGATTGACAACAAAGGCAAACCTGACATCAAATTATCCATTATTCAATGCCGACCGCTAAGTTACATGAAAGAAGAAGATCAAATCAACCTGCCCCAGAACCTTCCGGACGATCATGCAATTTTTTCTTCAAGTATCATGGTCGCTGGCGGCTGGTTGAAAGAAATTGATTTTGTCCTTTTTGTACCGCCTGAAGCATATTTTCATCTGCCCTCACAAACTGCCCGAAACCAACTTGAAAGAGCAATTGGCAAGCTCAATAATGCTCTAAGTGATGAGACATTCATTTGCGTTGGTCCTGGCCGCTGGGGAACTTCAAATCCAGACTTAGGCGTCCATGTCTCTTATGCAGACATCTTCAACAGCAAAGCCCTGGTTGAGCTGTCAGGAGAAGGTATCGGACCTGCCCCTGAACCTTCCCTGGGCACCCATTTTTTTCAAGATCTTCTCGAGGGAGAAATCTTCCCTCTGTCAACCCATATGGGCGAAGATGTCTTTAACCGAAACTTTTTTTACCAAACGCCTAACTGTTTGAATGAATGGATAGAGGTTGAGCCTGAAATGCTCGACTGGTTGAGACTGATCAAAGTCAGTGATTATAAAGCTGATCACCACCTAGAGTTAATCATGAGCGGCGAAGAAGGAAGAGCCTTGGCGTTTCTTACCCCTTCCGAGCGCGGTCGTGACGGATTAATGCAATAATTATTTTTCAAGGGAAAATAACGTTCCCTGTTCTAATTAAAACCTGGTTAAACATCCCCCATGGGAATAAAAGCCTTGTTTTCATTCAGCCGATACCATTTTCCATCCAGGGCATGCATGATGCCATTGCCGCAAAAAGCTGCCCAACGGGCAATTTCATACGCCAGTAAAATCCCTAAATCTTCCAGCTGAGGTCGAGTGATCTCTATCAAAATCACCTGCAATATGCGGGTTAAGTATTCTTGATCAACTATGACCTCGACCTCATTTTGCATTTGCACCATGTAAGCCCTGCCGTTTTGACTGCTCGCTGGCCAGCGGTACACAGTCAGCGGTGTTCGATAATCTGATCTGTAGTCCAATTGAAACACAGGCAAATCGCCATGCAGCAGTATATTCAAGTGCAGATGATCAGACCCATGACCTAATAGTTCTGCTGCTAGCCCGTATTGTTCACAAAGTGTATGGAAATTTGATTCAGTGACGGTACTCAATACATCCTCTTGATCAATCGGACCAATCGTTTTTTGGTTGAAAACAACGATTCCGTATGGCATCACAAGACTTTTCTGATTCTAAATTTTTACAAATATCACTTAAATGGATACTACTTTGCTTATGAGGAGACTGGGGGTGGGTGATGTGGAGGCTTCGCCACCACCCCAATCCCACCCGGCTTTATATAACTGCATGGCAACCTGATCAGTTACCGTATTTAAATGTTTCACGTGAAACCAAGCATCGTGTTATTTCTTCATTTAATTATCAGCAATAATAAATTATCAGTTCATGGTTGTTTCACGTGAAACAATTACTGCTGATCCGTTCTTTGTCACTGTTCACCAGGTGTGGCGATTAATTCTTTCGAGTTTTGCAGTGTTTTACCGTCTAGGATTGTAAATATATAGCCCCTGTCCTTTAAGAAGCTAATGGATGTATGATGGGCTTCGCGTTGATGTGTGTCCATAAAAATGATCGGTTGATAGGTTTCCACGAGCTTTTGTGCACCTGACAAAGCCAAGAATTCAGCTCCTTCGACGTCCAGTTTGATGATATTCGGCGGCTGTATTTTACCTTCATCCAATAGACCGTCCAGCGTAACCGACGTGACGGCCAGTTCGCCAGACTTCGCCAGGTGTCCCATGGCTGTGCTGGCACCCAGATCAAAATAAGCTTCACCTATCTGATCAGAAACAGCGGCTTCAATGACCTGTATATTGACCATTTTGTTCAACCTAATATGCCACTTGATAAAATCAATATTCCTCGGCAGCGGTTCAAATGCGTATACCAATCCCTTCTCCCCGGTCATTTCTGCAGCCAGCAGTGAAAAATATCCGGCATTGGCACCAATATCATAAATGACCGCACCAGGGTAGACGATCTTTTCAAACATCCTGCGCTTGTGATATTCATAACTGCCCAACCAGTAACCATGTTCACCTGCTCCTGCAACCCACTTTTTCCCTTTCAACCTGCCCTGGAGAATTGGCATCACCGTGTTTTTTGGAATCAATCGAAGCGGCAGCCGAATCATTCTACCAAGAAAGCTGCGGTAGTTGATTTTTGAAAAATTCATCTCGAGTATTTATTCTCCATTTAGCTATCTAGGATTTCTTACAATACCTCCAGTTGATTGGTTTATTATACTTGTCGTTGGCGTGCCCCATGAAACTAATTGCAATTCAAATCTGAAAAAATTATTCGTTTATAATCTGATAGGCTGGGAGTCTATTATTTTATCTTTCCGGACTTAACCCAATTAATTGATTGAAGAAGTAGCGTTATGTACCAAAAAGCGTACGCGATGAAATACCCCCGACGGGTTTTCATCCGTAAATTGATGATATCAGCCGGAAAACTTCTGTTGAAGCTGCTGGCTGATGTTGAGATACACGGGAAAGAAAATCTGCCCAAATCAGGTCCGATGATCCTCGCCGGGAATCATGTAGCCGCGTTGGAAGCGGTCATGATGGCTGTTTACAGTCCGTCCCTGGTGGAATTTTTTGGCAACGGTGATATCCCATTTGACCCCAATTATGCTTTTATCGTCAACGCTTATGGATTGATCCCTATCAACCGAGGCAATCTGGATCGACAGAATCTGCTTGCTGCTATTGATATCCTGAAACAAGGTGGTGTGCTGGGGATATTCCCTGAAGGAGGGATATGGGATCCCACCCAAATGCAGGCTCAAACCGGCATTGCCCTGATCAGCTATCGGGCTCAGTCTCCAGTGATACCCATCGGTTTTGGCGGCGTCAGAAACGGTCTCACCGATGTTCTTAATCTTAAACACCCAAAACTGGTCATGAGCATCGGCGAAAAAATTCCCCCGGTTAGAATTGATGACTCTTCTCTTTCGTTGAGACAAAATCTGGAAACATCCGCCAACACGATTCTGAATGAAATTAAAGCCTTGATCCCAGAAAATGATCTTCGATCTCATTCGCATCGTGTAGAGGAATCTTTTACGCTAATTGTCAAGGTATTTTCAAATAATGTACTGGTGTCTTTACCGCAGGATTTAAAAATTATTCATGGTGATTCATATGCCCGTTTAGTATTCAATCCCGTTATATTGGATGTACTTGTTCGAAATTTACGCCTTCCAATTAAACCATTGCGGATTATTGACGATCAATCTGATTTGATACAGGTTATCAACGCTTTTGATTCAATTTTGAATTATCTTCAAGAAAACCCGGGTTTTTTCACTTACCGTTTTGGGATGGATGAGGGACTGGCTTTAAAGTCTGCATTGCATGAACTCAGGCTGTTAAGTATATGGGCGCACGAAAACGATCATAAAATCAGCTTAAAACCAATTCACCGTTATAGAAATGCCAAGACAAATGCCTGTGTTGAAGAATCTGGCGGAATTTTTCCTAATAGCATGAAACCTTTATAACTTATTCGTTATCACTTTGATTTTATTATTATAAATTATTTATTATAATAGTAGTTAGATGTGATCATTGATCTATGATCTATGTTTCAATAGAGATTTTAGGTGAGAATTCCAGATTTTTTTAACTGCACAAAGTTCAGCAGACCTGACCAGGACATTCTGAGCAGTCATATTATTAAGTTTTTTAGTAACTGCTCAGGTGGCCCATTTTCTTCCTAAACTGAGTAGTTACTTTTTATTGATGCTCTAACACGATATCTTTACAATGTTCGTAAATCTATGCGTTTTAGATTGCTATCTTTAAATTAATCTTTTATCCCCAGAATATTGTTAAAGATTAATTTATAGTCTTAGTCGTAGGGGCTGTGGAAATCTGGATAAAGTCACTTTTCCCATTTTTATAATCGTCTAAATTAACCTTTTCAGCAAAACCTCGGGTTATTTTTATTAAAATTCAAACAAACATTTGGTTTAAAGCTGTTAATTGTCTAGTTTTTCTCCCCACCTTCTTGTTGAGAGAATCCAGTAAAAGTCTGATAAAAAGAAAGATATTGAAATTTTAATGTCTTGTGATGAATTTTTATCCGCAATCTTTCCAAAATTTTTCAAATAATTATGCAGATAAAAAGGAACGTTATCCACATTTCGTATAAATTATCCACAGTTTTTAGGTGTTTATCCACAATGTAAGGATAAAAAATGCACAACTCAGCCGTATAAGGATTCCCATGATTCGATGAAAATCTCTGCCTGGTCAATAAAATGATCCAGTTCCGCCAGCCTATCATCTGCTTTTGCTTGAGAGAGTTCAAGAGAATTTAAAACGTCATCCCATTCGGCTTGATCCTCTCCATGATTTTGCAGAACTTTTTGAATATCTAACCATATTCGGAGCAGCGGCCATAAGCAGTCTTGCGGGTGAGACTCATTAGCAAGATATCGCATGGCATTTAAGTAGTATGATCTGCGGCATTCGTGCAGATGAACCGGCACCGGATCATATTTGGCAAGGCGATCAAAATCACCTTCAATGGAATCGATCCATCCCTGTATTTGATCATTTAACTCACTAGATATCCCCAATAAAGATAAAAATTCAAGCAATATTTCTTCTGGTGCGGATAATTCGCCAAGGCGCTCACGAAAGACACTGATAAAACGCCTTGTTGTCAAAGGGGCACCGATCAGACCTGCCAATGCCTGGGCAGCCTGTCCAAGGCTGAAAAAATACAGGGCAAGCCATGCCAGGTGATCAGACGGGGGTTCTTGCATGAGTGAAAACCAGAGTTCCCGAGATTTTTTAAGCTGCCCTTTGACACGAGCCAGCACATTATCAGGACGGTGAAAAGTAGCGCTGACACCAGCCTGGATGAATTCCAGCCAATGATCCGTATCGTAGAGTAAAATGTGATTTTTTGTCAGTGGGTATCCCATCCATGGATTGTGACGAAGCCCTCGATGGGGTTCGTATTCGTCCTTGATTTTATGGGTAATATCCAGAGAGATTTGAGGTGTCAGGGGGATTATTTCACGGTCTACCGAAATCTGGTATTTGTGAACCAGCACCAGGTCAATATCCGTGGTGCCGCCTAATAGAGGTTGTTCACCCAAAAGGGAGCCCACAAGATATGCGGCCAGCAAATCTGGTTCACTGCGCAGGCGCTGATTAACCGTTTGACGGGCAAGTTGATGAAGCATATCCGATGTGATGCGCATAATGTGCCCCTGTTTTTATAATTTTATTGGCAGGCTTTCCTGGAACGGTGCCAGTTTCAATGCCTGCCGTATGCGCAGGCTGATATTTTCAAAGTCTTCTGTGCGCCTGACATAATCAAGATCATTGGTATTAATTACCAGAACATTACCGGACGGAAAGGCAGCAAACCTGGCTTCATAGGTTTGATTAAGTGTGTCGATATATCGGCTTTCCATTTGTCTTTCATAGGGACGGTCCCGTTGGGCAATCCGCTGCATTAATACTTCTGTATCAGCCTGGAGATAAACAACCAGGTCAGGTTTTGTGATTTTTTCTGCTAGGGCTTCATGGACTTTGAAATACATTTCAAGCTCGTCCCCGGCCAGGTTGACCTCAGCAAACAGGCGGTCTTTTTCGAAGGTGTAATCAGAGATCAGCCAGGGGTTTTGCGAAAGGGCTTGGCGAACGCCTTTGTGCTGTTGATGATAGCGGCTGAGCAGGAAAAAGATTTGGGTCTGAAATGCAAAACGGGCCCGGTCGCTGTAGAAATCACTCAAGAATGGGTTTTCTTCAAATATTTCCAGCAATAATTCTGCATTAAAGGATGATTTTAATAATCGAGCGAGCGTGGTTTTCCCCACACCGATGACGCCCTCAATGGCTATGTACATGCGCTCTCCAGGCAATTTAAATGATTGGTACTAATATACCATAGGTCAGTTCGTCACAAAGTTTTTACAGTCCAGATTTTGATGATAGAATGTCATAATTCGGATCAGAGTATTAAGGCCGTAATGGTTATAAAAAGCAGGAGAATCCTCGTATAGGCATGCTTTTTACAATTGGTTATAATGGATATTATCATTTTTATTCGTAGAGAAGTTATAGAAGAAAGTTTTCCAATGACAACAGTTTCAAAGTCTAACCGGAATAAATTTTATATTGCTGGAGCATTATTTTTTATTGCAGTGGTATTAATGGTGATCAGTGCAACGCGAGCAACAGCTGAATTCTTTATGACCGTGGAAGAGGTACTTGCATCCAGCCAGGAACTGCAGGGCCAAAATCTGCGGGTTTCCGGCGCCGTCATGGGTGAAAGCATTTTTTTTGATCCCGAAACCGGATTACTGCATTTTATAATTGCCAATATTCCCGGTGACGACGAATCCATTGATCAGGCTGGTGGGCTGGTGGTGGTCCTGAACCAGGCTGTCAACAATCCTGATGCTGCAACGCTTGAAGTTTTATACACCGGTCCACGCCCGGATATGTTAAGGGATGAAGCCCAGGCCATTGTTACCGGGTCTCTTACTGAAGAAGGGGTCTTTTTGGCTGAGGAACTGTTGTTAAAATGTCCCTCTAAGTATGAAGAAGTCTTACCTGACCAGGCTGTTGAGTAAATTCTTATGCTGACAATCTTTGGATACCTGACCCTGGCATTGGCTTTCCTGGTTGCTGTTTATGGACTGGTTGCAATCCTGGTGGGTTTGCTTCGTAAATCTGTGCCCTTTGTCGAATCTGCCAGACTGGCACAGCTGGTCGTTTTTGTTTTGCTGACATTGAGCATCCTGACCATGGTGGTGCTCTTGCTCCGTTCAAGGTTTGATGTCACGTATGTGTACAGTGTTACCAGCCGTGACATGCCTGCTTATTTAAAACTGGCTGCACTTTGGGGCGGCCAATCCGGTTCGCTGCTGTTTTGGAGCTGGCTTGCGGCCGGGTTTTGTGCTGTGTTCTCAGTGCGACCAAGATATTCCGATCAAGATATTTTTGCCTGGGCAATTTTGGTTACCTCGGTCAGCCTGGTGTTTTTCTTATCTTTGAACTTATTTCTTGAAATTCCTTTTGAGCGGTTCTGGCATCTGGCAGATGGCAGCAGGATGATTGCTGTCTTTCAACCCTCAGATGCCTGGCCCCTGACGCCAGCTGATGGACAGGGCCTAAACCCCCTTTTGCGGCACCCAGGGATGATCTGGCATCCACCAGCCTTATACCTTGGTTTTGTGGGCTTCTTGATTCCATTTGCATTGGCGGTCGGGTCGATGGCTGTGGGACGGACTGACCGGCGTTGGATTGAGATTTCACGTCCATGGATATTGTTCACCTGGGTGTTTCTTACATTAGGATTGGTTTTAGGCATGCGTTGGGCCTATGATATCCTCGGTTGGGGCGGTTATTGGGGGTGGGATCCCGTTGAGATTGCTGCGCTAATGCCCTGGTTGAGCGCAACAGCCCTTTTACATACGGCAATGCTGCAGAAAAGGAGGGAAGGGTTTAAACGTTGGAATCTGGTGCTGGCATTGCTGACCTATGTGCTGGTGATCTTTGGATCCTTCATCACCCGCTCTGGCGTGCTGTCCTCGGTGCATTCCTTTGCTGACAGCGATGTCGGTGTGCCGAAGTTCATCTACCTGTCGGTGTTTTTACTGGTGCCTTTAATCCTTTTGATTTACAGGTGGCAGGGATTGAATCCTGGATATGAGCCAGAATTTACTTTTTCACGAGAGGTGTTGACTCTGTTTACCAACCTGGTGCTGCTCAGCATCTTGATGGTTTGTTTTCTGGGTGTGATCTATCCCCTTGTTTCTGAGCTGCTTACAGATACTCAGATTACTGTTGGCCCAGCCTGGTATAAAAGGATCACAGGCCCCTTATTTACGAGTTTGTTATTGCTGGTCGGCATCTGTCCGCTGGCAGCCTGGGGCAGCACTTCTCTTTCACGGGTGAAAACCCGTCTGTATATTCCCTTTGGAATTTCGATCATGGGGCTGGCTGCTGCATGGTTGTTGGGCGGTGTCACTTCTGTTTACACATTGGCTGCTTTATGTCTGGCCATTTTTGCCGTGCTGGTTATCCTGAATGAATTCATACGCAGTGTTGTGAACCACAGGCGGAACAAGCCAGGAAGAATATTTACATCCTTAACCTCACCTTTTATCAGAAACCGGCAGCGTTATGGCGGGCTGTTGGTTCATCTTGGTATCGTTCTGATTGGTGTTGGGATCATCGGTATCGAGGGGCTGCAGCAAGAAACCCAGGTGACTCTGGCTGTGGGTGAAAGCATTACACTGGCTGATTACGAATTTCGCTTTGACGGGCTGGACAGCTATGACAGCCAGGATGGGCGGAATGTCACCGAGGCTGTTTTAGCAGTCTCTCAACAGGGATATCCGATTGGCGCCCTCTACCCCCAGCGGGATGTCTACTTTGATATTGGGATGTCCATTACTCAACCCGGGATACGCTCGACAATTGAGAAGGATATTTATGCCATCTTAATTGATTGGCGGCCGGTGACCCTTACTGAAGCAACCTTTAGGATTTTTATCAATCCATTGGTTAACTGGATGTGGATTGGTACAGGTGTATTAACACTGGGCGCTGTGATTGCCGGCTGGCCGTCGAGAAGAAAAATACTGAACAACCTCGGTTAATAATCTAAAATTCCAGCTGCTATCGGTTTTATCATCAATCAACCACTTCCCTTATTACCATCCTCATGTGGATTCGTGAGGAAGATAGGGTACCATTTATTTAAAGCATGTAGTATCATTTGTCTGACAATTAAATTTGGAGGATACTATGACAGAAGCGCAACCGATTACCTGGATTGAAAACCCTCGGGCCCGTTCGATTGAACACAGTCCGGCAGTCGATGAATTTTTTCCAACCGGTATTGCCCGACAGACCCGTGCCTTTCACAGCCGCATCCCTGGCTATAATGTGAGTCCGCTTAAAAGCTTACCGAGATTGGCCGCGATGATTGGCTTAGGCGGCATCTGGGTCAAAGATGAATCATTTCGTCTCAGTTTGAGCTCTTTTAAAGTTTTAGGGGGGTCTTATGCAATTTATAGTTTCGTCAAGTCAGAATTGGGGCTGGATGAGCTGGATATTTTTTCTGCAGAAGGGACGAAGCTGGTGCGCGAGCGCCTGGGAGACTTGACGTTTGCAGCCGCCACAGACGGCAATCACGGCCGGGGTGTAGCCTGGTCGGCATCACGGCTCGGTTTCAAGTCGGTGATTTACGTGCACGAGAACACCTCTATGGCACGCATCCAAGCAATTGAGAGCAATGGCGCTCGAGTTGAAGTGGTCAAAGGTACTTATGATGACGCCGTCCGGCAGGTCAATGCAGATGCGCAGAAAAACGGCTGGCAGGTGATATCGGATACATCCTGGCCGGGCTATGAAGACATTCCTCGCTGGGTGATGCAGGGTTATACAACAGCCTTCGCAGAGGCTCAAGAACAGCTGGCTGCGCAGGGGATTATTCGCCCAACCCATGTGTTTGTACAGGCCGGCGTCGGCAGCTTGGCAGCAGCCACAATAGGGTTTTATGCCCAGTTATTTGGCCCTGAAAGGCCTTATTCCGTGGTGGTTGAACCGGATAAAGCCGCCTGTCTATTTGAATCTGCCAAAATCGGTGATGGCGAACCATACAGTTTTGCTGGTGACCTGGATACGATCATGGCCGGGCTGGCATGCGGTGACCCAAATCCACAGGCATGGCGTGTGTTATGGGATACGGCAGATGCTTTTGTCAAATGCCCTGATTATGTCGCGGCCAAGGGCATGCGTGTTTATGGTGTTCCACTGGCGAGCGACCCCTTCATCGTCTCAGGGGAGTCTGGCGCAGCCACGCTTGGTGCGCTGATGTTCATCATGCAGCGGCCGGAATATGAGCCACTCCGCAAAGCCCTGAAACTTGACCGCAGCTCTGAGGTTCTATTGATCAACTCAGAGGGCAATACAGACCCGACCTATTTCCGCAAAGTTGTCTGGTCTGGGAGGCATCCGGTGCCGGATGAATTCAGCACCCTTGATGATTAATTTAAACTAATAGTTTGGATTATTAATAATTCTATAAATATCATTCAGATGAAAATTATTATTCTGAGTGATTTTTCTTTTATTAAAGGATGATTTTTAAATAAATCAATTTTAGCTACGAAGAAATAGATATTGATCTGCTTTTTGTTTAAATTTCAACTTAGATTTATATGTAAATGATCTGACTTAATCTGACACTTCTACTACAATAAACAAAAAAGGAGTGAAAGATGACAAAAGATCAAAAAATCATAAAGAACAAAGTTGGGTTGCTGCGTCTGGCACAAGAGCTGGACAATGTGAGCAAAGCCTGTGAAGTGATGGGGTATTCCCGAGATAGTTTCTATCGGTTCAAGAAACTGTATGACGAAAAAGGGGAAGCAGGCTTGCAAGAAATCAGCCGCCAGAAGCCACTCTTGAAAAACCGGGTAGCGCCGGAGATTGAGGAAAAGGTGGTCCAGATAGCCATCGATAATCCAGCATTAGGGCAGGTGAGGGTTTCGAACGAATTGAGACAGGAAGGGATTGTGGTTTCTCCCAGCGGAGTGCGTTCGATCTGGCTTAGGCATAACCTTGAAACTTTCAAGAAACGCTTGAAAGCATTGGAGGAAAAGGCGGCCAAAGAGAACCTGATTTTCACCGAAGCTCAACTACAGGCCCTGGAACGGGCCCAGGCGGAAAAAGAAGCCTACGGAGAAATCGAAACCCACCATCCTGGTTATTTGGGGTCTCAAGATACCTACTATGTGGGTACGATCAAAGGCATTGGACGCATCTACCAACAGACTTTCATCGATACCTACAGCCGGGCAGCCTTTGCCAAGCTTTATACGGCTCATAACGGTCTGACCGCCGCCGATATTCTCAATGATCGGGTCATCCCGTGGTTTGAGGAAAAAGAGATAGCTCTATTACGGATTTTGACAGATCGTGGCACAGAGTACTGTGGGAAAGTAGAGACCCATGATTACCAGCTGTATCTGGCTCTTGAGGATATTGACCACACCCGCACGAAAGCCCGTTCTCCCCAAACGAATGGCATCTGTGAGCGGCTTCATAAAACGATCAAGCAGGAATTTTATGAGATTGCATTCCGCAAGAAAATCTATACCTCTTTGGTGGAACTGCAGCAGGATTTGGATCAATACATGATATATTACAATTACAAACGTCCTCACAGTGGTCGATATTGCGATGGCAGAACGCCAGCCCAAACGTTTGAAGAAAGCAAACATTTGGCGAAAGAAAAACAATTGGATCAGCTTTATTCACTGGAGGTGAGCGCAGAAAACGACAGCCAATTTCCCCTGACAGATCCTGTCTAGAGATTATATGTCAGATTAAGTCTAAATTACTACAATTTATATAATGAAGGTAACTCATTTTGACGTAAGCGGAATTTTGTTCCGTGATTATGCCTAGTTCTAGCATCGAAATCAACAAAGAC
This sequence comes from uncultured Candidatus Brevefilum sp., assembly GCA_964497065.1. GTDB lineage: Bacteria > Chloroflexota > Anaerolineae > Anaerolineales > Anaerolineaceae > Brevifilum. The sequence continues at coordinate 121 of CAZCBW010000001.1, read as the reverse complement.
GTAACCTTGTTCAATACCCTCTAACAAGCCATCAACACTAAATTCTCTTAATATAAGTATTTTAGAAGGTGGTTTCAAACTTTTAGTGCAACAATATCATTAAAGACCTCATCAGGTTTAT